>DATJXW010000222.1:0-4807 GCA_035499895.1 Polyangiaceae bacterium | reverse complement strand
GGGTCCTGGCCGCGTCGGACGTGTACCAGGCGCTGCGCGAGGCGCGCCCCCAGCGCGCGGCCTTCGACGCCGATCGCGCCGCGGCCGAGCTCGGTGCGATGGCGAAATGCGGCAAGCTCTGTCCCGAAGCCGTGGCGGCGGTCTTGGGCGCGACGGGCCACGCGATGCGCGCGCCGCAGCGCCCGAGCGGTCTCACCGACCGCGAGCTCGAGGTACTCAAGCTCCTGGTTCGCGGCCTCACGAACAAAGAGATCGCCGCCGCACTCGACATCTCGACGAAGACGGCCGGCCACCACGTCCAGCACGTGCTCGAAAAGCTCGGAGTCACCACCCGAGCCGCTGCCACCATGATCGCCATGAAGTCCGGTATCGCCGCCGTCTAGGTCTAGGGCATCTGCCCTATGGCCCGAAACGCCGCGATCCTCGAGAGTTGGGCTCACCAACCTCGAGGAAAATCATGACGCAGCAAAACCAGAATCGCGACCTGGCCCTGAATCTCTACCGTGCGGTGGACGCCCAAGACGAAGAACGCTTGCGGGCGCTCGTCTCGCCGCGCTGTCAATCCTACATGGGCGGCAACCAGCTCGACTTCGCGTCGTGGCTCGCGATGGGTCGGATGTTCATGAGCGCGTTCCCGAACGGCCGTCACGTCTTCGACCTCACGGAGGCGGCCGGCGACTACGTGCTCCTGCACGGCTACTTCACGGGCACCCACACCGGCGAATTTCAAGGTCTTCCGGCGACGGGTCGCACCATCAAAATCTCGCTCACGATGATCGACAAGGTCGTCGACGGCAAGCTCGTCGAGCACTACGGCGACTTCGACACGGGCGGCCTCATGCAACAGCTCACGCAGAGAGCTTCGGCGTGACGATCGAGCTTGCGCGCGAAGGCAACGGGCGCAACCTGCACAATCCGAGCTAGGTCCGTCGCGGCAGCAGCCTCGGCGGAACATTCCCGTAAATCCGCAGGAAAATGTGGCGATCGCGGTCGTCACTCACGGGCTTGGGATCTAGGCTCGCGGCATGGTCGCTCGCGCAACGCAAGACTCGCTCGATCTCGGTTGGTCCGACCAGCCTCTCTCGGACACCGTTCACGGCTCCGAAGAAACGGCCGTGCCGCTCGACAACTCGGACGACGACGAGCCCACGCGCGTCGCCGCTTCGGCGGCGGCCGTCGTCGCGCCCGCGGTGCCCGCCGATATCGACCTCGAAGCGCTCGATCCGGGCGACATCCACGAAGAAGGCGCGCGGCTCACGGAGCCCGGGCTCGCGCCGCCGCCCCCGACTTCGGCCGAGATAGCCGCGGCGGAAGCTGCGGCCCTGAACCAAGCCGCCGCCGTGCGCGAAGCACCCGTCGCCGCGGCGGAACCGGCGCCGGTCGAGTCGCGCGTCATCGACAAACCGCGCACCGCGCCGCCCATCACGAACCCACCCCCAGTCGAGCTCGGGCGCGCGCCCCAGGCCGCCGAACCCGCGTCGATGCCTGCCGCCTCGATGCCGGCCGCCTCGATGCCGGCCGCGTCGATCCCACCGCCGCCCATCACGCCGGGCTACTTCACGCCCGCCTCGCTCGCGCCGACCGCCGCCGACTTGGACGACTTCGCGTCACCGAGCTTGCTCGCGACGATGAAGCGCACGCGCCCGACGAGCGCCTGGACCGGCGTCGGACTCTTCGTCGCCGCCCTCACGTTCGTCGGTGGCATCGGCCTCGGCCGCAGCATGACGCCTCGCGCCCTCCCGCCTGTCGCCGTCCCCGCTCCGTTCACCGCGAGCGTCGCCCCAGCATCGCCGTCACCCACCTCCACGCCATCCGCCATCACCGAACCCGCAGCCGCTCCGGCTACTCCGCCCGCGCCGGCCAAACCGCCCGCCCCGTTCGACGCCCCCGCCGCGCGCGCCGCGCTCGACACGGCGGTCAACGCCGCCAACACCTGCCGCGCCACGGGCGATCCGAAAGGCACCATCCCGACCACCGTCACCTTCGCCCCGTCCGGCACGGTATCGAATGTCGCCATCAACAGCTCACGCTACGCCGGCACCAAGACCGCCCGCTGCATCACGGAGCGCCTGAACGAAGTGCACGTCGCGGAGTTCAGCGGGTCTCCGGAGGCGCTGAAGAGGGTCGTTACGGTGCGGTGAGGCGCATTCCGCTGCTCATTCTTTCCCGTGCAGCGTCCAATCGACCGCGCCGTTGAGCACGTTCAACACCCAAAACTCCCCGGAGCCCGCGCGATATGCCACGTGCCCGTCGCGGGAAATTGCGAGCTCACCGGCGACCGTGGCGTCGCTCGCGCCGTTCAGGCTCGGAAGCGCCGTGCTCCAGCGACGCTCGCCCGATTGCAGGCCAAATCCACTCAGAACGACGTTCGAGTTCGCGACGTAAGCCACGACGACGCAGTCGTCGCGTGCCGCGGCGAGGGGCGGCGACGTGAGCTTGGCGAGCTCCGGATGCTCGTTCGCGACGTTCGCGTGCCAAAGAAAGCGGCCGCCGTCGAGCACCCCGACGCTCGCGGCGCCGCTCGCCTCCGCGCCGAGCACGAGCTTGGTCGAGCCCTGTCGCGGCAAGAGCCCACGTTTCACTTCGAAACCAGAGCCGCTCGGCAACCAGCGCGCGGCCTCGGCGGCATCGACGAACGCGAAGTTCGGCGTGCCCGCGTTCGACGCATAGACATCGCCGCAACTTTCGCGACGGAGCGCGACGGGCGAGCCGTTCGCGACCGAATATGCCGTCAATTCACGCGCAGCATCGAGCAAGCCGAAGGCATTGCCGCTCGCACAAGCGCGCACCGAATTCGTCGTGCGCGGGTGTTGCCAGTCGCTCGAACCCGTTGCTGCATCGAGGCGTGAGACTTCGCCCGGTTGCGCCACCACGACCGACTCACCGAACGGGACGCGCAGAATGTTCTCGGCGGCAGCGGTGGTGGCGAGGGGTCGCTTCCAGAGCTCTCGGCCGCTCCTCGGCTCGCGTGCGCTGAGCCAGCGTTCGGCCCCACCGCCCTCGAGCGGCGTCGCCAGCACCAGAAACGCGTCCGTTCGCGCGTCGAGCTCGATGAGTACGACCCCCGCGAGTGCGCGCAACCGCTCGCGCGGCGGCGCCGGCGTCGAAGCAATCCGCGTCACCGACGCAGCCGACGCGGTCGGCGACACCCCCGGCGACGCTTTCGGATCGAACAACACGTGCGCGAGCGAGACGACCAGCCCGCAAAGCACGATGGACGCGGCCGCCAAATACTGAAACCGAACGACCCCCGGCACGAGCGGCCGCTGCGTCAACGCTCGCGGCTCCGGCGCGCGCTCCTCCGGCCGCGGCTCGTCGACCTCGACCGCCGTATGACAATACCCGCACGTCCGAAAGCTCACCCCCGGCACGCCCCCCGGCAACGGCGCGCCGCACCGCGGGCATTCATCCGTCGAAGTGCGCATGCGCGAGGAGCATAGCGCAGCGAACGGGCCGACTGCGAAGCGGCGGGCGCGGCTCAGCCGGTCGCAACACGTGCCTGCACGCTGCCGCCGACTCGAGTTTCGAGCCAAAGTGCAACGCGATCGACGACCGTCTCGCATCCCGGTTCGGTGGATTGACGTGAGTTGAACCATTCTTCGTGATGATGAACGGCGCCATTCTTTGGATCATGGAAACTGTGCCCTTTTCCACGCGGTCTTCAGCGTGCTCGCTACCGAGACGGGTACAGGCTTGCCGGTCCGCACATCGACGGCATTGAGCCATTGGAGCTTCCCGTCCGTCACCTCGGCGAACCGGGTGGCCGGGCCCGAGTACGAACCGAACTCAGCGCTGAGATCGACCGTCACCTGATAGCTCGGCACATCGGCGCGGAGGTGGACGAGCTCGACCGTCGCAAGCGGGCGCTCCAGCGGCAGGGTGGAGAGATCATGTCCGTCGCTGCCGACCAGTCGAACGCTCGCGAGCCGCAGAGCCTTCGTGACCGCTTTGCAGAAAGCTGGGGCCGGCGCGCCACCGACCGGCGCGCATGGATCGCCGCCCACTTTTTGTTCGGCCTTGAGTTGCTCGGGGCGAATACGCGCGTCTTCGAGGAGCTCGACGGCGCCACCCACACCGGTCGGATCCTTCATGATCGAGAATGTCTCGCGCACGGCGTAGCCGCTCGGAACGGGGGCTTCGCGTGCGGGAGCCTCGACGGGCACGGCACTGGGAGATCCCGCAGGCGCGGCGACGGAGAGGATGGTGGCGGTAGCCTTCGGACCCGCGTTTGAGCCGACTTCCGCAGGGGCTGGCGACGGTCGCGCTCGGGAGCACCCGGCGAGCACGAGCAAGACGGGTGCACAGCGCATTACCGACCCCGTCCTCATCGCCTTTCCCGTTACCACGCCCCGTGTCGCGCGCGTCCCGTGGCGTCTCCGTCCGTCGCGTTCGGAGGGCCACCGCTCGCTGCAGCGCACCAAGCGAAGCGATGGTAACGACTAGCGTTTTCGTTGATGTTCGCGACTTGGCATCAGCGCCCCCGATACGATTCGACCCGTCGACCCACTGACTGAGCTTGCCGACCATCGAGCTGCGGGCCCGCCCCCGATCCGCACGGAGGACCGAATCGGGCCTGCGCCTTTGGCGCCCACCGAAGCACGAAGGTGCGCCATGCACCCTCGTGAAATTGCGCCCCCGATACGATTCGAACGTACGACCTTGGCTTTAGGAATTCGGGAAGCGAAATTTCGGCGTCCGAGCGTGCGAATTCGTCGGCAGAAGCTCTGTACCCAGCGGCCGAAAATTTGCCTGTCCCGGGGCTGTCCCAGCCGATCGAGCTTGGCTCTAACCAAGCCTCGACTAGTCC
>DATJXW010000221.1:0-9852 GCA_035499895.1 Polyangiaceae bacterium | reverse complement strand
GGATCGAGCGGGTAAGGCCGAACATGCCGGCGGGCGTGTCGACGACGACGATGTCGGCGCGCGGGGCGAGCTCGGCGAAGAGCGCGAGCCACCCGCCGTTCGGATCGAGCGTCACGGCGTCGAGATCCGGGAGCCGCGGGCCGACGGAGGGCATCAACTTGAAGCGAGGCAACACGGTGTCGAGCAACGCGTCGTCGACTCGGGCGCTGCCGCTCACGACGTCGAGCGCGCCGCACTTCGCGCGCCCGCGCGCGTCGATGGCGGACAGCACGTCGCCGTTCACGTCGCCGTCGACCAGAATCACGGAGTGCCCGCGCCGCGCGAGGCTCAGCGCGGTGTTCAGCGCGACGGTGCTCTTGCCCGAGCCGCCCTTGGGACTCGCGAATGCGAGCACCCTCGAATCGCCCGGGATCGCCGCGGCGAACGCCGGCGGACGGCTGCCGAACGCCGCGGGCGCCGCCTGTTGCGGCGGTAGCGGCGTGAGCGAGCGGCGTGACGCGGCCCTGGCCGCCGGCATCGGCGCGGACGCGGCGGAGGGCGGCGCGACGCCCGGATTGGTCACCACCTCGCTCGTGCCGAACGCCGTCGGTTTCGGCAGACCTGTCGCCGTCCGTTCCGTCACCGCGTCCATCAGGAGCGTGCTGAGCGGGCCGATCGGATCCGGCAGATCGCTCGGCGTCTCGGCGCGGAACACGAAGAAATCCGCTTCGGTCGTGCGAAACAGGTCGCGGAACGCCTCGCGCCCCTCGTGCTGATTCGCGCTCGCGCTCACCACTTGGCCGCTCTTCACGAAGATCGTGCCCATGCGGCCGCCGCCGAGCGAGAGCTCCACGCCCGTGTATTGGCGGCCGAGCCCGACCACCTGCAGCACGTCTGCGAGATCGAATTCGCGCAGGCTGCCCTGCATCACGCCGATCTTCGTCACGAGGGTTCCTCGGTGCCGAGGCGTGCCTCGTCGATGCCCGCTTCGGCGAGCGAGACGAGCAGCGCTTCTTCACCTTGGCGATCGGCTTGCTGAGCCCCGCGCAGGGCGCCCTCGCGGTCGATCGCGGTGGAGCCGAGCCGCATCGTCTGCGCGAGCAGCGTGTAGAGCCGGGTCCAGGCGCCGCGAACCTCCTGCGTGAACGCCTCCCCGAGGCCGTAGTCGAGCGTCCAGAGCAGCGCTTCCGCGACCACGGCGTACGACTCCGAGGGGATGCGATAAAGGTCGGAGTGGCGTCGGCCGAGCGCGAGCACGACGAGCATCAAATCCTGCTCGGGGGGCACGTCGTCGCGCCACTCGGTGTCCTTGTAATCGAGTGACTTCACGATGAAGGCGAGCATGCGCAGGAGCTTGCGTTTTTGCGCCGCGATGTCGTCCGCGAAGAGTCGCCGGTACTCGGGCTTGAGCTCGAACAGTCGCTTGTAGAAGAGGTCGGCCGCCGTGTCGGCGATGGGCACGACCAAACGGAAACTATGACGGACTGCTTTGCGGTCGGATTCGGTGAGCACGGCGTGGTCTCCGGGATTAAGGGGTCGACTGCATGAGGCTCGCGACGGCGCCGTACGCGTCGGTCCACGCCGCGGCGAGCTCGGGCGTCCAGGCGTCGCCCGCGACGGCGGCGAGCGTTTCGAGCAGGCTCGCTCCGACCCAGCCGTACATCTCGGGTCGCACCCCGTAACCCACGTGTTTCTGGCCGAGCGCGGCGAGCTGGCTCTTGAGCCACCCGGCGTCTTCGAGATGGTCGACGATGGCGACCAACATGTCGCGCAACATGCGTTCCTGGTCGGTGCGGCTGCGCTTGCCGAAGAGCGGACGCGCTTCGGGATACTTCGCGAACAGCACGTCGTAGAAACGGCGCGTCACCTCGGGTTCGCGCTCGACCACGAGCGCAAAGCTACTTCGCAAGAGTTCGACGTTGAGGGCCATCTCGTCTCCGTTTCGCCCGCGCGTGGCGCCCCGCGGCGCGTTTTCTTTCCCGCGCGACTCGCCGCGAGCGTAACCCGAAGGAGTCACCGCGGGGAAGCAACGCGTCACGGCACGCGCCCCACTTATCGATGGTCGCGGGGGACCTTATCGGTTCGTGAAGGGGTTTTCGCCGTCGAGCGTGCGAAACTCGGGCTTCGTCGCGCTCGGCTCCGCCGGTTTCGAGCTCGCGACGGGAGCGTTCGTCTCGCGTGCCGACGACGCGGCGAGTCGGAGGGTGCCGAGGTGCTGGCGCGCGTGCGTCGCGTGTTCGCGCGGAATTTTGGGCGAAACGGCGTCCGTCGCGGCGGGTGCGGCGGCGATCGCCGTCGTCGCTCGGGGCGCGAGCACCGCGGCCGGTTGCGGTGACGCCGCCCGTCCGACCGGCTCGGCACGCAGGTGCACCCAGGTCGCGAAGGCCGCCGCCGAGAGCGCCGCGCTCGCCGCCGCGCCGAGCCAAACACGGCGCGTCCCCGGCGTTCGCGAGTCGCGCGGCGCGCCCTCGTGGGGGGCGACGGACGCGGCGTGGCCCACCGTGTCGGTGAGCGGAATCCGCGGAAGCGTCGGGTCTTCGAACACGACGAGCTCGGGGTGCGGCGGCGGCGCGCTGCTCGGCATACGCAAGATGCGCTCGATCGAGACTTGCGAGGCCACCGTGCGAATGATCGGCCAGAACGCGCGCGCGAGCTCCTCGGCCGATTGGAAGCGGTCGTCGGGGTCCTTTTCGAGGCAGCGCATCAGGATGAACGCGAGCTCGGCGGGCAAGTCTTCACGCGCGGGCGCGGCGTAGGCGTCGCTGCAGATCGAGCCGATGATGTCACCCAGGAAATCCCCCTGAAACGGCGGCTGCCCGGTCAAGAGCTCGTGCATGACCACGCCGAGCGACCAGATGTCGCTGCGCGCGTCCACGTCGCTCGCATTGCGGATTTGCTCGGGCGACATGTAGAGCGGCGAGCCGAGGAGCGAACCCGAACGGGTGACGAACTCGCTCACCGAGTGCTCGGTGTGGCTGAGCTTCGACGTGCCGAAGTCGAGCACTTTGACGAAGTCGCTGTCGTCCTCGCGCGTCGTGAGCAGCAGGTTCGCCGGTTTGAGATCGCGGTGAACGATGCCCGCCCGGTGCGCCTCCGCCAGCGCTTCGAGCGCCTGCAGCACGTAGTCGAGCACTTGATCGACGCTGAGCACGCCCTGCATTTGCAAGAGCGACTCCAAGTCCGTGCCCGTGAGATGCTCCATCACGAAGTACGGAATGCCGTCGGGCAGCGTGCCCACGTCGATCACGCCCGCCACGTGCTCGCTCTTGAGCCGGCTCATCGCGCGCGCTTCGCGCAGGAAACGCGCGACGACCTCTTCCGACGCCGCGAGCTCGGGGTGCATGAACTTGATGGCGACCAGGCGCCCGAGCGCGCGGTGCCGCGCCGCGACGACGACGCCGGTGCCGCCGCTGCCGATGAGCTCGCTCACGACGAACTTGTCGTCGACGACGCTGCCTGGAGGCGGCGGGAAGCCCTGCGCGAGCAACGGCGAGGCTTGCATTTGACTCACGGCGTCGGGACCGCCGCCTTAGCGCCGATTTCACGCATGAGCCAGTCGGCGTGCTCCACTTCGCCCATCACCCACAGCAAATAGCGAATATCGACATGGATGCTGCGAGTGTCGGGTAGAAACATCCAATCCGACGCCACCGAATCGTAGGTCCCGTCGAAGGCGAGCCCCACGAGGCGGCCCTCGGCGTCGAGCGTCGCCGAACCGGAGTTGCCGTTCGTGATCTGGAGATCGGACAGGAAATCGACCGGCACGTCGTGCTTGGTCGCGTCCGCGTACGGACCGAAGCGATGCGCCGCGGCGGCGTCGAGCAGCTCCTTCGGCGCCGCGAACGGCTCCTCGTTTCGATTTTTCTTCACCACTTCCGCGAGCCACGTGAAGGCGTCGCCGCCGCCCGCCGGTCCGCGCACGACGCCGTAGCTCAGGCGCAACGTGCCGTTCGCGTCGGGCGCCACGCCCGGGCCCTTCTGCGCGAGCACCGCTGCGGCGTGGAGCGGCTCGCTCTTGAGCATGCGCCCGGTGAAGCGATCGGCGCGGTCCTCGCTTTCGCGGAGCAGCGGCCGGAGCTTCACCGCCAGGCGAATGAGCGTGTCCTTGCTCTTCGCGAGCTCGGCGGGCGTCGCGTGCTCGAAGAGCGCGAGCCTTTGCTTTTGGTCCCCGAGCGTCGTGCCCGCGTAGAGCTTCTCGACGACGGCGCGGATGCGCTCCGGCGTCGCATCGCGGCCGGCGATGAGGGCGAGCGCGGGAGTGCGTTCGGCAGGCGGCGTCTTCGCCACGCGCTCGAGCGCGAGCCGCAGGATCGCTTGGTCCACTTTCGGGTCGTAACGTTTGTCGAGCGCGGCGAGCTCGTCGCGCAGATCCGGCACGTGCCGCTCTTGGTAAGGCGGGCGGCGCTCGGCGTCGGGCTTCTGCCGCTCTTCGGCCATGCGCACGATGAGCGTCGCGGCCGAAACCAGCTGCGGCATCAGGATTTCGGAGCGGAGCGCGGTGTCCTCTTCGCGCGTCTTGTCGCGCTCGGCGAGCGCCGCGTCGATGTCTTTCAGGGCGGCGCCGAAGCGCCGGCTGCGCTCGGGGTCGTCGGCGACGAACTTCTCGAGCGCCGCCTCGTCCGCGCGCTTCTTCTCGAGCAAGCCGGAGCGCTCGAACCCTTCGAGCTCACCGCGGTGCTTCGTGCGGAAATTGCCGAAGCGGCGGATGTAGCCGGTGGCCTTGATCTTCGCGTCCGGGTCGCTCGCCGTCACGGCTTCGAGCGCCGCGGTGTACGCGTCGAACATCTGGATCCGGCGCGGGTACGTCCACTCGATCGTGTCTTCCACTTCCTTCACGACGGCGAGGCTCGACGTGCGCCCCGGGTAGCCCGCGACGATGACGAGGTCGCCCCGAGCGAGCGGCTTCCGCGCGAGCTCGAGGTGATGGGGCGGCTTGTACGCGATGTTTTCGGCGGCGTGGTCCGCGGCGGTGCCGTCCGGCGCGACGTACGCGCGGAAGAGCGAAAAGTCGCCCGTGTGGCGCGGCCAGCGCCAATTGTCGACCTCCCCGCCGTAATTGCCGATGCCCGAGGGCGGCGCGAACGCGAGCCGCACGTCGCGGAGCTCGAGCTTCTCGATCAGGTAGTAGCGGAGGCCGCCGTAGAAGCTCTTGAGCTCGCAGCGCGTGCCGTGTCCGGGTTTTTCGCAAGCCGCGACGCTGGTTTTCTCGAACTTCTCGAGCGCTCGTTCGCGCTCCAAATCGTCGGTCACCGGCTCGAGCGCCGCGTGCACCGCGGCCGAGACGTCGGTGAGCTTGCGCGTGACGTAGACGCGCTGCGTGGGGCCCGCGTAGCGCTCGTCCGCGGGCGACTTGGCGATGAAGCCGTCGTGCAAGAGGTTCTCGCCGGGCGTCGAGTTGTACTGGAGCGCGGGGACCGCGCAGTGATGGTTGGTTGCAATCAAGCCGTCGGCCGAGACGAACGACGCGGAGCACCCGCCGAAGTTGACGATCGACGCGAGCAGGTCCGAAAGCGGATCGGCGAGGAGCGCGGGGTCGATCGCGAGGCCGAGTTGCTTCAGCGCTTCCGTCTGCGACGGCATCTGCTCGGGCATGAAAAGCCCGCCGCGGTTGACGAACCACGCATTCGGCGGCGCCGGCTCCGCGCTTTCCGGCGCGAGCTCGGCCGATGTGGGTGCGGGTAAGGGCGGCCCGAGCGGCACGTGCCGCGGCTCGGCGGCGCACGCGAGCGCGAGCGCCCCGACTGAAATCATGACGAGCTTCGAGTGGAACAAGGTCGAGCGGCGAGTGTAGCGGCGACTTCGGTCCCCCGCGTCGACGGAAAGCACGGCCTCGTGCCACCGCACTTCGGCTTAGGATGGGCGCCTGAAATCCTGCTAGATTGAGGGCGTAGTGCGGCGGGCTATCCCCGCACCGAAGCGGCGCAGAGCGAAGGACCGGCGGACCATGACCCGAAACGTTCGACGAGTGGCGGCCGGGGCAATTCTCGTCGCGGTGGGTTGCAACGTGTACGACCCGTCTTTGCTCGTCGGCAAGGGCACGAGCGGCACGGGCGGCGGCGGCGCGCAGGGTGGCTCGGGCGGCGGCGCCGGAAGCGGCGGTGACACGGGCGCGAGCGGCGGCAGTGGCGGCAGCGGCGGCAGTGGCGGCTCGACGGGCGGTTCGTCCGGCGGGTCGACGGCGGGCGCAACGACGAGCGGGGGCGCCGGCGGCACCGTCGCGGGCGGCGGCGGCAAGGGCGGCGGCAGCTCCGGCACGGGTGGCGCCAAGGGCGGAACGGGCGGCATGGAGAGCACGGCCGGGGAGTCCGGCGAAGCGGGTGGGGGTCAAGGCGGGAGCAGCGGCTCGGGCGGGAGCTCCGGCACGGGCGGGTCCGCAGGCATGGGCGCGGCAGGCTCCGGAAACGGAGGCTCGGGGACGAGCGGCGCGGGCGGGAGCGCCGGCTCGAGCACGGCCGGTGCCGGCGGCTCGGGCGGCAGCGGAACCGCGACTGGTTGCGCCGTCCTGTCGGTCCCGCTCACCCAAGCGAGTGACAAGTCTCGCTTCGAGATCTCGTTCACGACCGACGTGACGGTGACCTCGACGACGACGATCACGATGCGGATTTACGTGGCGGCCGGTTCGGGCGGCACGATCTTCAACTTCATTCAGGACTCGACGACGAGCTATCACTTCCTCACGCCCACCACTCCACCGACCATCGCGAGCTTCGCCGGCATGGGTTGGCAAAGCGTTTCTTGGGCGGTCGGCAGTCAGGGGGGCGGCTCGACCGGCATCATGTTCTCGAGCATCAGGCGCGTCGGCATCGAGATTTCGGGGACCGGCGGGGGCTCGGCGTGGACGAACCCGACCCTCGTTTACGTCGACTCGATCACCATCGACACACCGGCGGAGTCCTTCACGTTCGACACGAGCGCCTCGATCACGAATCCGGCGCTGTTGAGCGGTGACCCTTCGACGACCGCGATGTGGATCAACAGCAGCGACGCGCCCGTCGCGAACACCGCGCTCACCTGGCAATCCACCTGCCCGTAGCGGCGAACAGGGCGGCGCGGGGCCGCCGAGCGAGGGTCGACCCCGCGGCGTACGGTTCACCCTCGTGTTTCCGGAAGGGCGCGGCGGCCTCTACTTTCGCTCACGCGCGCCGTGGTAGTACGCTTGCTCAATCGTGCAGTGCGTCCGCTGTCACCGCGAGGTTCCCGACGGGCCCGTGTGCGTCGCCTGCGGCGCGAGCGCGCCCGGACCCACGGACGCGGACGTGTCGCCGCCCAAATCACAGCGCGCCGCCCGGCCGGGCAGCGGGCAGCGCCGGAGCCCGCTCGGCAACCCGGAGCGCCGCCAGACCACCGTGCTCTTCTGCGACCTGGTCGATTCGACGAGCCTCTCGGTGCGGCTCGATCCGGAAGACTTGCGCGAGGTCCTGCACGCCTTCCGCGACGCCGCGCGTGAAGTGATCGCGCGCCACGAAGGCTTCATCGTGAGCTACATGGGCGACGGTCTGCTCGCCTTGTTTTCGTACCCCGTCGCGCACGAGGACGACGCCGCGCGCGCGGTCCGCGCCGGACTCGATCTCGTCGCGGCGGTGAGCTCGCTCGACACGCACCTCGACGTGAAGCTCCACGCCCGCGTCGGGCTCGCGACGGGCGTCGTCGTCATCGATCCGCTGCTCGTCTCCGGCACGTCGTTCGACGAGGTCGTGTTCGGTCAGACCACGAACCTCGCCGCCCGCCTCCAATCGGGCGCGGCTCCCGACACGGTGGTCGCTTCGGAGGTGACCAAGCGCCTCGTCGAGGACGCGTTCGAATGCGCGTTGCTCGGTGAGAGCGCACTCAAGGGCTTCGACAAGCCCGTGCCCGTTTGGCAGGTTTTGCGCGAGCGCCGCGAACAAGACGCCACGGCCCAGGCGCCGCGGCGTGCGGGGTCGCTGCCGCTCGTCGGTCGCGAGCGGGAAATGGCGGCGCTCGAGCGCGCCTGGCGCACGGCGCGCACGGGCACGGGCGAGCTCGTCGTGATTCAGGGCGAGGCCGGCGTCGGCAAGTCGCGCCTCGTGTACGAGCTCCGGCAGCGGGTCGCGGGCGAGCCGCATTCGATCCTGCGTTATCAGTGCGCGCCTCGCTTTCAGGATTCGGCGCTCTTCCCCGTCATCCGTCAGATCGAGCGCGCCTCTTCGATCCTGCCCGACGACACGGCGGAGTCGAAGCTCGACAAGCTCTCCGACTTCGTCGCGCGCACGAGCTCGACCTCGGAGGACGGCCTCGTGCCGCTCCTCGCCGCGCTCCTGTCGGTGCCGTTCGGCACGCGTTTCTCGCCGTTCAGCGACTCGGCCGAGCGCCTGAAGCAGCGCACGTTCTTCGCGCTCAAACAGCAGTTTTACTCCGCGGCGCGCGTCGCTCCGCTCGTCGTGCTGGTCGAAGATCTGCATTGGGCCGATCCGACGACGATCGAGCTCCTGCACGAAGTCGTCGCGACCATCGGTGAGCGGCCGATTCTCGTCGTCATCACGCTCCGGCCCGGCTTCGGTACCGACCTCCCGAAGTACCCGGCCACGCTGCTCGATCTCGGGCGACTCGACCGCGCCGAGGCCGAGCGTCTCGTGCAGGAGCTCGCGCGCGATCGGCCGCTGCCCGCGCTGACGGTGGAGCACATCTTGCGCAAGGGCGAGGGCGTGCCGCTCTTCGTCGAAGAGCTCACGAAGGCGATGCTCGAGGCCGGCGCGCTGTCGCCGGAGGGCGGCGCTTCGGCTCGCGAGCCCGACCTCGGCACGATTCCGTCGGCCCTTCAGGATTCGCTCGCCGCGCGCCTCGATCGCATCGGCGACGTGAAGGACGTGGTGCACGTCGCCTCGGCGATTGGTCGGGAATTCACGCGCGAAGTGCTGACCGCGGTGCTCGCCGTGCCGGAAACCGAGGTCGCGTCGGCGCTCACGACGCTCGCCGCCGCGGACATCGTGCGCGTGCCGGCCGACCCCCGCGCCGCGTGCAGCTTCAAGCACGTGCTCTTGCAGGACGCCGCGTACGCGATGATGCTGCGGAGCACGCGCCGGGAGCTCCACCAGCGCATCGGCAGCGTGCTCGAGGAGCGGCTGCACGAGGGCCGCGCCGAGGATCCCGCCGTCCTCGCCCATCACTTCCGCGAAGCGGGCGACTTCGAACGCGCGATTCGCTATCTGCGCGACGCCGCGCGCGTCGCTTCGGCGCACGCGGCCCACATGGAAGCGCGCCGCCATCTCCTGCGCGCGCTCGAGCTCGTGGCTCGTCTCGAGCCGTCGCCCTTGCGCGACGAGCACGACATCGATCTTTCGGTCGCGCTCGGGCTCGCGACCTCGGCGACCCAAGGTTACGCGGCGCCCGCGGTGGAGGAGGCTTATCGCCGCTCGCTCGAGCTCTGCCGCAAGCACGAAAACCACGCCGTGCTGTTCCCGGCGCTGCGTGGCCTCTGCACCTTTTACATCGTGCGCGCCGAGCTCGACACGGCGCGCGACCTCGCCGAGGAGTGCGTGCGCGTCGCCGAGCACAGCGCGAGCCCCGCCGATCTCATCGAGAGCGCGACCGCTCTCGGCTACACGCTCGTTTACCAAGGCGCGCTCGCGGCGGGGCGCGCGGAGCTCGAGCGCGCGATCGGGCTCTACCGCGCGCACGGGGGCGAGAAGCTCGCGTACCCGTCGTTGCAGGATCCCGGGGTCGCGAGCCTGTCGCTTCAGGCCATCGTCGCGTGGATGACGGGTGAGGTGCGGCGCTCCGAGCGCTTGCAAGGCGAGGCACTCGAGCTCGCCGAGCGCCTCGTGCGTCCGTTCAATCGGGCCTACGCGCACTCGTTCGCCGCGCTCCACAACAACGCGCGCGGCCGCTTCGCGGAGGCGGCACAGCACGCCGCCC
>DATJXW010000220.1:0-24135 GCA_035499895.1 Polyangiaceae bacterium | reverse complement strand
CTGAGCAAGCCGAGCGAAGCGAGCGGGCCGAGGTCGCTCAGTCCATTCGTGCGGCCGTTGACGCTCGCGAGCGAGGCGAGCCCGGCGAGCGGACCGAGATCACTCACCTGGTTGTTCGAAAAATCGAGCGCAAGAAGCGCCTGCAGGCTCGCGACGGGACCGAGGTCGCTCAGCTGATTCGAGCCGCACACGAGCTCTTGCAGCGAGGTGAGGCCCGCGAGCGGCGTCAAGTCGTTCACCTGGTTCGAGCCGAACTTGAGCAGCTCGAGCGCGTGAAGGCTGCGGAGCGGAGCGAGCGTCTCGATCCGGTTTCGCTCGATGCTGAGATTCGTGAGCGCCGTGAGGCTCGAGAGCGGCGCGAGGTCGCTGATCTGGTTGCCGTCGAGAACGAGGGTCGTGAGCGACGTGAGCTTGCCGAGCGGACGCACGTCGCTGAGCGCCGCTTCGAGAGAGAGGTTCGTTACGTGCGGCAACTTGGCGATCGGCGCGAGGTTCGTGAGCGGCGTGGTGCCCTGGTAAATCGTCACGGTGAGCAACGACGGCAAACACTGGATGCCGTCGAGGTCCGTCACCGGCGCAGCCGGCGCGACGGTGGTGAGTCCGCTCAGGCTCGCCGCCGTGAGCGGGGCGCTCGGAATGTTCGCCGCCGAGCGCACCGCCGCCTCCAAGTTCGCGTCCGCGAAAACGAGCGGATCCTGACAAGGAGAGATCGTCCCGTCACTCTCCGCGCCGGCTTCGCCGCCGCCGCTCGTCGTCCCCGCTTCGCTGCCGCCGTTGCCGGCCTCGCCCGTTCCGCCCGTCCCCGCTTCATGAGCGCCGCCCGTGGCGCCCGCTTCGCCGCCCTCGCCGGCGCCCCCTTGCGCGTTCGTCCCCCCCGTTTCCGAAGTCATCGACGAGCCGCCGCTGCCGCCGGTCGTCATCCGCCCGCCGGTTCCCGCCCCGCCGCGCCCGCTCGTCGCCTGACCGCCCGTGCCACCCGCGCCACCACCCGCCCGGCCCGCGCGACCCGCACCCCCGTTCCCCGCGTGACCCCCGGCGCCGCCGCTCGGCGGCTCATCGTCCGATTTACACGCGCCCGCCCAAAGCGCCCCCGCGATCACGGCGACCACCACCCTCGACCCGCGGCTCCACATGCCTGCCCCTTATCGGTGACGCATGCGGACCACAATGGCGTTTTCGAAAGGGGACGGCCCGGCAACGCTTTTCAGCCTGAGCGGCCTGGGGTGCACCGGTGAACACCGCTTCTCGCGCAACCGAGTCACTAGGTCACGCGCACTTTCGGCGACGGAAAGGACGGCGCGGCGCCACTGCGTCGTATGACGTTCGACGAAGACAAGGCCTCGCACTTTTCGTTCACCCTCCTACCTCGACGCTGAGAAGTTCCGTCATTGACGGAGCAAGCGCGCGCTTGGCCTTCTCGAGGTTCGGCTGTGCTCGAAGGACGATGACGACAAAGGTATTGCTCCGCTCATGAACTCGCCGCTTCTACCGGCGGTTCTTGCCGTCTCGTTCTGCGCTGCAACGGGCTGTTCCGGAAGCGGCACGGCGAGCCGCGCCGGGAGCTCTTCCGCTGGGGCATCGGCCCTTGGCGGAGGAGCGGGCGGCGCGCGCACGAGCGGGGGCGGGGCCACGGGCGCGGACACTGCGGGGGCCGGCCCGGTCACGGTCGCGGGCAGCGCGAACGGGGGCGGTGGTATGGGCGCCGCAGGCGCTTCCGGTTCGCTGGGATCCGCGGGTCGGGCGGCGCGGGGTGGCGCAGCCGGTCGCGCGAGCACGGGCGGCTCGAGCGGCGCCGGCATCGGCGGGTCCGGTGGCGCGAGCGCCGGCGGTTCCGGCGGCGTCAACACGACCGGCTCGGGTGGCAGCGGCACGAGCGACGCCGGCTCCAGCAGTGAAGGCAACCCGGGTGGCCCCGCTTCTTCGGCGACCTCGACCATCGTCGGCAACGGTTGCACGCCGCCCGCGCAATACGAGAACCTCTTCATCACCGCGCTCGGCCAAACGCAGGATTCGAGCAATGCAAAGCTCGAGGCCGCGTGGAATCAACTCTACAATCCGTCGAATGCCAACACCGTTTTCTACAACGGTCCTGGCACGGGCGAAGCCTACGTGAAGGACATCGCCGACAACGACGTGCGCACCGAAGGCCAATCCTACGGCATGATGACCGCCCTCCAGCTCGATCATCAAACGGAATTCGACGAGCTCTGGACCTTCGCCAAAAATCACATGGTCAAGGCGTCCGGCGGCGCCATTTCGTCGATCGCGTGGTCGGTGTCGACGAGCGGCGGTTCGAGCGGCGCCGGCGGAGCGCCCGACGGAGACGAATGGTTTGCGGCCGCGCTCGTCTTTGCCCACTACCGTTGGGGGGACAGCTCGGGAAAATACGACTACGGCAGCGAGGCCCAAGCCGTGCTCGACATGGTGCGAAAGAGCGACTTCGACGCTCCGACGCACCTCGTTCGCTACTACGCGGGCACCTCGAGCAACGGCACCGACGGCTCCTACGTTTTGCCCGCCTACTACCAGACGTGGGCGTGCTTCGACACGACGAACGCCGACTTCTGGAACGCGGCCGTGACCGCCGGGCGCAGCTTCTTTCATAGCGCGGCGGACTCGAACGGCGTCATCGGCGATCAGTCGTCCTTCACCGGCATGACCACGGACTCGACGGGTGACGACAAGCTGCGGTGCGTCGCCAACATCATGTCGGACCACAACTTCTTCGACGCCGACCCCTGGCAAACGCAGACCTACGCCCCCGAATACGGCGCCCACGAAGCGAAGGGCACGAGCTCGACCGCCGAGCTCGCGTGCGACGGCCTCCTCGGCTTCGGCTTGCCGGCCTCGTCGGGCACCACCTTCGTCAAAAACCTCTGGTCGGCCGCGATCCCGACCGGTCAATGGCGGTACTACGACGGAACCCTCTACACCCTCGCGCTGCTCCACGTGAGCGGCGCGTTCCGGCTTTGGTATTGACGGCTCCGCCGGCGACAGCGCCGTGCATCAAGTCTCACCCCGACGGGGGGCAGGAAGCCGTCGCGGTCGTGCTCGTGCCGTCGAGGCCGAGATAGAATTCGCGGCGCGCGTAGGTCGACTCGAGGTTTGGTTTGTCACTGGTGCTCGCAGGCACCGGAGCGGACCAAATCCACTTTGCCGTCGAGTCAGGGATGATGTTGCCCCACGGCGCGTCGCCCATGTTCGCGACCTCGGTCGCGAAGATCCACGAGGAATCGTCGAAGCTCGGGTCGGACCAGCCCGTCGTTTCGGTCGGCGACACGCGCCACGTCGCGTCGGTCACGAGGAGCGGAACCGTGCCCGAGGTCGAGTCGACGGTCAATTGACCCACGATCCCGCGATCGTTGCCGTCTTGGCTCGACGTGTTGGTGCCGACGATGGCGACCACGTTCATCCGGCCCGGATAGAGGTAGAGGGAAACGTCGATGATCACGGCCGCCGACCAGTTCGAAGTCGTGCCCACGCTCGTGCCGTTGACGAACACCTCTGCTTCGTTGTCCGCAGTGACGGTGAGGTGCGACGTCATCGTGGCATCGCGCGTGATGCTTTCGCAGGCCGGGTCGTAAGCGCCGCCCGCGCCGGCCGCGCCGCTCTCACCGCCGGTACCTGCTTGCGTCTCGCCCGCGACGCCTCCGTTCCCCGCCTCGGACGGCGCGCCGCCGCCCGCTGCGCCGCCCTCTCCGAGCGAGCCGTCGCCGCCCGGCGAGCTGCCGCCGTTACCGGCGTGCGCCGCGCTTCCGCCGCCACCGACCGCGCCGCCCTTCCCCGACGAGCCGGCGTGCCCCGCGCTCCCGCCGCTCTCGGCCGTGCCGCCTTTCCCCGCGGAGCCAGTCTTGCCTGCCGCGCCACTCGCGCCCGCGCCGGCTTTACCCGCGGAGTCATCGTCGTCGCCTTTGCAACCCGCGGTGACGGCGTTGGCGAGTGCGACCAAGAGTAACGACGTGACGAAGGTTCTCATGCGACGGTTCCAATCAGGGGCGAGCTGCGTTCGAAGGCGCGCTCAGTCTCCCTAGCGCAACACCGGCCGTGATTGAAGCGCTGCGACCGAGCCGCGGCATTGCGTGCTGTTTCAGTGAGGACACGGCTCGAGTCTTCGGTGCGCCGGTCGCGCCCGCCTCGAGCACGCCGATCCGCCCGGACGGCAGGACGCGCCGCGCCGCGATTGTCTGGCGCAACATGCGCCAGCGCATCGTGAGGCAACGTCGTCCTTGGCACGTCGAGTGCCACTCCGAGGCTGATACCGATACTCGATGTGGCGCAACTAGCGTCATCGATATTGGTGCGCGCCGGATGGACTGATTTGCTTGGACAGTGCCGAATTCAACGTGGTATTCCCCTCCGCCAATCGAGGCGTGGACAAGGGGCTCGGACACCGTTGTTCCGCCATTTGGCTTGTAACGAAGGAGAATGTTCATGAAAAAACTCGTCGCCTCCGCAATGCTCGGCTTGTCTGTCGTCGCCAGCGCTTCGACGGCCACCAAACCCGCCGCCGCCGCCGCGCCGATCATCTCTTGGGAGAACCTCAAGGCCCTGCAAGCAGGCCACAAGATCTGCATGGGGGTCAGCGGCGGACCTCACAACGGGCGCATCAACGACGGCACGCACATCATCGTGTGGGATTGCACGCTCGTCACCGACCAAGTCTTCACGGTCGCCTCGGCTACTCAGGGCGAGCAGATCCAGGATCAGGTGCCCGACCCGGCGCTCCACACCATGTGTCTCAACGACACGGGCGGCACCAACGACCGCGGCGCGCAGGTCACGATTGCCCCTTGCAACGGCAGCTCGGCCCAGGAATTCAATCAGATCAGCGTCGGCTCCGGCTGCTTCTTGCTGCAGAACGTCGCGTCGGGGCGCGTCATCGGCGTGGCGAACGCGTCGGCTAACCCCGTCTCCGACGGCATGTCCGTGATCATGTGGGACTTCAACGGCAGCGCCGACCAAATGTGGTGCCCTGTCGCCGCCACGTCGATCCCGATCTCGTGAACCCCGCGCGCGTCGGACTCCCCCCATCGGGACCCGAGTATCCGCGCGGCTACTTCACACCCAATCTCGCTTGGGTTCTTTGCGGGCCTCACCCCGGTGGGGCTCCCAAAGTTCACGATCGATCCGAGTGGTCTCCGCCATAGGGCTATAGGTAACGGGTGACGCCCTAAACCGGCGTCACCCGCGACCGGTCACGGCAGGCAGTCGCGACTCGCTCGCGCGATCGGCCGGGGCGGGCGAGGCGCGGCTCACTGCCGTGCGCCAACTCGCCAACTGGGCTGCCGGCTCGTGGTGCGGGCGCGAGCGGACGGAAGAGTAGCGAAAATGCGGGGGAAGGTGGGGGAGGTGGTGGAGGCGTCGGGAATTGAACTCGCTGCGAAATTCGCGAATTGTGACGAGTTTCGCGTCGGTTGCCGGAGCATTGGGGAATGCACGCAGTCGGCTCGCGAAATTCACCGCAATTCGACCATGACTAGGGCTGGATCCTATAGACGATCGCAGTCGTGGTCGCGCCCTCGTCATTGTCGCCGGCGTACCAATCATTGTAGTACAGGGTAATCTGACCACTGACGAGTTCGAAGTCGATCGAGCCGTTCCCGGGCGAATACTCCACTCCTCCGCTTGCGTCTCCGCTCCACACGACCATCCCGCCGCCGCCCGTCGCGGGATTCGTGACGTCGAGCACGCGCACTCGGTAGTTCCCGGGGTTCGCGTCGAGATGCAGGGGACCAGGTGGGATATCGCTGCAGAAGTACGGGTTACCGCCAGCGCTGCATCCACCCGCGTTGTCGCGATAGTTGACTGTGAATGTTCCGAACGAAGCCACGCAGGCTGCTTCGGAGTCGATCCATTCGAAACCGTGGGAGCACTCGCATCGATTCTCCGCGCCGCACTCCCGCGGCGCCTGACACTCACCGCAGCTCACGAGCTGCCCGCATCCGTCCGCCGCCCACCCACACTCCTGGTTGCCGCACGCCTGCTCCAGCGTGAGTGGTTTGCAGACACAGCGGTTCGTAATGCAAGTCTCGTTCGCGCTACACGTTCCGCAATTGCACGCGTGGTTGCCCGACCCTGGAACCTCGCCGCACTCGGCGCGCCGCGCCGAACAGGCCCGTGTACAAGGTTCGTCCTCGCAAGCGCAAGTGAGCTCGTTGAGCACCCCGCCGACGCAGGGCGGACATTGGCAGACTCCGTCGTCGGCCAGCGGCAGTCGTACGCAAACTTGAGGTGATGTACACGGCGGCTCGCAGCCGCCCCGGCCGGGGCGAGGCTGGAAGGTGCTTGGCGGAAAGGGTCGCGGCCCCGGCACGCCTGCGGGGAACGGCCGACCGAGTGCTTCCTGGGTCGTCGTGCTCGGAGCGTCTGCAGCTGTCGGGCCGGAACACGCGAATGCCGCGAGCCCGACGACACCGACCCCGGTGGCGGCCGATCCGAACCGACGACTCTGTTTGGATGACTGTGCGCATTGCATGTTTTCGAGACTCCTTCCTGTTCATCGATTGCCCGCACCGGCGTTCGGCGATGGAGCTTCGCAAACGAAGGTCGCCCAACCGCCCGAGTAGAAGCTTCCGACCCAGCTCTTGATCTCTAGCGGCTCGTCGAGCGGTAATCCGAGCGTGGTGCCCGAGGACAAACCCTGGGCGAACACGAGCTGCCCCTTGTCGTAGACCTGAATGGTCGCGACCGCGCACGCTGGCGCGAAGGTGAACCCCACCGGGTAGCAGGCACCCATCAAGTCGCTGGAGTCGTCGAGGTCGCAGCGCGCCGTGGCACCGCAGTCGAGCTCGAGGTCGCTCAACGAGCAGGTGCTCGAGCCGGGACCGGTCGTGCTCCCCGTCTCGCAGTTCAGCGGAACTCCGGCTACGTGGAGGTCGTGAGGTGGGTCGAGGCAGTCGTGCTCGCACCCGACGAGCACGGAAACGGCGAAAGCAACGAACGACCGCATGCGCCTAGCATCAGTGATAAGATTATCGACGTCAATGTGATAATTTTATCGTCTTCCGGACGGCATCAGATTCACGACTGACTCCCGCCGCATGAGCTCCGATTCCAGAATGATGTCCTGCGCATGGCCGGCGGCTTCCGCACGCGGTAGCCGAGCCAGGCGCCAGGCATGTTCGACGGCCACCTGTGCCATCCGCTCGAGCGGCTGCCAAATGGTGGTGACAGCGGGTCTCAGGTGCTTCCAGATGGGCAAATCGTCGAGCCCGACCACGGAAATGCGTTGCGGAACGTCGAAGTAGCGGATCAAGGGCAGCGCAACGTCCTCCGCGAAACTCAGAACCGCCGTGGGCTTGGCCTCGTCGAGGCGCTCGAGCAGTGCTTTCACGGGATCGTCGGTGCTCGTATCGGCTTCAGCGGAGAGGAACCTGAGCGCAGCCGTCGGCCGGATGCCGTGGCGCTGCAGGGCATCTCGATAGCCGTCGTAACGTTGGCTGGAGCCCCAAGTCGCGAGCTCGTGAGCGAGAAACGCGATGCGTTTGTGACCATGCTCGATGAGGTACTGCGTCGCTCGGAACCCGTGCGCGTGATGGTCCGTTTGTACGTTGATCGCCTTCGGAACCGGGTGATTCAACGTGACCACGGGTGGTGGGAAGCGCACTGCTTTCACGGCGTGTTCGAGCGCGTCGGAGAAGACGATCGCAATCACGCATCGAACGGACGGTTGGGCGAGAGCCGCTTCGAGTGCGCTGCGGTTCTCATCCGCTTCGGGGACTACCGAGATCGGATAGGTCGTCTTGCGGGCGAGCTCTTGGAGCACGAGCTGCGAGAGGACCGTCGTGTACCCGGCGTGGACTTCCGGGTTCGTGCGACCGATTGCCAGCAGGATGGTGGGAGCGGCCAACCGCGGCACGAAATCGAGCTCTCTCGCGGCTTCGAGCACTTGTCGACGGCGTTCCGGTTCGACGCGTTTGCCGAGGAAGACCCGCGAGACAGCCGCGAGCGGCATGTTGAGCTTGTCGGCAACGAGTTTGATGCTCGTCTCCGCGTGGCGGCGCTGGCGCGGTTGTCTCGTCTGAAAATTTCTCGTCTTCACCTCATAAGAATATCAGCGGCGCCTGGCAAAGTTATACAGGACGCCGCTCGCCAAAGTGCCACGTCAGACTTCGTCGCCAAGGCCAGCTCCATGGCGCGAGCACGGCTCCGAGCGGAATCACGCGCTCGCGCCGGGTCCTCGTCCGGGGTTGGGGGGGCGGGCGAGGCCCCCACACTCCTCTCGCACAGGCTGCCTCAGTCTTCGGAGGAACGCGCAGTGCCGAACCCCCGCGCCCACCTTCGCGGCGCGGGGGTTCTCCCGCCGTTTACGGCACGAACGGCGAACTCCCCGGAGTTCCCGCTGGACTCCCGTTCGCTACGTTCGGCTTCGACGTTGCGGCGCCGGGAGCAGGCGGGGCCGCAGGTGACGTGGCTTCCGCGGGCGCCGTTTGCGTTTTGGTGGCAGGGGTGACCGTTTTGGCGGCGGTGCCCGTCGGTGGTGCGGGTGGTTCCGGAGGGTTCGCGGGGACGTCGGTCTTGCGTCGCGCGCGGCCGGCGTAGAGAGAGGGGGCGATGTCGTCGACGTCGTCTTCGTTCCAACGCAAGTAGCTGATCGCTCGCCGCACTTGATCCCACGCGTCGGCGAAGAGCGTGAAGAGGCGCTGGCGGATTGGGGTGACTTCGGCGGTGACGACTGAGCCCTGCCGGCGAGTTCCGACGGCGTTCACGAGCTGTTCACCGACGAGATCGGCTCGATCGAGGTCGGCCAGGGTGAGCGCCGTTTGCCTCTGGATGTGTGCCCAGGCCGGACTCCGCTGATGAGCCCGCGATTGGCGAGCGCCACGGCATCCGAATACACGGTGTCCCACCGATCTCGCCACCTTGTTCGAAGACGTCGTCACCCCTCCACTCGATCGCATCGGTGCGCTACCCGTCGAGCGCTTCTTCCCGCGTCGGCGGCGTGTCGAATTCGCAGCCTCCCTGAACGCGCTCCTCGCGTCCCCATCCTTCGCGAGCTGGCGCGAAGGCGCGAACCTCGACCTCAAGACCTGGCTCACCCCGAGCAACGGTCGCACGCCGGCCGTCATCGTCAGCGTCGCGCACCTCGACGACGACGAACGCGCGCTCATCCTCGGCGTCGTCCTCGAAGAGCTCCTCACCTACGTCCGCGCTCTTCCCGGCAGCAAAGACCTCCGCGCGCTCGTCGTCTTCGACGAACTCTACGGCTTCCTTCCGCCGCATCCCGCGAACCCACCCACCAAGCGCCCGCTCGTCGCCCTCATGAAACAAGCCCGCGCATTCGGCGTCGGCCTCGTCCTCGCCACCCAAAACCCGATGGACCTCGACTACCGCGCCCTCAGCAATGCCGGCACCTGGTTCGTCGGCCGCCTCCAAACCGACGCCGACCGCGCGCGCGTCCTCGAAGGCCTCGCCCAAAGCGATGCCGGCAGCGCCGGCGCCACCTTCGGCGAACTCGGCGAAGTCACGAAATGCCTAGCCCCCCGCTGGTTCATCATGCGCGACGTACACGCAGCGCGCGGGCTGAGCCTCGTGCAGCCGCGGTGGACGATAGCGTATCTGCGGGGACCGATGACGGGTGGGGAGATGAGGAGGGCGAGGGGCAAAGAGGAGAGCCGAGACGGCACGGTTGGTGTGGGGCTCGGAACCGCTTCGGTGAGCTTGGAATTCGTAGTGCCCTGGCCGAAGTCGCCGCTTCGGGACCGGTCGTCCTCCAGGTGGGCAGGCGGAGCGTGACTATCGAGACGAATTAGGGCTGGGCGTGAATGTTGTTGTCTGAGCGCCGACGGAGCCCACCGTCGTCCGCGCCGACCACTCGCGCGAACAAGCCACGACAGCGCGAGCTTTGAGCGCCGTTCGTCCTGACACTCCAACCTTTCGAAAGACGGAAGCGAGCTGGTTCGCGATCGTGCGCCGCGCCGTCCGTCGAGTCAGCGCGATCTCCTCGTGGGATCGACCCTCGAGCGTCATCCGCAAAATCTCGGCTTCCGAACTCGAGAGCGGCCATAACCTTTGGACGGGCGGAAACTCCACGCTGATGACCGTGGCCGCATGTTCGGATCGCTCGATGCGAGCCTTCGGCAAGGGCAGACCTCCAGCAGCATGCGCGGCCATCACCACCACCATCGAAACCCGCGAGACGGGCGACTCGCCGGCCATCCCGCGGAGTGCTCGAGAGCAGCGATTCGAGACGCTCGACACCGTCATGAAGGACATGTCGGCGACGACCTTTTGAGCCTCTCCGCGGAGCACCAGCTCGAGGAGTCCGACGTCGTCGTCGCGCAGGCGACCCGACGCGGAATTGGGCGAGGTGAGGAGCGCAGAGCAGCGCCCGTCGGCCAGGACCGTTCGTGAGATGAAGAGGCGTCCCTCGGTCAACGATCGCCAGAGTTCGACCAGGTCGAATTCGTTGTGCGTGTCGGAGAGCACGGATTCCATCCCGCACGCCAAGAGCAACCGACGTGCCGAGCGTCCACGCGGGAAACCCCTGCGATCGCGAGTCTGGATCTCTGCCCGGCCCCGTGGAACGCACCAGCGACAGCGAAGGCGGCCTGGAAGCCCGCGTCTAATTCGTTAGATGCCGTCTAAATCTCTGGCGGGTGGTGTCTCGAATTCTAGACGGTGATTGGGCTAGGATGCCCCGATCAATGTCCAACATCTTGGTCGTGGACGCTGAGGCGGAGCGTGCGCTGGCTCTGGTCGCGGCCCTTCAGCTGACCGGGCACGCGACGCGGACGGTGAGCACCGGCGCTGCGGCCGTGTTGGCTCTTCAGAGCGAGCTGATCGATCTCGTGATCGCCGGCAGGGAGGCGTTCGACGATGACGGGAGCGGCTTCGTGCGCGACTTTGCAGGAAAATGGCCGGACCTGCCCGTGCTCGTCTTTGCCGGCGATAGTGAAGAAGCCAACGCGGAGTCGCTTCGCGCCGGAGCCGCGGACATCATCAACAGCCCGATTTCGGCCGAGGAAGTCGCGTTCCTCGTCTCCAAGGCGCTTGCTGCGAGCGCAACCAGAGCCAACAGGCCGCCCTTGGGTCCTCGACGGGGCACCGAGTTGCTCGGTGAGTCGACGGGCATCAAAGGCGTGCGCGAATTGTTGCGCCGCGTGGGGGCCGGCACCGCCACGACGCTCATCCGCGGTGAAACGGGTACCGGCAAGGAACTTGTTGCCCGTGCGGTGCACGCGAACAGCCCGCGTCGGGGCGGCCCGTTCGTAAAGATCGATTGCGCCTCGTTGCCCGACACGCTGCTCGAAAGTGAGCTTTTCGGGTACGAACGCGGCGCGTTCACAGGTGCGACCGCCGCGAAGAAGGGACGCATCGAGCTCGCCGAGCGCGGGACGCTGTTCCTCGACGAGATTGGTGAAGTGTCGCCCGTCCTACAGGCGAAGTTGTTGCGGCTCCTTCAGGATCGTGAATTCGAGCGCCTTGGAAGTCGTACGACTCAGCACATCGACGTGAGGTTCGTGCTCGCGACCCATCGTGACCTCGAGGCGATGGTCGACAATGGTAGCTTTCGTCACGACCTTTTTCAGCGGATCAACGTCGTCACGTTGTGGATTCCGCCACTTCGCGCGCGCCGCGACGACATCGCACTCCTCGCCCGCGAATTCGCCCGTCGCTTCGGCACCGAGCGAGGCAGCTCGGGCATCGAATTCACGCCCGACGCGCTCAAGCTGCTTCGAGCGCAGCGTTGGCCGGGGAACGTACGACAACTCGAAAACTTCGTGGAACGCCTGGTTCTCCTGGCCGATGCCAGCCCGATCGACGCCCCATTGGTCGAGGCGCAGTTCGTCACGAAGCCCGAGTTCCGAACCGAACGTTCGGAACACGCACTTGACGCGCGGGGCGCACACGAGGAGCCGGCCCCCGTACGCCTTGCAGAGATCTTGCGTCGAGCCGAGCGCGAAGCGCTCGTTGAGGCCTTGGCTCGCTCCGCAGGCAACCGATCCGTGGCGGCTCGAGTTTTGGGAGTCAGTCGTGCGACGCTGTACAACAAGCTGAAGGAACTCGGAATCGAGTAGCGCCCTGCTTGACGCCGAACCGGGCCCTCTGGTTCGCTAGGGGCGATTCTGGTTTGCCAGCGATGTCCACCGCCGACACCCTTCCGCCGTCCTACAGGGTGCCTCGAGGCGTCACCGAGGACGCACAGTTCGCCGAGAAGTACGAGCTCGAGCACGAGCTCGGAAAGGGCGGTTCCGGCGTCGTGTTCTGCGTTCGTCACCGCGGGCTCGATCAGCGTCGCGCCATCAAATTCCTGACGGCTGACCCGGAAAACGTGGAGGCGATTGCTCGATTCAGGCGTGAAGCGCGCGCGGCCAGTCGCGTGCGCAGCGAGCACGTGGTGCGCATCTTCGACGTTGCCACGACGCAGGCGGGGGTCCCCTACGTGGTGATGGAGTACCTCGAGGGGGCCGACTTGGAACGAATGTTGCTCGAGAGCGCGGGCGCGCCGCTTCCAATCCAAGATGTCATCGAATTCGTTCTTCAAGCATGCGAGGCCCTCGCCGCCTGCCATGCGGTCGACATCGTCCATCGTGACCTGAAGCCCTCCAATCTGTTCTGGACCGACGGCGGGGATGGCCTGCCTTTGATCAAAGTGCTCGACTTCGGCATCTCCAAGCTCGGATCGGTACCCACCGGTGAACCCCTGACGGGGCAGCACGTTCTCATGGGATCCCCTCCTTACATGTCTCCGGAGCAGTTCGCGACGCCGACCGATGTCGATGTGCGCGCGGACATTTGGGCGCTGGGTGTCATCCTTTACGAACTGGTCACGGGGGAGCGCCCCTTCGGCGGCGACACGATCTTTCAGACCTGGGAGAGTGTGAAGAGCACCGTTCCGGTTGCGATCGAGCAACGTCGCCGCGACGCGCCGCGCGCTTTAGGTCCCGTCGTTTTCCGTTGTCTAGAAAAGGACCGCGCGAAGCGCTACCAGACCGTGGCCGAGCTCGCGAAAGGGTTGCTTCCGCACGCGCCCGAGCGTTGCCGCAGCACCGTTGCGCGCATCGTACGCATCATCGAGGCGAGCGGCGCGACCACCGAGTCGCTTCCACTGCCGGCGAGCCAACGGCTGTCGACGGGCGGAGCGACGAGTGTCTCGATCGGTGCGTCACGAATGAGGAGTCGATCCCTGATGCCGCTCGTCTGGTTGCTCGGCGTCACGGCCGCACTGATAGGATTTTTTCTCGTGCTCCACGGTGACATTTCCCGCGGGAGTGTTGGCAGCGGAGCCGAGTCGTCGGCGCCCGGGACGGCTGCAGCTCCAAAGGATTCCAATCGCGGAGCGCTCATCGCGCCGTCGAGCCCGAACCTCCTGGAGAATGCGCACGGGCAGCAGCAGGCCGCCCCGCTGCCGACGCCAAGGGCCGGAGATGCTCCAGTGGCAGCGCCACCGAGCCCGCCGGTCCGGCGTCAAGCGGGCGCGCGTGCGGAAGTCACGCACGGGCAATCCGAGGGCGAACATGAGGGGAAGCGCGTGGCTCCGCCACCGTCCGCCGCCTTGTCGGCGTCCGGCGCCGACGAGACGCCGAGTCCGCCGAAGCGCACGCCTTTTATCGTCGACATCATGGAACAGCGCAAGGAGAAGACTGGGGGACAGCCATGACCAAATACTCGCGCAACGCCGTTCTGCTCTTGTGGATCGAGTTCGTTCTCGTCGCCGCGCCTGCCCGCGCGCAGGCCCCAGCCCTCGATGCCGACGCTTGGTTCGAACGCGGAGTCGCCTTCATGAAAGCGGACGACTGCACGGATGCGATTCCCGCGTTCACGAAGAGCAATTCTCTCGACTCGAGCGCCGCCACCTTGATAAACCTCGCAACCTGCTACGCGCGTCTGGGTCGCAAAGCGACGGCGTGGAAAGTCTACCAAGCGGCCGCGACCGCCGCGCAGAACGAGAAAAACGACGCTGCGAGAGATCGCGCCATCCAAGCAATGGCGGTACTCGCTCCGACACTCACCAAGGTTCAAATCGTCGTGCCCAAGGATTCACAGACTCTTTCGCTGCGCCTCAATGGCGAGAGGTTGTCGGATTACGACGGCTTGCCGATACCGCTCGACCCCGGTGAAAGCGTCATCGAGGCGGCTGAACCCGGGAAGGAACCGTGGCGCCATACCGTTACGGCGAACGATGTCGGGGCCACCTTGGTGATTCAGGTTCCCGACCTACAGGCCATACCGGCGCGTCTGGTCCCGCCTGCGCCGACCGAGCCGCCGAAGCCCGTCGGTGAGGGCCCCTCTCGAGTCCCAGCGATCCTCGTCGGTGGCGCGGGCGTCGCGGCGCTCGTCGTCAGTTCGATACTGGGAGTGAGCGCCCTCAGCTCGTACAATGCGTCGAAAACGCATTGTGCCGGAAACCGCTGCACGCAGCTCGGCGTCGACGAGCGCGACAGCGCCCAAGGCAAGGCGACGGCTTCCACAGTGATGTTCAGCACCGGGCTCGTCGCTCTGGCGGCGAGCGCCGTCATCTTGCTCGTTACGCCGTCCCGTTCGTCGGCGGCTTCGAGCGCAACCTCCGAGAGACTCGCTTGGGGCGGAATCGATTGGCTTGCGACGGTCCAGGAACGTCGCTGATTTGCGTGGATGAACTTCGCGATGACGAGACGACACGGTCGCAGCGCTTTCGGGATCGCCTTGCTCGCAGCCGGCTGCGCCCAAGTTCTTGGCATAGACGGTTCCGTCAGCAAAGTCGGGTGCGTGGCTTCGACCGATTGCAAGGCAGGGTTCTCGTGCGTCAATTTCGAGTGCGTCTGCTCCGACTGCAACTCGAGCGGAGGCGGCGGCACGGCCGGCGGGACTCCATCGAGCGTGTCCAAGGCTGGCACCGGTGGGACGGAAACTGGACAGAGCGGCACCGCGACCGGCGGGAGCTCGCGCGGCGGGAGCTCACCGGGCGGCGCCGGCAAAATGGGGCACAGTGGACAAGGCGGCGGGGGCGGCACCAAGAACAGCGGCACGGCTGGGACCGGTGGCGAAGCCGGCTTGCCCACTCCTGGGAGTGGTGGTCGAGCGCCGATGGCGGGCAATGGCGGCTCCTCGGGCGAGCCAATGACCGCCGGAGAAGGGCAAGGAGGCGCGGATGAAGGTGGCTCCGGGGGCGCGAATGGCGGCGCGGGGGACGGAAGCGAGGGCCGCGAGTGCGATCCGAAGGCGGCGAGCTGCCTCAAGTGTTCGCCCTCGGGAACGTATGTCGCGGGCTCTCCCTGTGAAGAGGTCTGCGAGGTCAGCGGCGTGTGTGTGACGCCCAAAAGTTGCAACGCTTGGACCAATTCCTGCGTCGGCGATAGTTGCTGTTTGTCGCTGCCGGCTCAGGGGGGAAGTGTGCTCAGGGGATGTGACAACACCTGCCAGCTGAACGAGTGCCCTGATTCCGACAGCGGCTACCCCGCGACCGTTTCGCCTTTTGAGCTCGATGCCTTCGAGGTGACGGTGGGGCGTTTTCGCGTGTTCGTCGGGCAATACCCGGATTCGCTGCCGGCGCTCCACTCGGGTGCCAACCCGCATAACCCGTTGGACGACGGCTGGCAGGACAGCTGGACCTCGCAGCTGCCGGCTACTCAAGACGATCTCATTCAGCAAATATCCTCTTCGAATTGCACCGGTTCGACCTGGTCTAGCGACCCCACGCAAACCGACGACCATACGAATTTGCCGATGAACTGCGTCAGTTGGTACCTCGCTCAAGCATTCTGCATTTGGGATGCCGGACGCTTGCCCACGGAAGCCGAATGGGATTACGTCGCCGCGGGGGGCGAAGAACAAAGGACCTATCCATGGTCCGCGTCCGCGAGCGACGTGAATATCGATCCCGGGTTCGCGAACTACTATGATTCGGGGCAGGGCGTTCCCGTGCCCGTGGGGTCTTACCCGGCGGGCAAGGGCAAATGGGGACAGTTTGACCTAGCCGGCAACGTAGCTGAGTGGGTGTGGGACGCGTCTCAACTTTGCTACCCGGTGTCGGGCGCGTGTGTGGACTGCGGCATAACAGACGGGTACGACCAAAAGACTCAGAAGGGAGGTTCCTTCTACGACACGGAGGACTTGCTCACGGTCGTGAACCGCGGGGGCGATACGGCGACCAACGCCACTCAGTGGGTTGGACTTCGCTGCGCGCGCGATTTTTAGTGTGGAATTAATTGACTACTTGCGCTCGTTCCGCCATTTGACTACATGTGCCGTGAAAGGGGTTGGGGTTAAGGAAGAGACTTTACAATGATCCCTAACGCGACTCGAAAGAGGTTCTTTGGAGCACCCCTCGGCGCGCTGCTAGCCGGCCTGGTTCTTGTGGCCTGTGCCAGCGGCTGTCAGGACCACGAGGGCGTCAAGCCGTTTTCGTTGCGGACCCCCATCCCGGGCGCCACTACCACGACGGCCTGCAATAATGCTTGTCCGAATTGCGGCACTTGCAGCATCATCGGCACTGCTCCCCCGGTTTGCTACCTCACGGGCGTCAATTCGGCAGCTGGCTGCGGCTGCTATGACGGGCAAATCGAAGAGTGCAATCCGGATGGTGGGACTCTCTGTAGTAGCACCGGTCAGATCGCCAGTACTTGCCGGCAGCGAATGTGCCAGGCTAGCAGTAAGAGCCAATCGAGCTTTGGCAACTGCGAGTGACCGCCGCGACTGTCGACCTGCCCCACGTTGCTCGGCTCGCCGATCCCACGCGCTCCGCTGACGCACGACGTCTTCGCGTACTCAGCAAAGTTCTGCTTCACACCACGAGCCTGTCCAGTCTTCGACGCAAGACAGCTGCGGATAGTATCCAAGACTATCCGAAGACACTCACCGTGCGGCGCTCGTCGTGGCGCGGCGACGTGGCGTGACCGAGGAGCGGACGCGGTCGCAAGAGTCTTTTAGACTTGCCTTCCCGCCGAGCCAGCCTTCGTCACGGCGAGCTGCAGCGCTGCGCGCGTGAAGCGGCCCACGACACCGTCGGCGGTGAGCCCGTGGTCCTTTTGGAAGTTTTCGATCGCGGCGCGGGTGAGCGGTCCGGGAATACCGTCCGTGGCGAGCACGGGGTTCGCTCCGAGATAATTGAGAGCCTGCTGGACGCCGCGCGTCGTCGTCAGATCGAAGCTCGGGCCGGTGAAGGGAACGTCGCCGCCGATCGCGTCGAAGTCCGCGACGAGCGCGGACCAAGCGACTCCGTTCGGCGCGACGACACGCCCCTTCTCGAGCTGATCCGGGGTGAGCAGGACGTACGCCGCGCCGTACACGTTCGGAACGCAGTACTTCGCGAGCGCCGCCCACGTCAGCGTGCCGAGCAAGCCCCAAGTGTCGATGGTCACGCCTTGTGTCGTGTAGCCGACGCCGATGACGCAGTGCCCGTTCTGCGGATCGGGAGGCCCCGCCGCGTCCCACGTGAACCCACTTGCCTGGGGCATCGGATTGACCCACTCGTCAGGAAGCTCGGCGCCGAAATACAGGTTTTCGAACAAGTACATTGCCGATTGCAACTCGCTTTGATTCGTCGCATCCACCGCGAGCCAACCGAGCGGCTTCGTACCGTCTGCGAAACCGTTTTGTACCCAATAGTTCAGCGCAGTCGGCTCGTCACAGCCTTGATCCGAACTCGGGTCATCGGGATTGTACCCGCCGATCGCTTCGTAATCCGCGATGATCTGGGCGGGGGACGCGGTGAACAGCCGACCTGCGTTACCCGTCTCCGTGGCCACCACGTGATAGCCCCCCGCGATCACGCAGTCTCCCAACTGGTCGTTACCGTAGATATTGGAGAGTGCGGGCTGCCCCTTTGCGCTGAAGTCGATCGCTACGGGTCCCGGCGGCAGCGACGCTTTCAAGTAACTTCCAAGCCGCAAGCGCGGCCCGCCCGAGATTGGTCGCCGCCTTCCGAGCTTCACGTTCTTACCTGGTCCGAGGTGCGGCGCAGCAAGAGTTTTTAATGCCATGGGTTCGCTCCTCTCGTGATTGCACTCTGGTGAATGAGCACGACTCTGCTCGCGCATCGTCACCAACGCCCTTCCCCATAGTCCTTCGAGCGGGCGCTCGCCGTGGTCATTTCTCCCCGCATGTCGGCGTGGCGTGTCCAGGCGTCGCGTCATGGTTAGTCATTTGTTGTTGCTGGCACATTCTTCGTGACGACTCGCGATCCGTTCACTAAGAATCCTTGCCACTCGGAGTCGCTTTGCCATGGTGAGATTGACTCAAGGTTTGTTGCTCGGGGTCGCCGTCGCCTTGGTGGGACCGGGTTGTGAAACCGCGCCGTCAGCTCAGACGGTGCTCGTAGTTCAATCGGCACAAGAGCAACCGAGCAGTGATGGGCTCGGGATCATTCTTGTCGTCCAATCCCTCGGCGGAGCGTGGCTCGAATTCGAAGTGGCGGGTGGGACTTTGGTCGGGGGCAGCCATTCTGCTTGTCTGGCGGCACCGGATTCCGGGTCGCTTCGCGACAACACCATCGACGTCCTCGTTTACCCCGAACAAGTCGAGGCCGTCGTCACGGTGCGCCTGCTGCCCAATGCTGCTCGGACCGCCGGTGGCGAAGCGGGCGCTGGGGAGGGGGTTACGGATACGGACGGCACGACCGAGCTCGGCGCCTGCCACAGTGCGGCACGTCCGTTGCGCGAGGTCATTCGACCTGTTCAGCGGGTGGCAACCGTCGTAACGGGAGGCGCGGGCGTGGCGGGCGCGAGTTCGGGCGCGGGGACGAGCGGGATCGGCGGGCATGCTGGCTCGAGCGGGACGGCCGGTTCTGGGGCAATTGGCGGCGCGGCGGGGGCCCCCGACACGGGCGGTACCGGCGGCAGTGGCGCCGGTGGTGAGCCTGCAACTGCCGGCGTCGGGGCGGCGAGCGGCGAGTCCGGTGCAGGAGGCTGACTTGAAATCGAATCCGTTCAGATTTGCCCCATTGGCTCTCGGCTTCGCTCTCGTAACGAGCGAGGCATTCGCGGATGCTTCGGCGGCCACCCTGGCCGCCACTGAATGCCGCGCAGACCTCATGACGGTAGAGTCACAGGGCCGCGGCGCGACGTTCGACGATACGGCTGTGAAAGAGGAACTCTCGAAAGCCGATTGTGAGCGGGACGACGTGTATTGCGTCGACGCAACGGGCTATCCCGTTCCGGGTGAGTCTCGCGATCCGGGTCTCAAGCCTGGACAAGCACTGACCATCAAACTCTTCGGGCCCACCCGGTGCGTCAATGTTCTGAACGTCGGTACGGACGTGAAGCAGAGTAACGTGAGCCTGTTCCCGCAAGAGGCCGCTGCGCAGAGGGCCCTTCCTCGAGACGCAACAGTGCCACCACCCGAGATCCAACTCTTGGCCAAAGCGACGGTCACTCCCAGCGCGACCACCGACGCGGTCACGGTGGTGGTGTCGCGCACCGACGTTCCGTTGAGTCTCGAGGGGATCACTCTGACGGTCACACCGGGTCTTTACTATCTGGACGTTGGACTACTCGCGGCGTTTGCACCGAACTTCGAACGTGTCTCGACGTCACGGGCGCCGGGTTCCGAAGAACAGTTCATCCGGGAAGAGCGAAGTATTCGCCCCGCGGCGGCGATCGCTCTCAGCTATTTCCCTTTCGGGCAATACTCCGTGCCTCGGTTCACCGGTTATCACGGCCTCGGCTTTCAAATAGGAATTGGTGGCGACCTCGCGCGGATCGGCGACGAATTTTACATGGGCTTGGCTTGGGAACCGGTTCCGGGCGCCGGTATCAGCAGCGGGCTCGCGCTTCTCACCATGCAGAGGCTTCAGCCCGGGTATCCTTCGGGCACGCTCGTGAACCCGAACGACGTACCCAAGGATGAATTTTTGGGTCCACGCTTCTATTTTGGGTTCTCACTCAATACCCAAGTATTCCAAACGGTGCTCCAGCTGGGAGAAAAGGCTCGTGTCCCGAACTAAGCCAACGATCTTATTCGTATTGATACTCGGGTGTTCCGGAAGCAGGATCGTCGGTGGAGCGAGCGACCCGGTCAACGTCCTATTTACCGACCTGCCATCGTCGAGCTCCTACGCGGGCATGAGCGGCGGGCCGCCATCAACGCAAGCTCAGGGCGTCGGGGGCGCCACTAGCAGCCGGGGCGGCGCCACCAGCAGCCGGGGTGGCAGGGTTGGACTGGTCACGGCCTGTGAGGCTCGCGTGAACGTTCGAAGCCGCACGCTGCGCGTGAAGACGAACCCGACTGCAAGAATCATCGGTGGTCATAACTCCCAACTTGCGGGCCTCGTCGCCATTACCTCGAATGGGACGCTGTCGACCGAATTCTGCGGGGGAACGCTCATCGCGCCAAACTGGGTCCTCACGGCTGCTCACTGCGAGGTTGCTCCTGGTGACAAGATCGTCATTGGTATAACCGATCTCAGTCAACCTCCGCCTGCCAGCGCGCTGTTTGACGTGGATACGGTGCTCGAACACAAACTCTATGTCGACGCTAAGCAAGGAAACGACATCGCGCTTGTCAGGTTGGCGAAATCTGCGACCTCGCCGAGCGTCCAACTGGATTACAGCCCAAGCGCACCGACGGGACAGGGTGTCGTGGCGGGCTGGGGATACACGTCGGAGAATGGCAAGCGTTCACCGCAGCTGCGCGAAGTGATCGTGCCTTTCGTGGACACCTCGACGTGCAATGGCCCGCCGTACAACGGGATGATCAACAGTCAAATGTTATGCGCCGGGACCTTCAAAAAGGACTCTTGCCAAGGTGACAGTGGGGGCCCGATCGGGATTGGCGACGGCAGCGGCTTTCAACAAGTTGGAATTGTCAGCTTTGGAGTCGGCTGTGGCCGCCAAAATACCTATGGCGTTTATACGCGACTATCAGAATACGGCGATTGGATCGCCGCCTGCGTTACGACTCCCTAGCTCGCGCGCTCTCGCCTTTTTTGTGTTGACGGGCGTCGTGTCGGCGAGTTGCCCGATGCGAAGACGAGATTAAGGGCGTGGCGCGATAGCCATCATCGTGCTGCCTGTACGAAGGACCGGGCGCCGGCGCGTTGTGACCGGCTCGGAAAAAGCACGGCCGGCTCCGCGGAAGCGATCGCGGGCGCCCGAGCCCTCGGCGATCTCAGCCACAACGGCTTTTCGGCGGTACCGGGCTCGGCGGTGCCGACGGAGAAATCCTATTTTTCGATTGCTGGAGGTCGGCCGTAGGGATCGGTCGCTTCTTCTCGGATCAGCGCGTTCACGGCATGGCTTCGCAGCTCTTCGCCGAGCGCGACGCCACGATGTGGATGCCTGCTCGCGACGCGTTCGGCTTCGAGCTGCCGGCGCCGGTGACGCGACGTGAACGTTTCGTGGGGGTCGTGCGCGGTCTGGTCGCGAGCCCGGAGCAGGCCGCGGCGGTATTTCGCGGCGTGATCGAACCGACGTTTTCGGATGCGCGCCGTCGTGGGCAGCTGTCACATCGCTTGTTCGTGAAGATGCCGATGCCGGGCGACACGACCGGCGCCGAGGTGCTCGGCGTCGACCATTGGTACGACGCGGCCGGCATGAAGGAGCATTACGATTCGAAAGCGCCTTTCGCGATCTCGTCGTCGCCCATCAGCGTGAGCTCCGCGCCTATTGCTATCGCATGGCGGGCTCGCTCGCCGCGGCGGACGACCTCTTGCAGGAGAGCTTGCTGCGCGCCTGGCGCGCGTTGCCGGGCTTCGAAGGGCGTTCGAGCTTTCGCACGTGGCTCTACCGCGTGGTCTTCAGCGCGTGCGTGGATGCACTCGAGAGCAAGCCGCTCCGGCGACTTTCGATCGAGCACGGCACGCCGGCGGACCCTCACGATCCGCTGCTTGCACCCGAGCCGGACGCCTTCGTCGAGCCGTGCTCTCCGGCACTCTACGATGGGACGCCGCAAGCACCGGATGCGCGCTACGGCGTTCGCGAGAGCGTCGCGCTGGCTTTTTTGGAGGCTCTGCAGTTGCTGCCCGCGCGGCAGCGGGCGATGCTCATCGCTCGCGACGTCCTCGGCCTGAGCGCCCAAGAATGCTCGGAGCTCTTCGACGTGAGCGTCGCGTCCGCGAACAGCGCGCTCCAGTGGGCGCGCGAGACAGTCGACACACGAGCCGACCGCTGGCGCGAGGCGCCCCCTCCCGACGCCCCGACGCGAGAGCTCTTGGCGCGTTACGTGCGGGCCTGGGAAAACGCCGACGTCGGCGCGCTCCTTGTGTTGCTGCGCGAGGACGCGACGCTTGCCATGCCACCGTTGCCGCTCTGGTTGCGCGGCCCAGACGCGATTGGCGCTTCGGTCGGCGCCATGGTGTTCCGCGCCGAAGCGCGGGGGCTCTTCCGTTTGATCGCGACGGAGGCGAATTCGCTCCCTGCCTTTGCCGCTTATCGCAGGACCACAGCGGGGGCGTACGAGCCTGTGGCGCTCCATCTCGTCGAAACGCGTGAAGCGCGGATCAGCGCGATCACCGCGCTTCTGGCCCCGACCTTGTTCACGCGGCTGGAGCTCCCGAGCCCTTAGCCCGCGGCCCGGGTCGTCAGTGTCCCGGAGCCGCGCGACGTTTTGCGATCTAGTGGAGGCGCGGGGAATCGAACCCCGGTCCGCGAGGCATCCGGCTTGGCCTCGTTCACGTGCGTAGCCGCATTGCCCGAGCGGCGGGGTTCCTCGATTCGGCGAGGACCTAGCTCCGGAAAATCTTAGCCGCGACGCCCGAAGCGTCGCCGCGGCCCAGCCTTAGTAGTGACGCCCTTCCGTTACCAAGACGATCTCACGGTTGGACGGCTTTCAACTGTTTTTAGGCAGCGAGAGCGATTGCGTTGTCGTTCGCAATTGGTACGGCCCGGTTTTGAGGAGGTCCAGGTGCCTCCGCACGCAGCCAAACGTTCAGTCCCCACGTCGAAACCGATCGCCCCCGAAGGGGTTGTGGGTTGCTGCTAAGAGTAGTCGCGGTGGCTTCAGGGTCAAGCGCCCCCGCTCCGTTCGCCGGGCCGACTTTTCCGACGCCGCTCCGCCGCGTACCCGAGTTTTCGCACGAGCGCGCCGAGGTTTGGATCAAGGACGACGGGCGCACGCACGCGACGTACGGCGGGAACAAGGTGCGGCAAGTGGCCGCACTCGTGCACGACGCGGAGCAGCGCGGCGCGCGGCGGATCGTGACGTTCGGGGCGGCGGGGAGTCATCACGTGCTCGCGATGACGCTCTTCGCGCGGGCGCGGGGGCTCGCGTGCACTGCGGTGCTGGCCCCGCAGCCGAAAAGTGAGCACGCGATCGAGACGCTGCGCGCGGCGGTGGGCGCGGGGCTCGAGGCGTTTCCGGCTCGACCGAGCGTGATCGCGCCGTGGGCGTTCGCACGGGCGTTCGATTTCGGGGACGCGATTGTGCCGCCGGGCGGCCTCGGGGCGCGAGGAGCCGCGGCATATGCCGACGCGGTGGGCGAGCTCGTGGCACAGGGGGTGGAGCTCGGCGTGTCGGCGCCGGACTGCATCGTGGTGCCGCTCGGGACGGGTGTGACTGCCGCCGGACTACTCGCGGGGGTGACGCTTCGGGCGCTCCGAACGACGGTGGTCGCCGTCGCGATTGTGCGGAACCCGGTCGCGCGGGCGCTCGTCATGTCGATGGCGCGCGGGGTGATCGCGCGGCGTGGCGGTGGTGTGGGCGCGCTTCGGCCCGAATCGCTGCGCATCGAGCGCGGGTTCATCGGCGAGGGTTACGGTGCGCCGACGCACGAGGGTGAGGTCGCGCTCGAGCGTGCCCGCGCGGCAGGCATCGAGCTCGATCCGACGTACACGGCGAAGACGATGGCGTGCGTGCTCGATCTCGTCGAACGGACGCGCACTCTCCGTCGCTCGCGGCCGTTTCGCATCGTCTATTGGCACACGTTGTCCGCGGCGCCGCTCGAGCCGCTCCTCGTGGGGGCGCCGCGGTTCGACGAATTGCCGGCGGCGTTGCGACGGTTGTTCCTCTAGTCAGCCAGACCCTTCCACGGCGCATCCGAAGCAACTTGCAATTTCGGGATCGAATCCCGAGTTTTCCTTTGCGTTGGTCCAACGCTCGGTGTGGACGCGAACATCTCGCGCAGCGCCATGAAATTTCGGGACTGAATGCCGAAGTTTCATGAGACGCGGTGCAGATGCGGGTATGAGCGCGGCTGTCCTCGAAGCCGGACATGCAATTTCGGGATCGAATGCCGAAGTTTCAGGGGAGGGGGTGCAGGTTCGGGTTTGGGAGCGGAGG
>DATJXW010000219.1:0-3092 GCA_035499895.1 Polyangiaceae bacterium | reverse complement strand
TCCGATGTCTCACTCCCGCGAGTGGCTGCGACGTCCGAAAGCCGCGCAAGGCGCGGTTGATGACAATCCAAAGCCAGCGGATGTTGTTGATCCGGTGGAGCCGAGGGGGATCGAACCCCTGACCTCCGCATTGCGAACGCGGCGCTCTCCCAGCTGAGCTACGGCCCCGAACGGGGATGGGTCGAAAAACTTGCGGTATTCGAGGGAGCGGGACAGTAGCCGCGTGGGTTCCGGTGTCAAGCACGGCGTGGGCTTTTCTTTGGCTTGACCCATAGATCGAGGTGGTTATGTTGCGCCCGTTCGCCTGACTCGTTCGCTCGCGGAAGGGCCTGAAGCCTCCGCCACTGAGCACCGACGCGGTGGCTCGCGGGTCAGCGGCAGGAGAAGAGCTATGGGCAAGATCATCGGTATCGACTTGGGCACGACGAACAGCGTCGTTGCAGTGATGGAGGGCAAGGAGCCCAAAGTCATCGTGAACGAAGAGGGCTCGCGGCTCACCCCGTCCGTCGTGGCCTGGGACGACAAGGGTGAGATTTTGGTCGGCACCATCGCCAAGCGGCAGGCCGTGACCAACCCCGAGAACACCGTCTACTCGGCCAAGCGCTACGTCGGCCGGCGCTTCGAGGAAGTCGAGCAGGAGACGAAGCGCGTTCCGTACAAGGTGCTCCGCGGCAAGAACGGGGAGGCCTTGATCGAGGTGCGCGGCAAGCAGATGGCGCCGCCCGAGGTGAGCGCCAAGGTGCTCCAGAAGCTCAAGAAGGCCGCCGAAGACTACCTCGGCGAGAAGGTGACGGAGGCCGTGATCACGGTCCCGGCCTACTTCAACGACTCGCAGCGCCAGGCGACGAAGGACGCGGGCCGCATCGCGGGCCTCGACGTGAAGCGCATCATCAACGAGCCGACGGCGGCGGCGCTCGCGTACGGCCTCGACAAGAAAAACAACGAGATCATCGCCGTCTACGACTTCGGCGGCGGCACGTTCGACATCTCGATCCTCGAGGTCGGCGACAACGTCGTCCAGGTGATCTCGACGAACGGCGACACCCACCTCGGCGGCGACGACGTCGACTCGCTCATCATGGACTGGCTGATGGGTGAGTTCCGCAAGGACACCGGCATCGACGTCTCCAAGGACAAGATGGTGATCCAGCGTCTGAAGGACGCGAGCGAGCAGGCGAAGATCGAGCTCTCGAGCAAGGTCGAGACGACGATCAACCTGCCGTTCCTCACCGCCGACGCGAGCGGGCCGAAGCACCTGCAGAAGCAGCTCACGCGCTCGAAGCTCGAACAGATGATGCGGCCGCTCATCGACCGCAGCATGGAGCCCGTGCGCCGCGCGCTCGAGGACGCGAAGAAGAAGCCGAGCGACATCGACGAGGTCGTGCTCGTCGGCGGCTCGACCCGCATCCCGCTCGTGCAGGAGACGGTGACGAAGTTCTTCGGCAAGGAGCCGCACAAGGGCGTGAACCCGGACGAGGTCGTCGCCGTGGGCGCGGCCGTCCAGGGCGGCGTGCTCGGCGGCGAGGTTCAGGACGTGGTGCTCCTCGACGTGACGCCGCTCTCGCTCGGCGTCGAAACGCTGGGCGGCGTGATGACGGTGATGATCGCGCGCAACACGACGATTCCCACGCAAAAGAAGGAGATTTACTCGACGGCGAGCGACAACCAGACCTCCGTCGAGATCCACGTGCTCCAGGGCGAACGCGCGAGCGCGCGGGACAACCGCACGCTCGGCAAGTTCCACCTCGAGGGCCTGCCGGCGGCGCCGCGCGGCATGCCGAAGATCGAGGTGACGTTCGACATCGACGCGAACGGCATCCTGTCGGTCCAGGCGAAGGACATGGCGACCGGCAAGGATCAGAAGATCACGATCACCGCGTCGAGCGGCCTCAACAAGGACGACATCGATCGCATGGTGAAGGAAGCCGCGTCGCACGAAGCCGAGGACAAGCGGCGTCGTGAGGAGATCGAACGGCGCAACAAGCTCGACAGCCTCACCTACCAGCTCGAAAAGCAGATCGCGGAGAACAAGGAGAAGCTCGGCGGCATGGATCTCGGCGCGATCGAGAATCTCATCAAGGAAGGCCGCGCCGCGGTCGAGCAGCAGGACGACGCGAAGATTCAGGACATCAGCGCGAAGCTCGAGAAGGAAGCCCACGCCCTCGCGGCGAAGCTCTACGAGGGCGCGGGCGGTCCGCCTCCAGGCGCGGGCGGTCCCGGTCCGGGCGCGCCGAGCGGTGGCTCGGACGGCGCAGCCGGCGGGGATGGAAAGAAGAAAGACGTGATTGACGCGGAGTTCGAAGAGACGAGCTAGGCCCGAACGGATGACGCTGCGGCGCCGAGCCGCCCAAAAAGAGCGCCACCGAGAGCACCAAAACCTGTAAAGTTCCGGCCATGCTGGGACTTAGGAGGTCGTGGGTGCTCTCCGTGGCGCTCTTCGGTTGTGGGAGTGCGCCCCAAAAGCCTGCGGAACAGCCGCATCCCCCGGTCGTCCCGAAGCCCGCGCCCGTCGTCGAGACGGCGGATTTGTCGCCGGTCGCCGCGCCCTCCGGGCTCTTCGTGGTCGGCCGGTTGAAACGACCGACGGCGCTCGCCGACACACTGGCGCACTGGGCCGGCGTGCCGCTCGGCTTGCGCGACGTACTTCCGCTCGCGGCGAAGGACCTCGACGACGCGCTCCTCTGGGACGCGCCCGTGGAGCTCGCCGTGGTCGCGGCTCCGACCGGACATCGCGGCGCGGTCGAGACGAGCGTTTCGCTCGGTCTCACCGGGACGGAGCAGGCGCTCGCCGCGGCGAAGCGCGCCGGCTACGAGGTCAAGCGACTCGGCCCCGAGATCTACGCGGTCGCCGGCATCCCTCACGTGAGCTGCGCCATCGCGCCCGCGGTGGGGTCGGCCGCCGCCCGCTTGGTTTGCGCGCACCGCGCCGCCGAGCTCGACGACCTCTTGCCGTACATGACGCGCGGTTTGCCGAACGAGCCGCTCGGCCAGCGCGATCTCGAGCTCGAGCTCCGCATGGAGCCGCTCCGCCAGCGGTTTGCTTCCGAGATCGGCAGCGCGCGGCTCTTCGCAGGCTTCGTGGTGCGGGAGGT
>DATJXW010000218.1:0-13480 GCA_035499895.1 Polyangiaceae bacterium | reverse complement strand
CTCTCGCGATAAGAGCGACGCATAGGCAGGCAGCGACCGTGACCGAAACCACATCGAAGGTGGTGAGAATCGGCGCTCCGCATGATTTGAGCAGAAAAAATATCGCCGATAGTCCCGATACCGCTGTGGCGAACCAATCCGCGCGCGGAGGCGGGTGCATCAGCGCGCGCTCGATGCTCTTCAATTCGCCCCCGGTCGCGCTTGCCGAGGTGACCATGGTCCTTCCGCCGCGCCCGGGAAGTCGCCACGGCCCATCGCCAGTCGATGTTGCCGACGCCGCTGCGTCGAGCGCTGCGTTTGCCTGCGCGTCGGGAACTGCTTGTGCGGGGGCCTCAGGGTCCACGGTACCCCGTGGGCACGCCGCCAACGTCCGGCGCTAGATAGAACTCTACGTACCCGCAGACGTGGCAGTAGTAGCAACGCAAGACAGGGCCATGCCCGAGCGGAACGCGCGGCATCGCGAAGGTGCCTTCGACCGGTCGGAGCGCCTCCTGATTGGGGTGATCCGAAACGCATCGGACAACCCACTGGTTGTTCACCAACCGAATTGGCATGACGCGAGGCTATAGCCGGGCCGACTCCGAAGGCCACGCGCTCAATCACTGGCGCCTCCGGACAGCCCGAACTGGCTGCGCCGCGGCCGGCTCGGCGGTCGGATGAAAGTGACCCAGTACCACTAATTGGGTACTGGGTCACTTTCAGCCGACCTCGAGGCCGCGTCGTGTTCTTCGGGGCTCGGTCTCTCGGGGCTCGGTCGGCGATCGCTCCCGCACAACCGAGGTCGGACTGGGCCGATGAGGCCTTGTGGTAGGTGATCATGGTCGTGTCGGGCGTTTTGATGGGTTCCAAGCGCGTGGAGCGGCGGTATTTGCGCGAGCCGGTGCGGCTTCACTTCCCGGTCGAGGAAGAAGTGCCGGAAAGTAAGGTGCACCGGCTGATCGTGAATCGGCTGCTCGAGATCGTGGAGCGGCTGCTCGAGCGAAGCGCCCTCGTCTCGTGCGATCAGTTCATGTATTGGGACCCGTCTGACCCGGGCAAACGGCTGGCGCCGGACTTGGCGGTGCGCTTGGGCGCGCCGGCCGTGGTGCTTCAGTCCTGGAAGATTTGGGAGCTCGGCGCGCCTCACCTGGCGGTCGAGGTCGTGAGCAACACGGATGCGTCGGATCGCAACGTCGACGATAAGCTCGCGCGGTACCGGCACACGGGCGTGCTCGAGCTCGCCCGGTTCGATCCGAGCGAGCGCGAGCTCCGGTTTTGGGACCGTATCGACGGCGACCTCGTCGAGCGCGATCCGAGCGACCCCGAAGCGCGGCGCTGTGACGCGCTCGGCCTTTATTGGTGCGTGATCGAGGACGCGGCGCTCGGGCCCACCTTGCGCTTGGCGCGGTTCCCCGACGGTCGCGAGCTCGTGCTCACCGAGGCGGAAGCCGCGCTTGCGCGGGTGGCGGAGCTCGAAGCCGAGCTCGCGCGGAGACGCTGAGCGGTCAGCGGTTTTTGAGCTCGAGCCAGCGTGCTTTCACCTGGCTCTTCGTGAAGACGGCGCTCACGCCGACGCCGTCGCCGGCCGCGCGCTGGATGTTCGCGATGCCGTCGGACTGCTCGCGATCGACGAGCACGATGACCTGAGCCACCTGCAACCCGAAGTCACGCGCGGCTTCGATGGCCTTCACCGTCGAACCGCCGGTCGTGCACACGTCGTCGACGACCACGACGGATTCACCCGGCTTCACGCTGCCCTCGACGAGCTTCTTCTGCCCGTGGCCCTTCGCCTCTTTGCGGACGGTGAACCAGCGGAGCGGCGTGGCGCTGCCGTAGCTCGCCTGGCTCGTGCTCATGGCGATGGGATCAGAGCCCATCGTGAGTCCGCCGATGGCGACAGCCGGGACTTTGATGCTCGCGAGAAACACCCGACCGAGCGACGCCATCGCCGCCGGTTGGCTCAGCGCGAGTTTACAATCGAGATACTCGTCACTGTACTGGCCTGAAACCAGTAAGAACGGCTTCTCGGGAGAATACTGATAAGCGTGCCGCACGAGCTCATCGAGCAATGCGGCACGCACGTTGAGCGTGTCTTGAGAGTTCATGTGCGTCGCCTCGTACTACGAGGAGACGTGCCAGCGGAACGCCGAATCAGTCGGTGTTGCTGGTCGCGCCGCCGACGCCGCCGAGGCCGCCTTCGCCGCCAACCGCGCCGCCGAAGCCGCCTTCACCGCCGGCCGGGCTAACGGTGCCGCCGGTGCCGGTGCTGCCAGCCTTACCGGCCGAACCGCCCTTGCCGGCCGAACCAGCCTTACCAGCTGCGCCAGCTTTGCCGGCCGAGCCAGCTTTACCGGCTGCGCCAGCTTCTGCACCACCAGAGCCGCCTGCGCCGTTCACGTCGTCGTCACCACCGCACGCGACGTAGCTCGTGCTGCTCAGAACGACCAACGAGAGGACGAATGCGCCCGGTCGTTTGACTAGGGAGCTGCCAAATTTGTTAAGTTTCCCCATGGCGGAACCCTTGGTAACGCGTGGCGCCATCATCCGTCAACTACATTTTTTCGAGCATTTCCGCGACACAGGGCGTAGGGACGTACGGTTCGCGTCCGGACGCGAAATAGGACGGGCCTGAGACACACTCCGGATACCTGACTGCGCTTTTCTGCACTTTTGAACCGGATGGGGAACCACATTTGAGAAGCGCGGAAGTCGCGAACTTCCGAGTTGCCCATGCGACTTGGCTCTTCGGCCTCGTCGCTTTTTTTCTCCCAGCGGCGACGTGGAGCCCGGTATCGCGCTTCGACCTCACGCGCGCCATCGTCGAGCAAGGGTCGCTCCGCATCGACCGCGACGTGCGAAACACGGGTGATCGCGCCTTTTCAGGGGGGCATTGGTACACCGACAAGGCGCCTTTCGTTTCGTTCGCGGCGGTGCCCGTGTACGCCGCCGTGCACGTCCTGCAACACTCGCGCGGCGCCGAGCCCGCCTTCGAGGCGCACGGCAGTGACAGCCACCCTGCCCGGCACGTCATCCCGAACAAGCCGTTCAGCCAAGCGCTCTACGCGTGCTCGCTCGTCACGAACGGCCTCGCCGGGGTCGCCGTCGGGCTCCTCTTGTTCGAGCTTTTGCGGCGGCGAACCACGTCGCGCGTCGCGTTCGTGAGCTCGACCCTCGTCCTCCTCGGCACACCGCTCTTCTCGTACTCGACGAGCTTCTACAGTCATGTGCCCGCCGCCGCGCTGCTGCTCGGCGCCGCGCTCGCGCTCGATCGGCGCGGCTTGCGCCCGGCGGACGCGTTGCCGTCACGCGCGAGCTTACGGGTCGCCGGAGCGTGCCTCGCGCTCGCCGTGGGCTGCGAGTACCTCGTCGCCGTGCCGGCGGCGGTGATGGCGCTCGCCTTCGCGTTCTCGCTCGAACCCCGCGAACGCCTGACCGTGGCCTGGCAGTTCGCGCTCGGCGCGTTCCTGCCCGCCCTGGCGCTCGCGGCGTATCACACCGCGGCCTTCGGCCGGCCGTGGCTCACCGGCTATTCCTTCGTCACGAACCCCGAGTTCGCGGGGCAAGCGCGCGGCTTGCTCGGACTTCACTTCCCCACCCTTGCCGGCGTGTTCGGTCTCACGTTCGGCGTTCGGCGCGGGCTCTTCGCGCTCTCGCCCGTCGCCGTGGTCGGCGTGCTCTTCGGGTACGCGCACGTTCGGCGGCGGCATGATCGGACGTTCGCGCTCGGGCTCTGGGCGCTTTTGGCGCTCTTCGTCGTCAACGCGGGCTACTACATGTGGTGGGGCGGCGCGGCCGACGGACCGCGCCATCTCGTCCCTGCCCTGCCGTTTTTGGCGGCGGGCGTCATGGTCGGGCTCGGGCTCCGGCAACGCTGGGCGCGGCTCCTCACGCTCGGCGCGGGCCTGCTCTCGGTGTTGAACTACACGCTGCTCACCGCCGTCGGCGTCGAAGGTCCGGAGCGCGGCGACTTGCTCTACGGCTACGCGTGGCCGCGCATCATGCAGGGCCGCCTGTCCACGTTCGCGGGCAGCTCGAACCTCGGCATGCGGCTCGGCCTCACGGGCGTGGCGTCGCTCGCGCCGTTCGTCGCGTGGGGCGTGCTCGGCTACTACTACTTGTGGCGGAAGCTCAGCCGCCGGCCGTGGCGCGCCCCGGCGCCCAATTGAGCCGCCGGTTGAGCCCGTAGTTCCACACCGTGACGATCGCGATGGCGAGCGCGTTCGCCACGTAGCGATTGAGGTGCGCGTAGTTGAAGAGCAGATTCAGGAGCACGACGTTCAGCGCGAGCCCCACGCTGCAGATCGCGTTGAAGCCGAGAAAACGCCGGAGCTTGCTCAGCGCGCCGGGCGAGGTGCGCGCGAGGTCGCCGAAGGTCCACGCGTCGTTCAAGAGAAAGTTCGTGCCGATCGCCGTCTCGGCGGCGATGATTTTGCTGCGCGTGAGGCCCCAAGCGAGCATGTGCGGGTCGCTCAAACAATAAAGGAGGCCCATGTCGACGAGCACGCCGCTCCCCCCGACCACGCAGAAGCGGAAGAGCCGGGACGACGGCAGCGTGTCCCAGCGCAAGCGCACGAGGTGCCGGAGGTATTGCAAGTAGAGCGCGCTCGTCACCTTGCTCTCGCCTTCGGTGCGTTCGCGAAAGACGTAGCCGGTCTCGCCGATCCAGCGCACCCGCCCGCGCGCGACGACCTCGATCAGGATCTTGTAGCCGAGCGGACTCAGCTCGACGCCCGCGAGCGCCGAGCGGCGCAGCATGAAATAGCCGCTCATCGGATCGCTCAGCCGCGCGAGCACGCCGGGCAAAATCAAGAGGCCGAGCAGCTGCGCGCCGCGCGAAAGCACGCGCCGGAGCGTGCTCCAATCACTCACGCCGCCGCCGGCGACGTGACGGCTCGCGACCGCGAGGTCGGCGCCGCGCTCGATCTCGGACAAGAGCCCGAGATTGGCCTCGACCGGATGCTGCAGATCGGCATCCATCACGCCGAGGAACTCGCCGCGCGCGACTTGCCAGCCGCGAATGACCGCCGTGCTCAAACCCTTCTCGCCCTGACGGCGGAGCAAGCGCACGCGCGGATGGGTCGGCAGGATGTTTTCGACCTTTTCCCAGGTGCGGTCGGGGCTGTCGTCGTCGACGACGATGAGCTCGAACGCGTCGCCGAGCACGGGCGTGAGCAACGTCTCGAGCGACTGCAGGAGCGTCAGCACGTTCCCCGCCTCGTTGTACGTCGGGATGATGAGCGAGAGGCGGACGGCGGTGTCCTCGAGTGCGGGCACGATGAGTGGCCCCGTGGGAGCCGTCAGGACCGAAGTCATCGAAAGTCGAGCGGAGAGGACCATGCTCGACGGGTCTACACAAGGGACTCGCACGCGCCGGGGGGGCGGATCTAGAGTCCCGGCTGCGTGCGCCTCTGGCCGGTGGTTCTCCTGATCGCGCTCACGTGCGGGCTCGGGCTCGCCGCGACGGAGTCCCAGGGCGACGGCCCCGAGTACCTACTCATGACGCACGCGCTCATGACGCACGCGACGCCCGACATTCGCATCCCGGACGCGCGCTGGATCGGCCCGCGCGTGCCGTTTTGGGCTCGGGCTTCCCACGGTCTCGAGCTCGCCATCCACGAAAAAGCGGACTCGTTCGGCTCGATCATCCGGGCCGACGACGGGCCGTACTACTCGGTTCACTTCTGGTTCTATTCGCTCCTCGCAGTCCCCTTTTTGGCTCTGGTGGAGCTCTTCCGCGTGACGCCTTGGCTCGCTTTCGGCGCGCTGAACGGGGTCGTGGCGTCCGTCGGCATTGGCGTGCTGTGGGTTCACTTCGAGCGCACCCGCTTTGCGTTCATGGCCGTCTGCGTCTTCGTGCTCGCGGGGACGACTTTCTACGTGCCGTGGACGGGGCCGGAGGCGTTGAGCGGTGCCTCGGCGCTCATCGCGTGTCTCCGCCCGCGCAAGGGCGACCTCGTCGGGGGGCTCGTTGCCGGCGCCGTCGCTTCCGTTCAAAACGCGTCGGCCGGCGCGCTGCTCCCCTTCGTGCTCTGGTGCTGGTGGCCGAAGCGCCGCAAGCTTTCGCCGCTCGAGCTCGGCGGCTGCGCCGTCGCCGTGCTGCTCACCGCGCTCCCGTACGCCTTCTTTTATAAGCACTTTCACATCCCGAGCCTCACGGGGCAGTTCGCGACGAACCCGAAGCTCATCGGGTGGGAGCGTGCGTGGTCCTTCGTTTTCGACCTGAACCAGGGGCTCATCCTCGGGCTCCCGGGCATTTTGCTCGGCGTGGTCGCGATGCCCGTCGCCGTCTTCGTCACGAAGAAAGCGGGGGGTTTTACGCTGCTCGACGAGCTCCTGCCGACGCTCGTGCTCGTGACCGCGATGACCGTTCCGACGCTCGCCGTGCACAACTGGAACATGGGCGAGAACGTCATCATCCGATACGGCTACTGGATCGCGATGCCGCTCACCGCCGTCTTGCTCGAGCTCGCCTGGCGTCTGGAAGCGCGACTTCGTACGGGTCTCACGCTCGCGGTCGGCGGCGTCCAGCTCGCGGCCATCGCGCCGAACGGCCTGGTCGGGCAAAACTACTCGTTCCACGAGCACAGCTGGGCTGCGGTCGCGATGCTCCGGCACTTTCCGCAGGCGTATAACCCGTGGCCCGAGATCTTCTACGAGCGCACCCTCCACCACGAAGCGAACCCGAACGTCGTGCTCGTCCTCCCGTGGCCGGACGACGGACCGCCCCGCAAAATCCTCCGCGACGGCTCGCGCCCCCCGCTCGACGAGCGACTCTGCCCGGGCGGCGGCCTCGTCACGAGCGACCACGTCCACGACATGGGTGACGACTGGCTCTACCTCGACCCGCCGTTCCGCTGCGCTCCGCCGGCACCGAGCGCCAGCGCCGCCTCACCCGCCGGTAGCGCCGAACCACCGAGCGCGCCATGATGGGCGGCCGTCCGGCACCGGGAGCCATGACGCAGGCGGAAGAACCAACCATCGGGACGCTCAGCACGCTCGCCAAGGAGCAGGAGACGGCAAAGGACGTCGTGAAGGCCGCCGAGGTCGAACGCCTCGGGTGGCTCGACGTCGTCCGAGCGATCGCCGTCACCGCGACGGCGCTGATGCACCTTTTGGAGGAGTCCTCCGAAACGGCCCGGCGCGTCGGAAACGAGTTCGTGAGTCCCGGCATTTACGGGATCGTCCTCTTCTTCTTGGTCAGCGGCTTCGTCATTCCGCTCACCCTCGAGCGCCGGGGCTCACTCGGCGCCTTCGCCGTCGCACGCTTCTTCAGGCTGTACCCGCTTTACTGGTTCAGCCTGCTCTTGGTCATGCTCTTGGCCGGTCTGAAGCTCGCGGAGCTCTCGCCGGATTTCGCGACGGGCCTTCCACAGAGCTTCTGGTGGAACGCCACGATGGCGCAGAGTTGGGTGGGTCAACCCGACGCCGTCGGGCTTTATTGGACTCTGGGGTTCGAGCTCGGCTTCTACGTCGTCTCCGCGGTGCTCTTTCAGGTGCGACTGTTGCGCCGCACCGACTGGATTGTCGGCGCCTGCATCGCCTACTTCCTGGTCCGTGCGGTCATCATGCCCGCGGTCCAGCGAGTCCCCTTTTACGATCCGGGACAGGTATGGGCGGCCACGTTCGCTATCGGCACGCTTTGGTATCGAGCATATAGCGGAGCCATTTCGCAGCGCCGCGCCGGCGTGCTCACCGGCCTCTTCGCAGCCACCATCGCCGCCCACTACCTGACGATCTTTTGGTTCCTCCACGTCCCGACCCACCCGGACGGCGTGCTCCCGGCCAGTTGGATTATGCCGTACGCGTCGTTCGCCGCGGCCGGCCTGGCGTACGCTACGTTCGTCCTGCTCCTCCGGACCCGGCTCGGTGAAGGCTCGCGCGTCTTAACATGGCTCGGGCGCGTTAGTTACTCCGTCTACCTCATGCATGGGGTCATCCTGAAGATCCCGTTGCCGCTTTCCCCGGTCTCGGCATTCGCGGCGAGACTGCTCGTCGTCTTGCCGGTTTCGGCGCTGACCTACCGGTTCATCGAGGCGCCTCCAATCGCGTGGGGACGCGCATTGACCCGGCGGCTGGGGTTCTCACGACGCGAATCCCGAGTTAGCATCGCGCCGATGACAACGGTTTCCACTGATTCGCCGGTGGCGACGGCCGAAGCGGCCACTTCAACCAGCAGCGCCCCCTCCAAGGCGGTGGCACGCGCCAACGCTCCTCAGAGTCTGGTGGGCATTTTGGTGGCCGCCGCGATTGCCGGCGCAGGCGGCTACTTCGCGCACCAGCCGCACGGCGGCCAGTCCTTCCTCAATTTCGACCAAGAGTCCACGCCGGCAGATGCGCTCGGTCCCGGTTGGTCCGGCTTCGAGCAGACACGCGACGGGGATTCCTTCTCATGGTGTGCGGCAAAAGCATGCTCGGTCACCGTCGACGCGACGAAGGCCGAACAGTTCGTGCGACTGCGAGGTTTCCCCTATATGTACCCGGGTGGCCCGACGCAGACGCTCAAGGTCAGCGTGAACGGCACGCCGGTGGGAAACCAAACGCTGACACCAAGCCCGACGGTCTATCAATTCAAGGCGCCAGCGAGCGTCTGGAAGGACGGTCGAAACGAGCTCACCTTCGAGTTCACCTACGCGCAGGCGCCTAAAGCTACGGACCCCGCGTCGCCAGACGTGCGCACTCTCGCGGCCGCTCTGGATTGGGTCCAGGTCGTGCCCACGGCAGTCCCGGGCAAATAGCGTTACTCAGGGGGACCGCTTGAACTCGATGGCAGTCAGCACTTGCGCACGCTCCCGCTTTGGCGGCATCGTGCGTCTCCCGATGTCAATCTCGATGCTCCGCGCGGCCGGTGAACGCCTCCTTTCCGTATTCGGAGCCGGTTACGCCCTCTTCTTGGCTGCGGGCCTGTTTTGCAGCGCTTGTGCGACCGCACCCGCGAAAAGCACCGGGGAAGATTCCGCGAAGGCGGCCCCGTCGGGCTTGGATCGCGACCTGGTCGTTCTGCCGAACAACACGGCCCTCTACGCCTTGAAGCATCGCCTGGTCGCCGTTCGTCGGGAGGGCGACATTCTGTGGGAGGCGACGCTCCCGGCGCAGGACGAAGTAATAGCGCCCGTGGCAGTCGCATTGAACAGTGCGGCATACGTGCGAAGCGGCACGGCGCTGCACGCGATTGCGCCCGACGGCAAATGGGCGTGGTCGAAGCACTTGGACGCTCAAGCACACGAGAAAACCCCGGACGCAAATGCACCGGTAACGCTCCCTGACAGTACGGTGGCCGTGGCGGTCGCCGACGACATCGTCCACTTCGACGAGAAGGGCGTTGCCGTGTGGCGCGCAACCTTGCCGGATGGACACCTCATCGCGCGGATGCGCGCTGGGATGGACGGAGCGATCTTCGCACCGACGACGGCGGGGCTCTATTGCATCAGCCCCGACGGCAACGTGTCGTGGGTCCGGGCGATCGGAAACTAGCCGCCGAAGTGACGTCCGCCGCGGGCGTCGACCGGGCCCCGGAGAGCCAAGCGCGTGCGCCGTCGCCACGGCGGTCGGGTCGTATTCCCACGATTCCTGCGCTGACCTCGCTGCGCTTCTTGGCTGCGGCCCACGTCGTGCTTTTTCACGCGTCCCCCGATCTGCGTCCCCTCGTTCCCGGGCCTGTAGACCGCTTCCTCTCAGCCGGCTACTCGGCAGTGCCGCTCTTCTACGTGCTGAGCGGCTTCGTCCTGATGCTGAACTACGGGCAGTCCTTCGTGACCGGTCGTGTCGGGGCGCGGTCTTTTTTTGCGGCGCGCTTCGCGCGCATCTATCCCCTTTATCTGCTCACGGCACTCTGGGAAGCCCTGAACTTCCATCTCTTCTACGGGCTCTCCTGGTCAGCGCTGATGCTGCCCACCGCGCGGGAGATGCTGATGGTGCAGGCATGGCACAGCCCCTGGATCCAGTTCACCAATGCGCCGGCGTGGAGCGTGAGCAACGAAGCATTCTTCTACCTGCTCTTCCCCTTGCTGGCCCGGCGCATCGGTGTGCTTGGAAAGAGGGCCGCGCTCTACGCCCTCGGCGGAACCTGGCTCGTCGGCATGACGATGATCACGGTCGCCTCGCACGCGGGTGCCGCGTGGGAAGACATCGCCTATTTGCCGCTCGCTCACTTGCCTGAGTTCGCGGCTGGGGCGTTTCTGGGTCGAATCTTCGAGCTCCGACACGAGCAAGCCGACGAATCCACGAGCCCGCTCGGGCATTGGCTCGTGCTGACGGGGCTCGGCGGGCTGCTCCTGATATTCGAGTGGAGCACTCTCGTGCCACAAGCCCTCTTCGCGACGAGCTTGTTGGTTCCACTACAAGGACTCTTGATCTGGGGATTGGCGACCCGACGCCATGCGCCCGATGGTTCCAGGGGGTGGGACAACCCCGCGTTCGTCTTTTTCGGCGAAGCGAGCTATGCGCTGTACTTGCTGCAATATCCGGTCAAAAATTTCCTGCTGTTCTTTCCGCAGCACAGTCTGAACGGTTCTCCGCAGCGGTATCCGCTTTACTGGGCGATCTTGTTTTTGAGCGCGCTGATCGCCCACCAATACTTCGAGGGACCTGCGCGGTCGTTCCTCAAGAAGTTGACTTTCCGGGCGCGCGTCACGGATACGTGAACGTCACCGAGTCGACAGCCGCAGCGAAGGCACGGACGTCCTTGGAGTTGCCGGCAAACGGAGCTGCCGCATAAGCGAAGTCCAGCTCCAGGGGGACCTTGTTCAGGCGTGCGGGCACCGCGAGACTCACCGTTTGATAACCGGCGGTGAGATCGAAGGACCCGAGCTTTTCGCCCGCGGCGACCACGTCGAGATGCTGAAGGGCCGTTCTGGGTGCGGAGGCCGGGGCCGCGGCGAGGTATGGTGACAAGGTTACCGTAACCTGAACGGGAACCGCCCCTGGTGGATCAGGAGGGCGAAGGACGACACGATGGCCAATCGCCCAAACGAACGAGACGCCACCGGCAGTTTCGTCTCCGTTGGACCAGCCTTCCAGCAAGTTGGGGCGAGCCTCGGGCGTGCCGATATCGAGCTTCTGTGACGGTGCTTCCTCGATGCGAATGAGCTTGAAGCCTGACTTCAGCGACTCGACGGGAGTTAGCTTTTTTCCTTCGAAACTGCCGCAATCGCTTTCGCCGATCACCACGAGTGCAAGCACCGCCCGTTGAGCTTTGAGAGCCCAATCGATCAATGATCGCGACTCGGGGTGGCAGATGAAGAACGACTGGACGCCGCCGTAAAAGCGTAACGGTCCGGAATAGTTGACCGCGCCGATGAGGGCGCCGCGTGGAGCGATCTTCGCGACACGCTCGGAGTCCTCTTTGAACCACTGCGCGAGGTCCGTGGTGTGGGCGGGCGTCGCGGGTGACGCAAAGTAGCTCCACGCCGCATAGAGGGCTGCGAGCGCGAGCGGTCCCTCTTTCACGACCCTCGACTTGTGAGCGGCCTTGCGCTCGATGAGGGCGATTCCGTCGGCGGCGAGGATGTGTACCCCCGGAAGCGCAGGCATGACGTAACGGGTCCACCACCACGCATCGAACCGGCCGGCCCAGAACGCATGGAACAACGCGAAGACCGCGAACCAGAGGACGTAGGGCAAGGCTCGCCGACGTCCGACGGCGGTCCCGACGGCAGCCAACAGGAACTGCGGGAGATGATACACAGCCGCCGTTTTCACGAGAAACCAGAGCTGGTACGAGAAGATGGCGCCCGTGAGGACGCCGAAGTTCATCGAATACGGGACGCGGCTACCGCCGAGCTCGAGGCGCAAGAATACGACCCAACAGCCGACCGCGATCAATCCGCCGAGAGCAACCCTGAGGATTGGTTTGAGACGCGGCGACAGCGCGACGAGCACGGGCGCCATGAGAATGCAGGCAGGCCGGATGCCGAGCGCTGCACCGAGTACCACGCCCGCCAGAATCGGAAGTTCGTGCTCGAGCGCCAGCACGGCGAGCATGCAGAACTCCGTGGCCGGCAGGTCGCTCATCATCTCGGTCGCGCCGAAAAAGACGAGCGGTGACGATAGCCACAGCACCGACGTCACGAACGCGATGTGACCCGGCACACGCGGCTTGATCAGATGGTAGAGCGTCACCCCGCTGAGCGCACCGATCAGGGGGTTCATGGCGAAGGCGAACCTGAGTGCTCCGCTCAACGCGAGCAGCAAGGGAAAGCCCGGTGGGAACAGCGACACGATTCTGTCGTGCGCCACGAGGTTCATGCACAAAGGCGCCAGGGCGCCCTTGAACGGCAAACTCGGGTCGATATGGAGTGCGTCGATGCCCCTGAAGCGAAGGGACTCGAGGTAGTACGACGACCAGTCGCACGCGCCGACGTAACGCATGCGAAAGAAATAGAAGTAGGCGAACGCGACGCACGCCGCCCCGTAAGCCGCCCAGTCCCACCGATTTCGCCGTGCGAGGATGCTCGCTAAAGGGTTCGGCACTGAGCGTTCCTCGAGTGCGCCGAGCGGACCCCTCCGGCGCGCTGTTCAGATGCTGATGCCGTTGCCGTCGGCCTGCGTGTCGATGTCACTGGATGCGGCGTATACCACCGCGAATCGGACCGGTCACCCGCTCCAATCAGGGAAGCGGCTCTACCAGGGGCGGCGGCGACATGCGACGGGCGCGATACGAGGAGACTCCCGCCGGTAGCTCGAGCTGCCACACGATCTCCCCGCTACGAGTGACCTCGAAGACCCGCGTGAAGTCCGTGCTCGAGCCGGTCGGGGCGTCAACGAGAAGGTTCGTGTTCGCGAGTCGCCTGACGCTGCCGAAAATCGGTGAATACCAATTGGTCTTGTACCAAGCATCGACGTCAAATGTGCCCGGAAATTCGAACGTGCGAGTGGCGACCTTTGCGACTTGATCGACTTGATACTCGATTACACGAGAGTGATATTTGCCGGTGGGAGGATTTTCGTATCCACCGTTATCATAAAAGATGATGGTTCCGTCCGCGTGAATCTCGGGGTCGTGCGTGTCATCATATCGGGACTCTGGTGGATCGAAGGTGAAGTCACCGGGGCCATACGTGGTCGTGTCATAGCCGCTGCCGAGGCGCCACAGGATGTCTCCGGTCGCGCGGTCCACCTTCAACAAACCAAGCCAACGACAATTGTAATAGAGAACGTTGTTTGGCTCGTCGAGCGTCATGGCGTTGCCGTGGCACGTGTCGCCACGCGTTCCTGCCGGAGGCTGATGATCAAAGAGATGCCATGACCAAGCTTCAGTCAGGTTGGGTTGAAGCTCCTGCACGAACGCGTCGACCCACCACATTCCGCTCAGGTTGACCCAATAATCGGTGTTGATCAGGTAATTGCCCGTAGACGTCTTGCCGATGTCGTGGGTTTCGGGTCGCAGTGAGTTGTTGTTCGGTGGGCCCTCCCAGATGACCGCCCCCGATAGATCGACCTCCCGCGCCGGCTCGCCCGTCTGCGCCGTAATCAGGACGCTACTGCCGAGGTATCCTGCAAACAC
>DATJXW010000217.1:0-61803 GCA_035499895.1 Polyangiaceae bacterium | reverse complement strand
GCCGTAGCCCGGTGCAATCTTTACGGCTGTGTGTGCTTTGCTTGTCGTAGCGCCGCCGATCAACAGCGGCAGTTTCAAACCTTCACGTTCCATTTCCCGGGCGACATGCGCCATTTCATCGAGCGAAGGCGTGATCAGCCCGCTCAGGCCGACAATGTCCGCGTTCTCCCGGCGGGCGGTTTCCAGGATCTTTTCGCACGACACCATCACGCCGAGGTCAATGACCTCGTAGTTGTTGCAGGCCAGGACGACGCCGACGATGTTCTTGCCGATGTCATGAACGTCGCCTTTCACGGTGGCGAGCACGATTTTGCCCTGCGTCCTGACCCTCTGACCTGAAGCGGCCAGCGAGGCTTTTTCGGCTTCCATGAACGGCGTGAGGTAGGCGACCGCCTTCTTCATCACGCGCGCGCTCTTCACGACCTGCGGCAGGAACATCTTGCCCGCACCGAAGAGATCGCCGACGACGCCCATGCCGTCCATCAGCGGCCCCTCGATCACGCCGAGCGGACGGCCGAGCTTCACGCGCGCCTCTTCCGCGTCGGCTTCGATGTGCGTGTCGATGCCCTTCACGAGCGCGTACGAGAGGCGCTCTTCGACGCTGCCGTTGCGCCATTCTTCCGTCTTCTTCTCGGCCTCGCCGCCGCCCGCCACGGCCGCCTGAGCCTTCAATTTCTCGCCGAAATCGACCAGGCGCTCGGTCGCGTCGGGGCGCCGATTGAGGAGCACGTCTTCCACGAGCTCGCGGAGCTCGGGCTCGATCTCTTCGTACACCTCGAGCATGCCGGCGTTGACGATGCCCATGTCCATGCCCGCACGGATGGCGTGGAGCAAAAACGCCGAGTGCATCGCCTCACGGACTTTGTTGTTGCCGCGGAAGCTGAAGGAGACGTTCGACACGCCGCCGCTCACCTTGGCGTGCGGCAGGTTCCGTTTGATCCACGCCGTCGCGCGGAAGAAGTCGACGGCGTAGTTGTTGTGCTCCTCGATGCCCGTCGCGACGGTGAGGATGTTCGGGTCGAAGATGATGTCCTCGGGCGGGAAGCCGACCTCGGTGAGGATGTCGTAGGCGCGCTTGCAGATGCGGATCTTGTCCTCGTACGTGGCGGCCTGACCCTGCTCGTCGAAGGCCATCACGACGACGGCGGCGCCGTAACGGAGCACGTGGCGCGCGTTCTGGCGGAACTTCTCCTCGCCCTCCTTGAGCGAAATGGAGTTCACGATCCCCTTGCCCTGCAGGCATTTGAGGCCCGCTTCGATCACCTCCCACTTCGAGGAGTCGACCATGAACGGCACCTTCGCGACTTCCGGCTCGCTCGCGAGGAGCGAGAGAAAGCGCTTCATCGCGGCGACGCCGTCGATCATGCCTTCGTCCATGCAGATGTCGATCACGTTCGCGCCGTTTTCGACTTGCTGGCGGGCGATGCTCACCGCGTCTTCGTACTTGTTCTCTTTGACGAGCTTCGCGAACTTCGGCGAGCCGGCGACGTTCGTGCGTTCGCCGATCATCATGTAGACGCCCTCTTGCTGGGTGAACGGCTGCGAGCCCGAGAGACGCAAAGGACGAAACGGGCGCGCGGCGTCGACGGCGGGCGTCGTCGTCGTGACGGACGGAGGCGCGTCCGAGCGCGGCGGCTCGCTCGGCTCCGCGGGGTAGGCGCGCGGCGGCGCGTGCTCGAGCGCGCGGGCGATGGCGCGGATGTGCTCGGGCGTGTTCCCGCAGCAGCCGCCCGCGATGTTGACGAGGCCCGAGCGCGCGAAATCTCCCAGAAATTTCGCCATGTCCGGCGGCTCGAGATCGAAGCCGGTCGCGGAGAGCGGGTTCGGCAGCCCCGCGTTCGGATAAGCCGAAACGGCGACGCTCGACTTCTGCGCGAGCTCCGCGAGGAACGGGTACATGAGGTCCGGCCCGAGCGAGCAGTTGAGCCCGACGGAGAGCGGCTTCACGTGCTCGACCGCGTTCCAATACGCTTCGATCGTCTGGGCGGAAATCATCGTCTCGCCGCCGCGCCCGACGGCGGCGGAGATTTGGATCGGCAGCTTCACGCCGTCCGCTTCGAACACCTCTTGAATCGCGACGAGCGCCGCCTTCGCGTTCAGGGAGTCGAAGATGGTCTCGACCAGCAACGTGTCGACGCCGCCGCGGATGAGCGCGCGGACCTGCTCGACGTACGCTTGCTTCACCTGATCGAACGTGACGACGCGGAACCCGGCGTCGTCGGCGTCCGGCGAGTTCGAAAGCGAGACGGTGAGCGGACCGATCGCGCCCGCGACGAAACGCTGCCGGCCGCTGGCGCTGCCGACGCGATCGGCCCACTCGCGGCACTGGCGCGCGGACGCTTCGTTGATTTCGGCGGCGAGCGCGACGAGGAAGGGATTTTCGAGGACTTTTTGGTAAAATTCCGGGTCTTTGCGGCCGCCGTGCTCGCGCGGGTCGTCCACGAAGAACTCGCTCTGCGCGATGGTGGTCGCGCCGAACGTGTTGGTCTCGATGATGTCGGCGCCGGCTTCGAGAAAGCGGCGATGGATGTCGCCGATCATCTGCGGCTGCGTGAGGCAGAAGAGATCGCCGTTGTTCAGGAGGTCCTTGGTCGCGTCCGCGAAGCGCTCAGCGCGGATGTCCGCTTCTTTCATGGCGTAGGTGCGGATGGTCGTGCCCATCGCACCGTCGATGATGGCGATGCGCTCGCGCAGGAGTTTCTGAAGCGGGTGAAGGTTTTCCATGATTTCGTTTCTCAGCTCGAGCGAACGGCGGGCTTTTCGGCGACCGCCAGCACGACTTGCAGGTGAGGTTTCTTGAGCTCGCGCGAAGCGACGTGGGCGGTTCGCACGCCGAGCCCCGTCGCGGTGAGCAAATGAGCGAGCGCGTCCGGCGAGAAACCCGGATGGAGCTCGCCGTAGCGGGCCGTGATCTCCCGTTGCTCGTGGCGGTCGAGGCAGAGCACGACGAGCCGGCCGCGCGGGCGGAGCACGCGCGCGCATTCCCGCAGCGCCACGGCCGGATCCGCCGCGTACGTGAGCGTGTGGAACAGGAGCACGCTGTCGAAGCTCTCGGCGTCGAAGGGCAGCGCGTGCACGTCGGCCGTGCTCGCGCGCGCGTGCGGAAACTTCGCGAGCCGTTGCGTCACGGTCTCGACGAGCCGCGCGTTCACGTCCACGCACGTGAGCGAGCGGCAATACGGGGCGAGCACCGCGGCCGCAGCCCCATCACCCGCGCCCACGTCGAGTACGTCACCCAAATCCAACAAACCCGCGATGCCGGCGGACAAGGATTGCCAGGTGCGGCCGGGCGAGTAGTACCGCTCGAGATCGTCCGCCGCGAAATCGGGCAACCCTTCGCGCCGTTCGGCGTCGAGCTCGGCGAGACGGCGCTGATCGCCGGTGAGCGTCGGATCGTCGGACGTGGCGGCGCCGTCGAGCACGGCTTGCGCGGCGGGCGGCAGCGCGTTCTCGGCGAGCGCGTAGAAGCACTGCGCGCCCTGTCGCCGATCGCGCACGAAGCCCGCGTCGCGCAGGCGCCCGAGATGCGTGGACACGCGCGACTGAGCGATGCCCGTCACGCGCACGAGGTCCGTCACGCAGAGCTCCCTATCGCGGAGCAAGGCGCAGAGCCGCAGGCGGCTTTCGTCGCCCAGCAGGTTCAGCGTGTCCACGTACTCGGAAAGACTCATCTATCTTTTTATCCGAATGAGCGAATAAGATGGCTCCCCAAGCGCCGTCCGTCAAGTACACTCGGCAAAGCATGCCCGCGGCGCCGGATCCGAGCCGTTGCCCGCTCTGCGGAGCGCCGAACGGGTGCGCCGTGGCCGCGGGCGGCGACGGCGCGGCGTGCTGGTGCATGAGCACGACGCTGCCGGCCGACGTGCACGCTCGGATCCCGGAGTCGGCACGCGACAAGGCGTGCGTGTGTGCGGCGTGCGCGCGTGGCACGGCCGAAACCCGGCGAGCGTTGCGCGTCGAGCGCTAACCCGCCCGGCTGCCGCTCGCGCAACCTAATTCGAGCAATGCGCGTTGTCGGTCGCGACGATGGTGCCGGGACAGGCGGTCTGCGAGCAACTCTTCGCGTCGTTGCAGTTGTCGCAGGCGCTGACGTTGCTCGACGCGCAGTCGTTGTCGACGGCGCCGCAGCCGCAGTCGCAGATGCCGTCGCCGTAGTAACCGCGATCGCAAACCCAAGCGCTCGGGATCGTGATGGTGCAGCGCTCGTTGTGGTTCGGCTGAATGTGCGACTTGTTGCCGCCCGAACAACCCTCGACGGGCCAGCCGTCGCACACGTACGACATCTCGCTCTGGCCGCAGTCCGGATCGAGAACGCCGCAGCCGCACTCGCACACGAAGTCGTAGTAGGTCGCCGGATCGCACGTCCAGCCGCTCGGAGGCGGCTCGCACTGCGTCACGTCGGTCGGGTCGAGGTTGTTGCAGCTCCCCGCGCACCGGGCGCACGATTCGCAGGCGTTCGGGTCCGTACCCAAGCAGTCGATGTCGGGCACGCCGCAGCCGCAGTCGCAATGCGCGTCCCCGTACGTGTAATCCCCGCAGAGCCAGCCGTCGGGCGCGGGCGGCATCGTGCAGCGATCGTTTTGCGTCGTATTGATGAGCCCGGGACACGCCACGACCGAACACGAGCCGGGCGAATTGCAGCGATCGCAGGCGCCGGAGTCGCGCGAAGCACAATCGGGATCGACGGCGCCGCAGCCGCAGTCGCACTGATTGCCGTCGTGGTAGAGGCGCGCCGGGCAGTTCCACAGGCTCGGCGGCGTCGAACAATAGGCGTTGTCGTCGCTCTGGATCCCGTCGCAATTACCGCTGTCCGAACAGCTGTACGCCGGGCAGCTCTGGCACGAGCTCGCGTTGGCGTCCGGGCAATCGATGTCGACGGCGCCGCAGCCGCAGTTACACGCGCCGTCGCCGTAGTAGAAGGGGTCGCAATTCCACGTGGGCGGGACGTAACAAGTCGAGTTGTCGTCCGGCGTGAGCTTGCCCGGACACGCCGAGAAGCTGCACGACCCGGTGGTGCTGCAGGTGTCGCAGCTCGAGAGCTTCTTGTTCGGACAATCCAGATCTAGGGCGCCGCAGCCGCAGTCGCAGACGGTGCCGTCGCCGTAGGCACCCGGCGAGCAGGTCCACTCTTTCGGCGGCGCGAGGCAGGTCGTGATGTCTTTGGGATCGATGCGACCGGGACAGTCCGCGCGATTGCAGCTGCCGACGAGATTGCACACCTCGCACTGATCGATGCCGTCCTTCGTGCAATCGATGTCCATGATGTTGCAGCCGCAATCACAGACGCCGTCGCCGTACTTCGAGTTCGAGCAGCCCCAGGCAATCGGCACGTTGCCCGCGCCCGCAACGCCCGAATCACCGCCGCGCCCGGCCGCGAGCGTGCCGCCCGCTCCCGCGACCGACGCGCCGCCCGCGCCGGCAAACGCGCCGAACCCGCCCGTCGCGCCGCGACCCGCGAGCGTGGTCGAGCCGCCGCTCGTCAGGTCGCCACTGCCGGCTTCATTGTCGCTGCCGCCAGTCCCGCCGGTCCCGCCGCGCGCGCCGGCGCCGCCCGTGCCCCCGATGCCGCCTCCTGCCGCGGTGCCGCCGCCTTTGCCCGCCGAGACGCCTTGTCCCGCGCCGCCTCCCTGCCCCGCGCCGGCTTGCGGACCTCCCTCGCGGTCGCTTTTTCCCGAGCAACCGACCCACGTTGCGACCAAGAGGCCGACCCACACGACCGCGCGCCACCGCTCCATGACCTTCGATCAATGCCCAGTTGCACAAGAATCTGTCAGCTGAGAAAAAGTTCGCGATCTCGCGCCAAACGTTCTTGACCGAATTTTTCCGACGGACTGCACGGCGACGTTGAGTTCGCGCGCCGTCACGGGCAAAAAGCCGGCGAACGCTCCGTCGATGCTGCCCGCGCTCGTCACCGTCCTCGCGCTGCTCTTCACCGGATACCTGCTGCGGCGGCTGCAGCGGCTGCCGGACAACGCGGCGGACGTCCTGAACCGAGTCGTCATCGACCTCTGCGTGCCGGCGACGATTTTGCGTTTGGTGCCGAAGCTGAGCCTCGGCCCGGGACTCGTCGTGCTCGTGATCGTGCCGTGGGCGATGGCGGGGCTCGCGTATCTCCTCGTGCTCGGCGCGGCGCGCGCGTTCGCCATCGACCGCAAAAGCCGCGCGGCGCTCTTCTTGGCGACGGCTCTCGGCAACACGTCGTTTCTCGGCTTCCCCTTGTGCAAAGCGCTCCTCGGCGAGCGCTCCGTGCCGCTCGCGGCCGTCTACGATCAGCTCGGCTCATTTTTGATCCTGAGCACCGTGGTCCCCGTCACGCTCGCCGGGGCGGGCGCCGGAGCGCGGCCGCGCGCGCTCGACGTGGTGCGGCGCGTGCTCACGTTTCCGCCGTTCCTGGCGCTCGTCGTCGCGCTCTTGCCGCTGCCGCACCCTGCGCTGCTCGAGCCGCTCTACGCGACGGCGGCTTCGGCGCTCGTGCCGCTCGCCGTGGTGGCGGTCGGATTGAAGCTTCGACTCACGCCGCCGCGGCCGCTGCGCGTGCTCGTGCTCGGTTTGTCGTTCAAGCTCGGCTTGCTTCCGTGCGCGGCGTGGGTGCTCGTGCGCCTGCTCGGCACGCCGTCGTTCATCGCGAAGGTCGCGGTGCTCGAGACGGCGATGCCGATGTCGATCACCGCGGGCGCGATGATGATGGCCTACGACGTCGCGGGCGAGCTCGCCGCGGCGCTGGTCGGCTGGGGCCTCGTCGTCTCGCTCGCGACCGTGCCCGCGTGGGCCGTCCTGCTGCGCTGAACGGCTTCCGGGCCGCGCGCGCGTGTTACAATAGCCCGGGCATGGCGGAGCTCGAAGTCGAAGGCGGCTGCGGTTGTCGCGCGGTTCGTTTCCGCACGGCGGGGCGACCGATGATCGTGCACTGTTGCCACTGCCGGTATTGCCAGCGCGAAACGGGGAGCGCTTTCGTCGTCAACGCGCTCTTCGAGGCCGACCGCGTCACGCTCGAAGGCCCGCCGCTCGACGCCGTGATGACGCCGTCGGCGAGCGGCAAAGGTCAGACGATCCACCGTTGTCCGACCTGCCGCATCGCGCTCTTCAGCAACTACGCGCAGGCGCGCGAAGCCATCCGCTTCGTGCGCGTCGGGACGCTCGACCAGCCCGACACGTTCGCGCCCGACGTCCACATCTACACGTCGACCAAACAACCGTGGGTCACGCTGCCGCCGGGCGTGCCCGCGTTCGAGGCTTATTACAATCCGAAAGAGCTCTGGAGCGAAGAGAGCCAGCAGCGCTTTCGCGCCGTGAGAAACCGCGCAGGGTGATTCATCCCCACTTGCAGCCGTCCTGCGACTCGCACGCCGTCTGCGTTTCGAAGTAATCGCAAGGAGTGGAGCTGCCGTCGCAGCTGTCGTCATAGGGGTCGTCGGCAGCGTGGATGTCGTACGTGCAGCCGTCCTGGAGGTCGCACGTCGCGACGGCGTTGCACGACGACGAGATGCCCGTGCACTGCGGCTGCGAGCTCGTCGGCGGTTCACCGGGAACGCATTCGATGGTCACGATCGAACCGTCGAGCTCCCCGCGCGTGGAGAAGGAGCGTCCCTCGATCGTGATCGCGTCGTCGGCAAGATCGACCAACGAGTCCGACCCGAGCGGCTGGTAGTAGCAGTGGCCCGCCACCAAAAGGAGCGCGCCCGTGCCGACGACCTTGGTCTCCAGACCGGATACTTCCACGCATTCGTAGTGCCCCTGGCAATCGGCCGGTAACGGCGGGTCCGTCGCCTTGGCGGCGGCGTCGTCGTCACCGGAATGGCCGGCGCAGCCTGTTGCGACGGCGGCCAAAGCGAGGATCAGGGCGGTCTCGAGCAGGATTCGCTGGGTCATGCCGCTCGGTCGGCACGACGCCGCCCCGAGTTGCTGAAAGCGCGTGCTTTTTTTTACGCCCGTCGCGGCGCCCGAGCTCAACCGGGCAAGCGGAGGGCGATCAGCGCGTCGATGGCCGCGCGGGGAACGGCCGCGGGCAGCGCCGGCAGGACGGGCGCCGCGGCGTTCGGGACGTTCGCGGGATGAATCATGCCGACCTGGATGGTGCGCGAGCTTTCGTCGAGCAGGATGAAGAAGTAACGGTCGCCTTCGGGGCGACGCCACACCGGACAGCCGTCCGTCGTGCCGCCGAAGACGAGCTCGGGGGCGGTGTCGTACGCCGTCTTCGCGCACGCATCGACGACGTCGGCGTCGGCGGGAAAAGCATTGCGATCGCAGCTCGCTTCGCACACCGCGCCGCCGACGTGCCCGTCTTGGTACGAACGCACGCCCGTGCTCGCGAATTCGCGATTCGAGTAGTCGTTGCCGTCCATCACGACCTCGAACACGTTGATTTCACCGCAGCCGTCGCCGACCGTACCGGTGCGCGAGTAGCAATTGCAGAGGCCGTTGTACTTGCGCCCGCCGTCGCGCGTGAGCTCGGACGCGACGAACGCGACCCACGGCGCCGGACTCGGCGTGCCGGTGCCGCTGCACGCCTGCACTTGCGCGTCGTCGAACGTCATCGAGCCGAGCAGCACCACGAGCTTCGAACCCGAAAAGCCTTGATGCAAAATGCCCGGATCGTTCGGACAGTAGTAATCGCGGCCGTCCCCACACGCGAACACCGGAGCCTGCATCAAGTACCCGACGCAGTCGTTTTGCGTGAGGTCGCCGGGGAAATCGGTGCTGCCGTTACCCTGCTGGGTGAACCAGAGATTGTCGGAGGCGCGCGTGCGGGCGTCCCAAGCGGTCACTCGGCGCCAGCCCGCGCCGGTTTGCTCGCTCGCCGGCTGATAGACGGCGAGCTGCTTCACGTCGATGGCCTTCAAGATGAGCGTCATCTCGGAGTCGAACGGCGAGAGCTCGGTGCCGTCCGTCGAGTGCTCGGTCATGCAGCAGTGGGCGCCCCACGTGTCGGTGCCGTCCTTGTAGTCGCAGCCGGGGTCGCCTGCCGGTCGATCGATGCGGCGTGGCCACCAACCGGGCGCGCCGACGTTCGTGAACGTCATCGTGCCGCCGCGCGTGACGGTCGACGGCGTGAACGGGTACGCGCCGAGCGCATCACCCGCGGCTTCGCCACCGGCCCCGCCGAGCTCACCGATCGCACCCGCGCCGGCTTCGCCGAACATCGACGCACCGCCCGTTACCGACACGCCGCCCGTCGCCGACACGCCGCCCGTCGCGGACGCACCGCCCGTCGCCGACACGCCGCCCGTTGCCGACACGCCGCCCGTCGCCGACGCACCGCCCGTCGCGGACGCACCGCCCGTCGCCGACGCGCCGCCGACGCTCGCGCTCCCGCCGCCGGCGCCCGAACACCCGCCGATCAGTCCCGCCACGAGCAGGGCCGCGCTCACCACGCGCGTACCGCGCACTCGCCTCGTCACGGCGACTCCGGCGGGCAAAACGTGACCGCGAAGTCTTCACCCGCGCACGCATGCGTGGGGCTCGGATCGGTGCCCTGCTGATCGTCGCCGGACCACGCGTAGGCGTCGTCACACTGCTCGAAGTACTGCGCGACGGGACTGTCGCCGTTGTCGCGCTCGGGGCTCACGCACGCAACGACCTGACCGTCTTCTTCGAACTTCCCCACGTCCGGACAACCCGTGAGAAAATTCATCGGGCACGCGAGCGCGTCGCAGTCGGGCCGGGCGAGCGGCGTGATGCCGAGCGGCAAATTGAACGCGTCCACGAAGCTGATGTCGTACCAGTCGAAGTCGTGGAAGTCGGTGTTGAACGTGAACTCGGCGAGCGAGTAATGCCCGGCGCCGGGGTCCGTGCCCTCGTAGCCCCAATAGCGTTTCGCCGAGAGCGCGTCCGTCGCGCTGCCGACGTCGACGCACTGAACCTCGCCCGGCGCGAGCGTTCCGCCCGTGATGTTGCTGCCCGCAAACGTGACGGCCGCCGCGCAGTCGTTGACGAAGGCGATCGTCGTCTTACCGTCGCCGTCGTGAGCGCACTCGAGACCAGCCGTGTCCGGCGCGCCGCCCGAAGCCGGAGCACCTGCGGCCGAGCCGCCCGCGACGGAGCTCGACGTGCCTCCGTGCCCCGCGGCCGAGCTCGACGTGCCTCCGCGCCCCGCGGCCGAGCTCGACGTGCCTCCGCGTCCGGCGCCGGCGCTCGACGTGCTCGTGTTCGCAGCGCCGTCGTTCGAGCCGCAGCCCGCGAAGCACGTCGCGATCGACGCCGCAACGAAGCCGACGCGAAGCGCCTGAACGAGCCGGAACCCCGACGTGGCGCGCCCCGAGCTCACTCGACGAAACGATCGCGACAAGCCTCGAAGCATACCACGCCGTTCCCGAAACACGCTCGCGCGACGCCGGAGCTCGGCGCGGTCGCGCAAATCGTGCTACTCCTCGCGCGTGCACGCCTGGCACGACATCTACGTCGACGAAACCCTGGTCGAACACGAGTTCCCCGTCGTGATCGAAGTCCCGAAGGGGAGCAAGAACAAGTACGAGCTCGACAAAGAGACGGGGTTTTTACGCCTCGATCGCGTGCTCTACAGCGCCGTTCACTACCCGGCGAACTACGGCTTCATCCCGCGCAGTTATTGTGAGGACAGCGACCCGCTCGACGCGCTCGTGCTCGGGCAGGAGCCGGTGTACCCGCTCACCATCGTGGAAGCGCGCGCCATCGGCGTCATGCGCATGCGCGACGACAAGGGCGGTGACGACAAGATCATCGCCGTCAACGTGCGCGATCCGGCGGTCGCCGACTACACGGATCGCACGCAGCTTCCCCAGCACGTCGAGCGCGAGCTCCGGCGCTTCTTCGAGGACTACAAAGTGCTCGAAAACAAGAAGGTCGAAGTCGACGACATTCTCGGCCCGAAAGAAGCCGTCGCCATCTTGCGTGAATCGCTCGACATGTACCGCCGCCTCCGCCGCGGGGAGATTCGGTCGAGCCCCCGGAGTCGCCCGACACCGATGCCGCGCTGAGCGGCGCTGCTCGTCGCCGTTGCGGAGTTCGGCGAAGACGGTCTAGCTTTGCGGCTGTCTTGCGCGAAGTCATGGGCCGAGCAGTGTTCTGGCTCGCCGAGAACGCGCGGGGCGCGGGCGCGGCGACCGAGGCGGCCCTTGCCGAAATCGGCCTCCCCGAAGCCGAGTTGTTGCGGCCCGGCTGCCGCGTCGATTGGGCGCGGTTCGCCGCGTTCCTCACGGAACTCGAGGCGTCTTGCGGCGGCCCCGACGGGATCGCGCACGCGCTCGAGCACGGCTACCCGAAGAGCGCGCCCGAGTTTCTGCCCGTGTTCGGGGCGCTCGTCTCGCCGCGCGAGGTCTTCCGCTTCACGCACCGGGTGCTCTTCCCCTTCTGTTATCGGGTGGTCGCGTGCAGCGAGCATGACGTCGGCGAAGGGCGCTTCCGCGTCGAGTACCGCATCATGCCGCCACACGTCGCTTGTCCGGCCTTCTTCCATGCCACCGCCGGGGCGATGCGCTCGACGCCCTGCATGTTCGGCCAGCGGTCGGCGAAGGTGCGGCTCGAAGCGGGCGAGCGCGAGGCGACGTTCCACATCGAGCTGCCGCCGTCGCCCACCGTGCTCGCGCGCGCGAAGCGGTTCGTCTCGCAGAGGTGGCTGCGCCGGACCGTCGAGGAAGTCGAGCGCGACTGGACCGAGATGCACCAACAGATGGAGCTGCTCGAGCGCGAGGTGGAGGCGCGAGGCCGGGCCGAGACGGCGTTGAGGGCGGCCCTGGACGCGCTCTCGGCCACGGCATTCGTGGTCGGCGCCGACGCGAAGGTCTCGGCGCTCGACGTGGCCGGCGAAGCCGCGCTCGCGAACGACGACGGCTCGCTCGAACGCCGGCTGGTGGAGGCCCCGACGGAACGTGCGCAGGACGGACTACGGGTGTTGCCGCTCCGCGACGAGCGCGGCCACGTGGTTCTCTTGCACGACGGCGCCCAGGCGTTCGCGGGGCGGCTCGAGCGCGTCGCCGCAGCGTGGTGCCTCACCCCTCGGCAGGTCGAGGTCGTCGCGCTCGTGGCCCGCGGCTACGCGAACAAGGAGATTGCCGCCTCGCTCGGCTGCGCGCTCCACACGATCGAACTTCACGTGACGGAGATTCTCCGCCGCGCGCGGCTGTCGAGCCGCGCAGCGCTCGTGGCCGAGATCTGGGCGCAGCCCCTCGTCGGCTGAGCGCCACGGAGGTTCCTCCTATTGTCCGAGCGGCTCGGTTGCCGTGAGGATGCCGCCGTTTGCGCGGAGCCGCAGCACGGCGTGCGTCCTTCGCGTCCGCCCATGGCAAGCAAGCGACAGGAGAATATCGAATGAAGGGTTCCTTCGTCCTCGGGACCGCGCTGGTTGCGGCCTGGTTGGTCAGTTGCACCGGCAGTTCGGACGGAGGCGGCGCCGGAGGAGCGGGCGGCACCGGCGGCGCGAGCGGAAGCGGCGGCGCCGCCGCCTCGGGCGGCAAGGCCGGGAAAGGCGCCGCGGGCTCGGGCGGCGAAGCCGGGGGTGACGTCGCGGGCTCGGGCGGCGATACGGCGGTCGGCGCCGCGGGCGCCGGCAATGGCGGTCAGAGTGGAGCCGCCGATGCTGCCGGCGGGACCGGCGGGACCGCGGGCGGTGCGAGCGTCGCTTGCAACGACGTCGTGAACGGAGCCCCGCTCGTCAACAAGGACCATGATCCGGCGGCGCCGCCGAAGATGACGGGCGGCACGATCGCGGACGGGACCTACTACCTGACCAAGGTCGTCCAGTACAACGGCGAGAACGGGAATACCGCGCAACGAGAGACTTGGGTCATCTCGGGCAACACCATCGAGGTCGTCAACCTGGACGGTACGCGTTACTCGGGCACCTACACGACGAGCGGGCACGAGCTCACCCTGACCCTGACCTGCCCGGCTTCCGCAGTCGGGATGGTGCCGGTCTTCTCGTACACGGCGACCTCCACGCAAATCGTCACGCTGCAACCGGACGACGCCAACGAAGCGCACACGATGACGCTGCAGACGGCAACCACGGGTGCGGGCGGCGCAGGCGGTGAGGGCGGTGACGGCACGGCGGGCGTCGGCGGGGCCGCTCCCGATCCCACGGCCCTCTGCACTTCGCCGCCGTCGAACACGGCGCCGCAGATCGACGACGCGTACTCGACCAGCGCGATGCCGGCCTCGGGGACTGCGACCGGTGGGTCACTCGAAGGAGGCACCTACTTCATGACCGCCATCACCGACTACGAGAGCGGCGACAGCGGGGGCACCCACAAGGACACCATGGTCCTCGACGCGGGAGCCTCGACGTTCGTGGTGGTCGAGGTAAACGGCGGAGTCGTGAAGCCGCCGATCGCCGGCACGTTCGTGGCGTCGGGCCACACGTTCACGCAGAACCTGATCTGCCCGCAAGAAGCGACGGGCGTCGTCGAGTACACGTCGGCGAGCGGCGAGCTCACCATTTACAACTACGACGCCAAGAGCGTCTCCACGTGGGCGAAGCAGTGACGGCGAGCGCAGGCCCGGTGCGCGGGTAACCGACTCACCGCGCCCGGCGCCGCCGCACGCCGAACCCGGCGAGTCCCACCAAGCCGGCGAGCGCGAGGACGCCGCCGTTCGGCTCGTCACCGGCGACGCGACAGCCGCAGCCGCTCTTCGTGTTGTCGCTGCCGGACGAACCGGCGCTGGCGCTCGTCGTGCCTGACGCTCCGCCCGTGCCGGGAGCCGCGGTGCCGCCGGTGCCCGTGCTCGTGGTTCCGCCCGCGCTCGTGCTCGTCGTGCCGCCGGTGCCGCCCGTGCCGGAAGCCGTGCCGCCGCTTCCAGTCGCGGTCGTGCCGCCGGTGCCGCTGCCGGTGGTGCCGCCCGCAGCCGGCGCGCCCGCGCTCGGATTGCTCGTGCCGCCCGCGCCCATGCTCGTCGTGCCGCCGCTCGACGTCGTGCCGCCGGTGCTCACCGCGCCCGCGCTGCCGCCCGCCGAGGTCGCCATGCCGCCCGCTCCGGTGCTCATGCCGCCGGCGCCGGAGCTCATCCCACCCGCGCCGCCTGCGCCGAGGCCGGGGCCCTGCATCGTCCCGAAGGGCGGCGGCTTCGTGCACGTGCCGGCCGTCGTCGTCGTGACGGCGCCGTTCGAGTACGCGCCGATGTCCGGCGTGCCGCTCCGCATCTTCGGGTTGAAGCACTTCGCGACGCCGCCGAGGCTCTTGATGTAGTCGAGATCGACCGAGTACTGCCACCAGCTCCCCGAGCCCATCATACCGATGGGTGTCGGCGCTTTCTTCGTGATGCATTTCGGATCGAAGCCCACGTCGGTCGTCGGCACGCTCGAGCCGGTGCCGCCTTTGGCCGCGAGCATCGAGCCCGACGCGAGCGTGAAGTTCGGATTCGTCCCCTCCGCGTCGGTGAAGAACGACACCGAGCCGCTGTTCGTCACGGAGTTGTTCGCCCAACCGGTCGTCGGCTGATTGTAAATCGCCATCATCCCCGGGCCGACGCCGGTCGCGACGAAGACGTCGTTCATGAACGTCGTGCCCGTCGTCGTGTTGCCGTCGCTCGCTTTGGTGAAATACACCTCGCTCGGGTTCGTCGGCCCCGTGTCCGCCATGTCCTGCGCGTCGTGGTAACAGGTGTTGTTGACGAACACGGTGTTCGCGCTCTCGGTCAGGCGCAGGCACGAGCCGCCGTTGCGGAACGCGACGTTGTTGATGAAGGTCGCGCCCTTCGAATACTCGTCGATGATGAAGCCGCTGCCGTCGGTGTGCTTCTGGTTATCCATGTTCTCGAAGGAAATGTTGCCTTCGATCCAGCTGTCGCTCGCGCTGCCTTGCGCCTCGTAGAGCGTGATGCCGCTCGACCAGGAGTGGAGCGTGCTCGAGCCGTTGTGCGCGGCGATGCTGTTTTTGATCTTGATGCCCTGCGCGCTGTAAAAGGTGAAACCGGTGCGCCCGTTGCCGTCGGCGAGGCAGTTGTCGTACTCGAAGTGACCGTTCGACGTCGTCGCGTCGGTGTCGACCCAACCGTTGCCGAACCCGGTGGACCAGCCCGTCGACACGATGCCGACGAACTTCACGTACGTCGCGACCGACGAGCTCACGCCCGCGTCTTGATTGTCGGCGTCGGGAGCGACGCCCGGACCCTCGATGATCGGCGTCGCGCAGTCGTCCGCCTGGAAGGTGAGCCACGCGGACGACGTGCCCGTGCCCGACACGTAGAGCTGCTTCGTGTAAACGCCGTCGCCGAGGATCACGGTGTCGCCCGCCACCGCGTTGTTCGACGCCGTCCCGAGATCGCACGGCGCGTAGTCGCGGCTGAAACAGCCGTCCGTCGCCGTGCCGTCGGGCGTCACGTACCAAGTGGTGGCGCCCGCGCTCGAAGCGAAGCCCAAGCCAGCGAGCAGCGACGGAACGAAGAGGAGCGACTTTCTCATTTACAATTTTCCCAACTCGTTGAAATCAGCGAACCCGCGCCGCGGTCCTCGAACAGTATTCGGCATTTCGGATTCCCGTGCGGCGAGTCGCGGATCCTTCTCGGGCCAATCTGACAGAGCCGCGGCCTGCGCGCGAGCCGCGTCGAGAACTCGCTAGCGGTACCTCGGCGCGACTCCGAGCAGGCGGCGATGGTATGGACGAACCATGACGGTGGACGAGGGAAACCGCGCGAAAAGTGCGCAAGGGCTGAAGAGGAGAGAATTTTTAGGGGCTACGGCGGGGGCGCTCGCCGCGCTCGGCGCGCTCCCCGAAGCCGAGGCGGCGCCGAGCGGCTGGAACGGCGGGCCGCTCGCCCACCTCATCCCCGCGGCAAACCACGAGCGCTTCCTGATCAAAGCGTCGTTCAAAGCGCCGCTCAAGACGACGCCGAAGCTCCTCGTCGGCGGCGTGCCTTTCGACGGCGTGCGCACCGACGCGCAGGGTCGCTTCTTTCGTTTCGACGTGAGCGGCTTGAAGCCGGCGACGCCGTACGAGCTTCGCCTCACGGACGCGAACGGCGCGCCGCTCTGCGACATGTGGCGCTTGAAGACGCTGCCGGCGCCGGACGCGAAAGTCGATCGACTGCGCTTGCTCGTCTACACGTGCGCCGGCGGCTACGACGGCCCCGCGTTTCAAGGCAAGACGTTCTTCCTCGCCATGGCGCTCCGGCGGCGCTTGCTCGCGCGCGCGCTCTCGTTCCAGCCCGACGTCGTGATCGCGAACGGCGATCACGTCTATTGGGATCTCGAGACCAGCCAAAACAAGCCGCTCGCCAAGTTCATCGAGCAAAATCACCGGGCGAAGTTCGGCGCGGCGCTCGACACGAGCGTGCCGATGTTGCACCCGAAGAACGCCGCGACTTTTCTCGCGCTCTGCGACTACCAAATCCCCGGGCTTTACGGCACCGCGCTCCGCTCGACGCCGTCCTTCTTTCTGACGGACGACCACGACATGTTCGAAAACGCGGAGTTTGACGCGAACGTCGCGACGCTGCCGCCGGAGACGTACGGCAAGGTCGGCGCCGAGGAGACGCAGGCGCTCTACTATCCGGAGTTTTTGCCGGACGCTCACCGGCCCGATTTCTTGCCGGGCGGCGACAAGGCGGGTCTGCCGCCCGGGACGAACATGACGTTCGGAACGCTGCGCTACGGCGCGCTCCTCGAAGCCGTGCTCTACGACTGCCGGCGCTACGCGGACTTCAAGGGCGCGCACGCGAAGGTGCTGCCGAGCTGGGTCGAGGCGTGGATTTTGGCGCGCACGCGCGCCGAGGACACGACGCACTTTTTCCACGCGCCCTCGCTGCCCTTCGGTTACACGACGGGCAAGGCCGGCGAGTTTTATCCCGACGTGTTCGACGAGAAGCTGCGGAGGCTCGTGCCGTTCGGCGACAAGCCGGGCTGGCAACGCGGTTGGTTCGCGCAACACCAGCGCCTCCTCGGCGCGCTCGCCGAGCAGAAGAGCCGCACGCCGCTCATCGTGCAGGGAGATCTGCACGCGTCCGCGGCGGGCCGAATCGTGCGCTCGGGTGAGTTCGCGCTGCCGCACCCGATCCACCTCGTGACGGCCGGCACGCTCGGAACGGGCGATCTCGCCTTCCCGTCGGCGTACCGGGGCGTGCAGGCGGCTCCCTCCGCTCTCGTAGGCATCGAAACCGCGCTCGCCCCCACGGAAAAGAACGGCTTTACCATCGTCGACGTGACGCCCGACAAGCTCACGTTCGCGCTCTTCGCGTTTCGCCCGCCCGAGCGCGCCGATCAGATCGACGCGCTGCGACCGACGATCATCTACGAAGTGCCGCGCAAATCGTGAGCCGGCGGCTGCCGCGACGGGTTCAGATACGTCGGGGATCGCCGAGTTGCGCGATCACGGTGCGGGCCGCGGCCATGTAGAAGTCCGCCACGCCGTACCAAAAACGCCACAGGCGCTTCTGCTCGGCGAGATCGCGCGCGGACCATGGCGCTAGAGCGGGGCCCGCCTCAAAACGGCCGAATTTCCCTGATTTCGTCACCTGAACCAGTGCCTGCACGGAGAAGTCCTTTCGTGGACCCGCCTCTTCTGCAGCAACCGTTCCAGCATGCCCGGCTCCCGCGTCGCACGAAGCGCCACCACGCGCTCGGCGGCTATTTGCTCGGCGCGCCCGCGTCGATCCATGCGGTGATCGTCGCGAGGTCGGTCGCGGAGAGGCACGGCATGTCGATGCAGCCCTGCGGCATGACGATGTCGTCGCACTCCCAATTGGGCAACATGAGGAGCGCGCTGTTCGTCGGGTCGTTCGGCTTGACGAGCGCGTTGCCGCCGCACTCCTTCACGGTGGTCGACGTGAGCGTTTGATAGAGCGTGGAACCGCTCGTGAGGCGTGGGGCGCGCGAGCCGTGACAGATGGCGCAGTTCTGCTGAATGATGGAGCTCACGGCGGCGAACGTCGCGGGCACGTTCGCCGGCGAACCCGCGGCTCCGGTGACTCCGGTCGCGCCGCCGTGCCCCGCGTTCGACGCGCCGGCGAGCGACGACGTGCCGCTCGCGCCGAACGACCCGCCGCGCCCGCCGTTACCGGCAGCGCCGCTCGCGCCGGTCCCGAAACTGCCGGCCGCGCCCCTGCCGGCACTCGCGCCGCCCGCGAAGTTGCCCGTGGCCGCCGTGCCGCCGCTGCTCGGTCCAGCGCTCGAGCCGCCCGCGTGCGCTCCCGACGCTCCGAAGCCGCTGCCACCGCTGCCGCTCGGCGCGGTCGCTTGACCGCCGTTCGCGCCGCTGGTCGCGGGACCACGACCCGCGGACGCCGAGCTCGAGCCCGCGGCGCCCACGGGGCTGTACGAGCCCGGGTCGGTCGGCAGCGTCGCCGCGCCGTCACTGCAGGCGGCGAGGAGCGCACCGAGCAGGACGGCGCGACCGGGACGCGAAGGGAAAGCGCGAAGGGAAAGCACCGCGAGCCTCGTGTCCAATGCCACGGACAGGGCGTCCCGTATCGTGGCACGCGCCTTTTTTGCCGCCGGCACCGCCGCGGCCGTCCCTCGGCTACACCCGCAGGCGACTATTCCTTCGTCGCGCGAAGCCGCCGCCGCATCTCGAAACGCAGCGCGCGGCACGTCAGCGTGCGGCGCGTCAGCGTGCGGCGCGTCAGCGTGCGGCACGTCAGCGTGCGGCGCGTCAGCGTGCGGCGCGTCAGCGTGCGGCGCGGACGGCGGCGAGGCGCTCGTGTGCTTTGCGTTCCGTCTCGGGACGCTTCTGGCCCTCGGGCAGCGCCGCGAGGAACGCGAGCTCGGCCTCGAGCGCGGCGACCGCGTCGTCGTGGCGCCCCGCGCCGAGCAAGAGCTCGGCTTTGATGGCGTAGGCGTTCGCGCGCCGGGGGCCGTACGCGAGCGCGAGGGCGCGCTCGATCGCGTCGAGACCGAGCTCGAAGCGGCCGAGCTTCAACGCGACGCGCGCCAAGTGGTACGGCGGGTTGTAGTTGTCGGGCAGTGCGCGAGCGCGCGCTTCGAGCAGCACGACCGCTTCGTTGCCGCGATCGAGCGACAGCAGTGTCTCGCTCAGGGCCGGATCGTAGAGCAGCGCCACGTCGTCGGGCAGACCGCGGACGGCGTCTTCGAGCACGGCGAGCCGCGTTTCGGCGGCACGCCGCGCGCCCGGCGCGTCACCGAGCGCCGTCCGCGCGTCGATCAGGCTGCCGCACGCGTCCCCGCGATCGTCGGGCGTGAGCTCGGCGGCGCCCGCGTCGCAGAGGGGCGCGAGCGTCGCGACCGCGCGTTCGACGGCGCGGCGTCGCCGGGGATCCGAAGCCGGCAGCCGTTCGGCGCAGTCGAGCGTCGCCGCGGCTTCATCGGACGCGCTGATGGGCGCGAACGGCGCGCCCGGCGCCGTCGCGAGCGCCATGTCGACGCACGCTCCGGGATCGTTCGCGCGCAAGAGCGCCTCGGCGCGCGCGACGCGCACGTCGGGCGCGCGCGGCCAATCCTTCGGCGCGCGGTCGAGCGCGGCGCCGTACTTCTCCGCCGCCTCCGCCGGACGTCCCGCCGCCGCGAGCTCGTCCGCGGCGGCGACGAGCGCCGCGACCTCGCCGCCGGCCAGCGGTTCGCGCTCGGCGTCCGCGAAAAAGCGAGCGAGCTGCGCGGGCGAGGCGGCGCCGATCCAGCGACCGCGCACGCGAGGTCCGTCGGGCGAGAGCACGTAGAACGTCGGCCAGCCCGACGCGGGGAAGCGCCGCAGAAACTCCGCGTTTTTCTCGAGATCGCCGTCGATCGCGAGGAACACGAAGCGCGCGCTCACGCCGGGAAGTTTGGCGTCGGTCAGGACGAACTCCCGCATCGAGAGGCAGGTGTGACACCACGTCGCCCAGAGATCGACGAACACGAGCTTGTGCTCGGCGCGCGCCCGCGCGAACGCGGCTTCGGGATCATTCTGGATCCAAGCGATCCCCCGCGCTCCGGCAGAGCTCACGGGGGGAGGCGTCGGCGACGAGGCGACCGCGTGTGCCCGCGCGCCTCCGGCGACGCACCCCGCGAGCAAGGGCGCCACCCAAACCAACGGCACCCACGCGCGAGGTCGCCGAACGGTCGCGCGCGTCATGCCGGAGCTCGATCGATCAGGCGCTCGGCCAGGCGCCGAAACGCGCGCTCGCGCCGCACGATCGGCCGGAGGCCGCTGCACGGCCCGGGACCGAGACGCTCCGGACACGTGACGCAAGGCGTGCGATTCGGCTGCCGTTTACGGTAGACCGCGACTCCGACGGCGGTGACGAGCGCCACGACGGCGGCGAGCCGGCCGCCCGCATGCGTGAACGCCGACGCGAGGCCCGCGCCGATGCCGCACGCGGGGACGAAGCGCCCGAGCGTTTTCGGCAAGCGCACGCGGAGCGAAAGCCCGCCGAACAGCGCCGCCACGCCGAGCGCCGCCGCGAGCGTCACGGCATTCGGCTGCAGGAGCCCCACGAGCGCGCCGCCGAAGGGCAGCCCCGCGAGCACCGCCGCGCAGCCACGGCACACGCGACCGCGGCGCCCGAGGATCAAGAGCTCCGGCGCGTAGCGCTCGCAGAGCGGGTGGTGCGCGAAGCGGTGAAACGCATGCGCCCGCCGCGCGAGGCGATCGATGGCGCGCGCGGTCGCGGGGCTCAGGCGGTACGGCGCGGACACGAGCGCTCGGACCGCGGCTACTTGTGGACCGGCGCGATGATCACGGCCGTGCCGTAGGCCACGATCTCGTTGGTGTTCTGCATGAGCTCACCCGAGTCGAAGCGCATGCCGAGCACGGCGTTCGCGCCCTGCTCGATGGCGTGCTGCTCGAGGCGCTGCATGGCGACGTTGCGCGACTCGGTCGCGAGCTCGGTGAGCGCGCTGATCTCGCCGCCGAAAAACTGCTGGCAACCGGCGCACGCCGTACCGACGACGCTGCGCGAGCGCACGGTGATGCCCCAGCACGGTCCCATCACCCGCTGCATCACGTAGCCGGGCGGGGCCTCGAACGTGGTCAGAATCGGGATGCGGTGCTGCGCCATCGGCATGGGACCCGAAGGGTAACATCCAAACAAGACGCCCGTGGTAATTAGTGAGCCGCATGGAGCCGGCTCCGCTCAATCGCGTCGCGGACGGCCCGCCGTTACCGGACGGCGCCGCCGCGTGGGTCATGGCCCGTTCGGGGCGGCGTCTTCGCAGCGCGCGCTTCACGCCGCCCGGCACCGCGCGCGGGTCCGTCGTCGTCAGCACGGGTCGCACCGAGCCGATCGAGAAGTACGGCGAGGTCATCGGCGAGCTGCTTCTGCGCGGCTTCGTGGTGCTCGCGCACGACTGGGCGGGGCAAGGCCTCTCGACGCGCTTCGGCGACGATCCGCTCGCGTGCGACGTGGTCGGGGGTTGCTACGCGCTCGCGGACGATTTTCGCGACGTGCTCGACGCGCACGCGGCGTCGCTGCCGAAGCCGTGGTTCGCGCTCGCGCACTCGATGGGCGCCGCGCTGAACGCGCTCGTGCTTTCGGAAGGCGAGCCGCGCTTCGCCGGCGCTGTGCTCTCGGCGCCGATGATCCAATTCGCGGTCGGAGCCCTGCCGTTTTGGCTGATTCGCGGCGTCGTCGCGACGGCCGGGCGCGTCGCGGGCGACACGCGGCTCGCTCGCCGGCAAGTCGACCCCGCCGAGCTCGCGTTCGAGAAAAACGTGTGCACGCACGATCGCACGCGCTACGAGCGCGTCCGCACGCTCTACCGCGCGCATCCCGAGCTCAGCCTCGGGGAACCGACGTGGCGCTGGCTCGATTTCGCCGTCGACCTGCGCGAGCGGCTCGTGACTCCCGGTGCGGCGGAGCGCATCGCGTGCCCGCTCGTCGCGATCTTGCCGGGCGACGACCGCATCGTGAAGAGCGAAGCGACCCGCTTTTTCGTCGCGCGCGTGCCGCGCGGCAAGGTCGTCGACGTGGCCGGCGCGTTCCACGAAATCTTGATGGAGACCGACGAGCTCCGCGCGCGCTTCTGGCGCGCGTTCGACGCGCTCGTGACGGACGGCGGCTGAACGTCACCAGGGAGCGTGCTCGGCCCAGCGCTCCTTCGCGAAGCCGACGAACGCGGCGACCCGCCGCGGCAACGGCTCGCCGCGAAGCCGCACCGCGCGCAGCACCGACTCTTCACCTTCCCAGGCCGGCAGCACGCGCACGAGCGTCCCGAGCTCGACGTCCTCGGCCACGTCCCAGCCGTCGCAGAGCGCGATACCGAGCCCGGCGAGGCACCATTCACGCACGACGTCGGTGCTGTCGCTGCGGAGTGCCCCGGCGACCGCGACGCGCGCTCGCTTGCGTTCACTCACGAGCGGCCAGCTGCTCGTCGCCGCGCCGCCGCGCGCCTCCACGAGCGTGACGCGGGCTTTCAGATCGGCGAGCACGCGCGGCGCGCCGTAGCGCTCGAGATACGCCGGTGACGCGACGAGCAGGCGGCGACTCGACGCGAGCCGCCGCGCGACGACGTTCGCTTCGGGCGCGGCGCCGTGCGCGAGCACGAGCGCGAGATCCAAATCGTTCACGAGCAGGTCGGTGCCGCGATCGGAGAGATGGAGCTCGAACTCGACGTCGGGGTTTTCCGCGCGAAACTCGGCGATCGCGCGCGTCACGTGCTTGCGACCGAAGCTCACCGGAGCCGACAGGCGCACGACGCCCGACAGCGCGTCGCGCTTGCCCGCGGTGACCTCCGCCGCTTGTTCGAGCTCGCGCAGGGCCTCGCGCGCGTGCACGGCAATCCGCCGGCCTTCGGCCGTGAGCGCGACGTGCCGCGTGTTGCGCTCGAACAAGCTCGCGTCGAACGCGCGCTCGAGCCGCGCGATCTGCTTGCTCACCGCGCCGGGGGAAATCCCGAGCTCGCGCGCCGCGGCCGAAAAACCGCCGAGCCGCGCGACCGCCAAAAAGAGCCGCACGTCCCCGAGCGCCGGCAGCGTTTCCATGACGGAACGAGATATGCGCCCCTTTTTACCGGCGCGCAACGCACGGCCGCTGCGGGCGGACGAGCCCGTTCAGTCTCAATGCAAGAGACCGCTGAGCGGGCTCAGGGTTTGAAACACGAACGTGGCAATTTGCGGATACTGAGCCGCCGCGACGCTCAAGACCGGCACGGCGCCGAAGCCCACCACGCGCACGACGAAGGCCCAGTTGAGCGTGACTTCACCCGGGTGCGTGCCGCTCACGTGGCTCATCAGCGTGTTGCGATCGAGCTCCACGAATACCCAGATGCTCAGCGCGACGACGGAGAGCACGACGAGCCAACTGAAGGTGAGGAGCATCCGATAGGGCTCGAACGGGTAGCTCGTCACGGCGAAGAGCAGGAGCAGCGTCGAGCCCGTCGTCACCTGCATGAAGTGGCGAAACTGCCGCACGTGGCGATGGATGAGCAGGGTGAGGACCGTGGCCACGAAGGTGCGCGCCGACTCGAGCCACTTCGCCACGTTCGGCGCGAGCTCGCCGTCGTAGGCCCACGCCGCCTCGACGACCTGCATGACGCCGGACGCCGCGACGATGACCGCCTGCGTGAGCGCGACCTCCGCGTCGGCGCGCTCTTTTTGCGGATGCGGCGGCGGGGTCGAGCCGCCCGTCCGGTGCGGATCGGTGCTGAGCGCGAGCGACGGCTTGCCCGCGAGCGCGGCGGTGCGAAGCTCGCCGAGCAGCGTCGCGCGCATGGCGAGGCTCGTGTCGTCGCAGGCGAACGGCAACTGACCGAGCAGTTTCTGCGCGTGAACGAGCTCGAGGTAGAGGCGCGCGCACGCGGCCCAACGCAGATTCTCGGCGGGCGTGCGCGACAGCTGGTGATCGACCGAATCCCGCGCGAAGCTCGGCACGCCGTCGAAGGCGGGCCCGATGGGATGCTCGAGCGTGCGGCGAAGCAGGTGCCGGAGCGCGAGCCAGAATTGGACGAGCTGCACGAGCGTCACGCCGATGAGCGAGACGGAGAGCCAGAGCCCGCCGCGAAGCAGCCACGAACCCCACGCGCTTTCGAGCGTGGAGAGCGGCTCGAGCCAAAACACGACGACCGGAAAGGTGAGGATGCCGAGCGCCGTCATCGGGTAGACGTTGCCGGTGACGGGCCGCCAAATCGCGTTCAGCACGTCGCGCTCGACTTCGGTGAAGCCGCCGTCCGGTGTTTTGCCGCTCGCGTAGCGCGGAAACAGAATCACCCGGAGCGGCGTGCTCACGAGGTCCGCCTCGCCGTCGGGCGGCGAGACGCGCGACATCGAGTGCGCGAGCGTGAGCCGGGCCATGCGTCCGACGGCCCAAACGTACACGCACCCGAGGCAGAGCAGGGCGGGCGTGGACGGGCACACGCCGCTCGCCAGCCGCACGTCGCGGAACGCCATCAGCACGAGGCGGCTCGTACGCGGTCCGTCGACCCAGTTCCACGTGTCCGCGAAGAGGAGCAGCGTGAAGCCGACCGCGAGCACGCTCGCGATGCTGACGAGCAGCCGCAGCTGCGCGAACGAGATGTGCGCCGACGCGAGCCGTCCGACCGGGCGCGCGACGCCGAGCGTCAAACTGATGCGATCGCGCAAGCTCGGACGCGAGCTCGGCGGCGTGGAATCCCGATCGGCCCCGGCGTCGTTCGTCGAATCGCGCTCGCGGCCCTCGGAGTCGGTCGCGCGCAGACTGTCGGCGACGTCCCGCAGGCGCGGCCACAGGTTTTCACCGCCCCAGTGCGCGAACGCCCGATAATCGTGGAAAAAGCGCGCCGCGGCTTGCCAGCTGAGGAGCACGGCGATCGCGACGAGCAGGATCGAGACGAGCACGACCGCGAGTTGAAACAGCAGATTCGCGGGCGCCGCGGACCAAGCGTTCGGGCGCAACGCGCCGAGCGCGACGAACCAGACGACGTGGAGCGACCCCATGTACGCGAGCGCGAGCGCGAACAAAAACGAGCGAATGGTCGCGTAGAAGCGCCACTTGGTGCGTCCGATGGCCAAGTCGAGCGTCTGATCCTTGGTCGGCTTGCCGCGCACGAGCACGGCGTTGTTCGCGAGCTTGCGCTCCTGCAAGTTTTGCCGCGTCACGTCGACGAAGAGTCCGAACGCGATGAGCACGTAAAGGAAGAACCACGCGTTCGGCAACGTCGCGCGCGGATACGGCCTGAGCTCGGTCGCCTGGGCGCGGCGGAAGGCGTCGCGCGCCGCTTCGGCCGCTTTCGGCGGCGCGGCGCAGAGCGTCGCGGCGGGGTTCGCGTCGGGCGTGCCGAACAGGCGCCGCCCGCAATCGGGGGTGGCGCCGGCGCCGTTCGGCACGAGCGTGCCGCGACCGATCGCCGCAATCCACACGGGCAGCGGGGTCTGCGAACCGAGCGTGTATTCGCGCAGCCGCTCGACCGGCTTCGCGACGTGCCGCGCCTCCGCGCGCTCGGCGACGACCGCGTTGTAGAGACCTTCGGCGGCGCTGTTTTCGAAGCCGTCGAAGCGCGGCAAGAGCGTCGGCGCGCCGTCGTCCGGCGTCGAAAGCTCGCTCAAGCCGAGAAACGGGTACGGGCTCACGACGAGCGACCCCAAGAGCTCGCGCTGAAACGCGCTGTGCAGGAGCAGCGTGTCGGCGTCGAAGAAGGCGAGGCGCACGTCGGGCGCCACGTCGCGGATCTTGCGCGCGAGGAAAATCGCGTCGCCCACGTCGGTCGCGTGGATGCCGAGGTAGCGCACCTCGCGCGTGACGAGCCGCTCGAGCACGTTCTGGAACGCCAGATCTTCGGCCGTCTGCGTCTTCGGCGACGGCGGCGCTTCGGTGTCGAGCGCGGTGCGCGTCTCGCGCAGCGAGGGGTCGAGCGAGGTGGCGCGCGCGATCGAGGGGTCCGACTTGCCCGCCGCGTGCTGATCGAGACTCTCGTAGGCGTCACGCAACGCGGACACGTGGAACGGGAAGGCGAAGGCGGACGACGCACGAAACGCGCAGCGCGGCGCGTCGTCGGCGAGCGGCGTCGCGCCGAACTCGGTCCCCGACTCGGCGAGCGTGGCGACGCGCGCGAGCGGCACGCCGCTGTCACGCGGCACGCCGTCGTGCTCGACGGGCACGTCGAGCCGGCGTCGCAAGAAGTGAAAATAGGCGCACTCGGCGTCTTCTTCGGGGACGGTCGTCGCGTCGAAGGTGATCTCGCCGCCGTTCGCGAGCGCGAGGGGCGCCGCGTCCGTGCCGAGCCAGGCCGGCAGATCGGAGCCGGTCGCCGTGCCGCTCCGCACACGGAAATGCAGCGCCGTGCCCGCCTCGACGGCGAAGCTCCGGAGCGCGCGGCTCAGCGACTGGGCGCTGCCGGAAAACGTGGGCCCGACGACGCGCACGGTGGCCCCCGCGCTCGCGAGCTCCGGCGCGAGCACGCGCGCAATGCGGAGCGCGTTGTCGAGGGCGGCCTGGCGCACGCCGCTCGTCGGCGATTCACCGACGAGCAGCACCGCGGAGAGATGCGGCGTCGGGTCGGCGCCGCCGCGAAAGAGCACGACGCCGGGCATCGCGATGCGGCAGCCGGCCGACTGTTTCTGTTGGTCGTCGGGCAGATCGCGGTCGTCCCACGGCAGATAGCTGCGATCGCGAAACAGGCTTTCGCGATCGACTGCGTGTTCGACGCCACGCAGGAGCGCCTGGAGCGACGTCTCGAATTGGTAGCCGAGGCCCGAGTCGATCGGATCGGCGATGGTCGCGACGAGCACGTCGACACGCGCGGGAGCGTTCGGGTCACCGAAGCGCGCGGCGAGCTCGCGACCGGCTCGTTCGACGCGCGCGAGCCACGACGCGTTCGGCGCGACGGGCGCCGGGACGACGCCGCCCATGGCTTCGAGCGGCGTGAGGAATCGCGCGACGCAAAAGTCGCTCGGCGCGCTCGCTCCGTTCGGCACGTTCGCTCCGTTCGGCGCGTTCGCTCCGTTCGGCGCGTTCGTTCCGTTCGGCGCGTTCGGCACGTTCGCTCCGTTCGGCGCGCTCGGCGCGTTCGCTCCGTTCGGCGCGTTCGGCACGTTCGACGCGTCGTTCGGCGCCGCGGGCTCCGCCCCCGCGCGCCCCGCGGCGAACACGCTGGCGAGCAGAGCACCCCAAAAAATCACCCAAAAAACGCGCTGCGCGGCCCTGGCGCCGCCATCGTCTGGGGCATGTCCCCCGATCACGCGGCCATCGTGGCATGCCCGCCCGCGAGCTGTCACCCGCGCGGGGGTGCGGCTGAACAAAAGCCCACGGGCCACCGCCCGCCGCCCCGCCGGCGCGGCTCCGATCTACGCTCGTCGCATGACGACGCCGATCCCGCTCGCTGGCCTCGCTCACATCGGCATTCGGGTGCACGAGCTCGAGCGCTCCTTGCGCTTTTACGAGCTCCTCGGCTTCACCAAGACCGCCGGGCCCGTCGGGCCCGAGCCCGTCGCCATTCTCGATCATCCGTCGGGCGTCGAGATCAACCTCGTGCTCAACGCGCCGAACGCGAAGGAGCCGAACGTGCTCATGGACGTGCCGGACAAGCACGCGGGCATCACGCACATCGCGCTGCTCTGCCCGGACATCCTCGCGGCGAAGGCGCGGCTCGAAGCGGAAGGCATCGCGCTTTCGGGCGGTCCGCAGCGGTTCGGCCCGCGCGCTCAGGGCATCTTCGTGCGCGATCCGGACGGCAACGTCATCGAGCTCCACCAGCGCGGCTGAGCGCCCGCTCGACGCACCGGGCCGCGTCAACCGCCGCGGCGATGCACGGCGGGCTGCGTGTGGTGCGGCGTGAGGTTATACGCCGTGTTCACGAGCCCGACGTGCGAAAACGCCTGCGGGAAATTGCCGAGCTGGCGCCCGTTGTCGGGGTCGTATTCTTCGGCGAGCAGGCCCACGTCGTTGCGGAGCGCGAGCAGGCGGCGATAGAGCGCCTCGGCTTCGCGCTTGCGGTTCATGAGCGCGTAGCAGTCGGCGAGCCAGAAACTGCACGCGAGAAACACGCCTTCGTCGGGCGGGAGGCCGTCTTGCCGGACCGTCGGGTAGCGCAGGACGAAGCCGCCTTTCAAGAGCTCGCGCTCGACGGCCGCCACGGTGCCGACCACGCGCGCGTCGTTCGCCGGCAAAAAACCGAGCTGTGGGATCATGAGCAGACTCGCGTCGAGCTCGTCGGAGCCGTACCACTGCGTGAACGCTCGCTTCTTCGCGTCGAAGCCGTGCGCGCACACGTCGGCGTGGATCTCGTCGCGCAGCTTGCGCCAGCGTTCGACCGGCCCCTCGACGCGGTTGTGTTCGACCGTTCTCACCGCGCGATCGAACGCGACCCACGCCATGATCTTCGAATGGGTGAAGTGCCGGCGCGGTCCGCGCACTTCCCACAAGCCGTCGTCGGGCCGTTCCCACGCGCTTTCGAGGAATTCGAGGAGCCCGCGCTCGACGTTCCACGACGGCTGATCGAGCGCGAGCCCGGTGCGGAAGGTCTGGTGGAACGCGTCGATCACCTCGCCGTACACGTCGAGTTGGAATTGGTCGACGGCCGCGTTCCCGAGGCGCACGGGGTGCGCTCCTTCGTAGCCGGGCAGCCAGGGCACCTCGCGCTCGGTGAGCCGTCGCTCCCCCGCGAGCCCGTAGAGGACCTGGAGCTTCGCGGGGTCGCCGGCGATGGCGCGGAGCAGCCAATCGCGCCACGCCTTGGCTTCCGTTTCGTAACCCGCGAGCGTGAAGGCGTAGAGCACGAACGTCGCGTCGCGGAGCCAGCAGAAGCGATAGTCCCAGTTTCGCACGCCGCCGAGCCGCTCGGGCAGCCCCATGCTCGGCGCGGCGACGATGCCGCCCGTCGGCGCGTAACAGAGCGCCTTCAGCACGCGCAGCGAGTCGCCCACCTCGGCGTGAAACGGGCCGCGATGCGCGCACCGGCGCGACCAGGCCCGCCACCACGTCTCCGTGTCGCCGACGGCGGCCGCGGCGTCGCGCGCCGGCGGCGGCTCCTCGTGCGACGGGTGCCACGAGAGCACGAAGGCGCGCCGCTCGCCCTTTTTCATGCTGAAATCCGCGACGGTCGTCATGCCGCGGCCCTGCGTCTCGACGTCGCTCTCGAGCACGAGCGAGTCCGCGCCGCCGATGAAGCGGAGCCGCGCGTCGGGCGCGCGCGTCACCCACGGCAAGATCGACCCGTAGTCGAAGCGAACGACGAGCTCGAATTGCATCGGCACGTCGCCCTCGAGCCCTTCGACGACCCGCACGACCTCGGGCGCGCGATCGCGCGGCGGCATGCAATCGGTGACGCGCACGCGCCCCTCGGGCGTCTCGAACGTCGAATCGAGCACGAGCGTGCCGTCGCGGTACGCGCGCGTCGTCCGCGCGAGGTCGGCGCCGCGCGGCGCGATGAGCCAGCGCCCGTGCTCCGGCGCGCCGAGCAGCGCCGCGAAGCACGCCCCCGAGTCGAAGCGCGGCGCGCACAGCCAATCGATGGAACCGTCGCGTCCGACGAGCGCGGCGGTCTGCGTATCTCCGATGAGCGCGTAGTCCTCGATCCGAAGCGGCATGCAGAGCCCGTGGAGCGTCCTTTGCACGAGCCAGGCCAGCCGCGCCGCGCGGGTGCGGCCGCAAAATCGTCCGTTTCGGCCGAAAGCCCGCGCCGCCCGTCGTGGCAAAAGCCCGCAACGTGACGATTTGGTCGCCGAAAGCCGCGCCTGCACGCGCGGCCGGGAGCGAGCGCTGGCTCGCCGAGCCTCGGATCTGACACGCTACCCCGGTGAACGAGCCGAGCGCGACGCTCGACCCCGAGCCCGGCAGCGCCCGTTTCGCGCTCGGCGTGCTCCTCGTCGCGCTCGGCGCGGCGGCGTTCGCCATCGTCTTTCGCGCGGCCCTGAGCGCCTTGTTCGCCGCGGCGGCGAACGCCCACGACGTCGTCTCGGCGATGAAGCACTTTCCGTGGTGGCTTCGCTTGGTCGCGCCGTGCGCGGGCGGACTCTGCGCGGGCTTGCTCGGCATGCTCGTGACGCGCTCGCGCGGCGGGCGCGGCGTCGGCGAAGTGATGGAAGCCGTCGTGCTCGGCAAGGTGCGGCTGCCGATGCGGGTCACGCTCGTCAAATCGCTCGCGTCGTTCTGCGCGATCGCGTCGGGCGGCTCGATCGGCCGCGAAGGGCCGCTCATCCAGTTCGGCGGCGCGTGCGGCAAATTCGTGAGCGACAAGCTCGGCTTGCCCATGAACGACGCGCGGCGCCTGATCGCGGCCGGCACCGCGGCGGGCTTCGCGGCCGCGTACAACACGCCGTTCGCGGCCGTGCTCTTCGTGCTCGAAGTCGTGACCGGCGTCGTCGCGCTCGAGGCGATCCTGCCCGCGCTCGTGGCGACGGTCATCGCCGTGGCGCTCACGCGCGCCGCCGTCGGACAGGGCCCCATCTACGGCCAGCGCTCCTTCCAGCTCGAGCACCCGACCGAGCTCCTCGCCTTCGCCGGTCTCGGCATCGTGACGGCGCTCGGGGCGAACGCGTTCATGCGCGTGTTGTCGCTCGGCGAGCGCGCGTTCAAGCGCAAGGCGTTGCGGCTTCCGTGGCGTCCGGCGCTCGGCGGCCTGCTCGCGGGCGGCGCCGTCGCGCTCTTGCCCGACGTGGCCGGCAACGGTTACGAGCCGCTGAACGCGCTGCTCGACGGCGCGTTCGCGCCGGGCTTCGTCGCGTGCCTGCTCGCCGGCAAGGTGTTCGCGACGACCGCGTCCGTCTCGTCCGGCAGCCCCGGCGGCGTCTTCACGCCGACGCTCCTCATCGGCGGCGCGCTCGGCTTGCTCTACGCGCACGGCCTCGCGGCGCTCGGCGTGCACCTCGGCGTCCCGGGCGGCTACGCGCTCGTCGGCATGGCGGCGGCGACGGGCGCGACCGTCCACGCGCCGCTCATGGCCGCCGTCATGGCCTTCGAGCTCTCGGGCGATTACGCCATCGTGCTCCCGCTCCTGCTCGCGACCGCCCTCTCCACGCTCGTCTCGCGCCTGCTTCACCGCGACTCCATCTACACCGCCGAGCTCCGCGAACGCGGCGTCGGCTGGGAGCTCACCCTCGAAGGTCGCGTCCTCGACCCCAAAGCGCTCCTCCCGTCCGACCCACCCGGCAGCCGTCCCTCACGCGGCTAGATTCGCCCGTGTTTTTGGGATTGTTTGGTTCACGGCACGTCCCCGCGCGTCGCGTGCTGCCAGCACCTGCACGCGCCGCGCCGCGCGCCCGCGCGTTGCCCGAAACCTCGGCGCCGTGACGGCGCGATGTCGCCGGCGGCGAGCGACCGCGGGGCGCCGGTCTACGCCCTCTCCGGCGGGCGTTCGTTCAGGGTTCGAGGGGCGACCAGGTGCGTAAGACGCACGCGAGGTCGCCGTTGAAGAGTGAGCGCGGCGGCTCGGGGCGGCGGCGGGTGCGCGCGAGCGGCTGATCTTCGGCGAGGAGGAGCGCGACGTGCGCGCGCGGGTGGCGATCGACGAGCCGCGCGAGGTCGCGACCGAGCTCGGCGGGACGCGCGAGGCGTTTGCCGTACGGCGGGTTCAGGACGAGCGCGCCCGCGTCGGCGACGGTCGCGTCGGCGAGCGCGCCGAGCTCGAACCGCGCGTCGAGCTTCGCGCGCACGGCGACTTTGCGGGCGAGCCCGAGCGCGCTTTCGTCGACGTCGCGACCGAGGAGCGGCGGCGACGCCGGCAGCACGAGCGAGCGTGCTTCCTCTTTTTGCGCGCTGAACGCGAGCCGTTCGGCGTCCCCGAAGCCGAACCAGCGCTCGAACCCGAAGCGGTCGCGCGCAAGCCCGGGCGCGACGCGCTTGGCCCAGAGTCCCGCCTCGACGAGCAGCGTGCCCGAGCCGCACGCCGGATCGACGAACGGGCTCTCGCGATCCCAACCGGAGTAGCGCACGACCGCGGCCGCGAGCGTCTCCCGGAGCGGCGCTTCGGCGCCGGGCAGGCGCAGGCCGCGTTCGTGCAGCGAGCGGCCGGCGTAGTCGAGGTAGAGCGTCGCCACGTCTTTGACGAGGTGGAGAAAGAGGTGCACGTCGGCGTCGCGCTTGTCGACGCTCGGCCGCGTGCCGCGCTTCTCGCGGATGCGATCGACGACGGCGTCTTTGGTGAGCTGGCAGAGGTACTCGGTGTGCGTGAGCCGGCTCGAGCGGCACGCCGCGCTCACGACGAGCGTCCGCTTCGGATCGAGCACGGCGTCGAGGTCGACGGCGTGCACGCCTTCGTAGAGTCCGGCCTCGTCGGGCGCCTCGAACGTCGCGAGCGGCGCGAGCACGCGCAGCGCCACGCGCGACCACAAGCACGCGCGGTACGCGGCGGTCGGCTCGCCCTCGAAGTGCACGCCCCCGCGATCGGCGCGCACCCCGGCGAGCCTGAGCTCACGGAGCTCGTCGCGGAGCGCGGGTTCGGTGCCTTTGGCCGCCGTGGCGAAGAACTTCATCGAAGCGGGCGGCATAGCACGCCGCGACGCGCCGAGAACTTCTGACCCCCGCGTTCGGAAGGACCGATTCGCTAACTTGCGCGGAGCTCCGAGTACTCGCCCGGCGTCTTGATGGTGGCCGGCTGGTTCGTGTTGAAGAGCGTCGTGTCGTCGTATTTGCCGTAGTTCACGACCGGCTGGGTGCCGCCGACGGCGGGGAAACCGGTCGCGTCGGCTTTGACGCCGACCGCGTTCATCAGGTTACAGAAGTAGCGGTTGATGGGCTGCGAAGCGACGGTCGACGGCGTGCCGGCGTCGTCGAGGTTCGAGAGGGTCGAGCCGTTCTTGCAGTCGCCGTCGCTGTTGCCGACGCTCATGTTGGCGCTGCCGCCGTCGACGTTGATGGCCCAGCCGGTCTTGAAGTAGCCGCCGCAGCCGCCCGCCTGGAGAATCGGGAGGTTGTTCAGGTTGTGACTGTCGCCGTCGGACATTTCCTGAAACCAGACGGTGGCCGTGTTGTCGAGCAGCGTCGTGCCGTCACCCTCGGGCACGCCGTCGAGCTTGCCGACGAGGTAGGCGAACTGCTGCGCGTAAAAGACGTCGATGCTGTGCAGCATGTCCATCACGCCGCTCAGGCACGAGCCGCCCATGAACGCCGTGCCGATGCGGTGCGACAAGCCGTGCGACTCGGTCGTCAGGTTCAGGTTCTTGTACACGTAGTTCGGCGGCATCTTCATGAAGATGACCCGGTTCGCGTCGCACACCGCGGTGAGGACGGCGAGATCCATCATGATCGGCGCGACCTGCGAAATGTCGCCGTTCGCCTGCACGGCCTGGTTCGTCAGACCGAGGCCGGTCGCCGTGTCCTGCGTGCACTGCGCGGACATGGTGCCGGACGTTTGGTGCAGGAGGTCGACCCAATCCGAGAGCTTCTTCTGGTCCGCCGAGCTCATGTTGACGCGCTGGAGAGTCGACAAGTCGTCGTGCACGATGTCGACGATGCTCTGGCCGCTCACCGCGGCGTAGGTGTCGGCGGACATCGCGCCCGAGCCGAACAGGTTCGTGAGGCTGTTCCACACCTGCGTCGGCGACCCGACGCCGGGGAAGATCTGGTTCGGTTGATCGAACGAGATCACGGCTTGCGTGTTGCTCGAGCTGCCGTTGACGCCGCCGATCTGCATGAAGAGCGGCACGGCGCCGTTCGGATTCAGCTGGTCGGCGCAGACGTGGTCGAGCGAGCGTCCGGTCGGCGTCGCCGTGAACTTGCCGTCCGACGGCGTGACCGGCTGGCACGTGAAGTACGTGCCGCAAACTTGCGTGTGAGGGTCCGTGGTTTGCCCGAGCGTGCCCTGGAAGCTCCACTCGTTCATGGCGCGGATGCCGCGCACCATGAGGAGCTTCTGCGCGTAGGGCGCGAGCGGACTCAAGGTCTGCATGTTCATGTAATCGGTGGAGCTCAGCGCGCCGTGCGAGAGCGCCGGGAACCAGCGATCGGTGAGGCAGCCGTAGTGCGTGAAGTACACGATGAGCCGCTTCGGGATTTCGGCGGTCATACCCTGGGATTTCGCCGCGCGCTCGGCGACGGAGCTCAAGAACGGAGCGGCCACCGCGGCGCCCCCGAGGCCGCGTAGCAAGGTGCGTCGAGAGAACAATTTGGTCGTCATGTTCGGAGTTCCCTTCACTTCCCCACGGTCCGCAGACGGAAGGAATCTGCCTGGGTGTAATCGGCGATGAGATTCACGAGCGGATAGGAGTCGCTCGCCATGTTGCTCGTGAGCGTGGCGACCACGCAGTCGTCGTTCGGGTTCGGCACGCGGTTCGTGGCGAACGCGACGAGCTGCTGCGCGTACACGAATTTGGCCTGGTCGCTCGCCGCGATGGCCTGCATCAGGTCGAGCGGCGACGACATCGCGACCGGCGTGGCGTTCGGATCGGCGCTCACGATGACGTTGCCGGTGCCGTCGATGGGGCCGCCGAGCGGATCCGTGTCCTGCCAGGTTCCGACCGAGTCGTAGTGCTCGAGCACGTAGCCGGCCGGATTGATGTAGCCGTGGTGGCACGACTTGCACTTGTCGGGCGCCGTGAGCGCGTCGATTTCCTCGCGCATCGTCATGTAGTCGCCCATCGGCGGCGCCGTCTGCTCGGCGCCTGGCGGCGGCGTTCCGAGCGGAATGCCGAGCACCTTGGTGATGATGAACGCGCCGCGCAGGATCGGAGACGTGGTGTCGTAGTGCGAGAAGGTGCTCAAAAAGCCGGCCCTCGTCAGGAAACCGGGGCGCTGATTGGCGTCGAGCGTGACCTTCGTGAGATCGGCGCCGTAGCTCGCGGGATTGAGGCCGTAGATGGCGGCCGTGTCCTTGTTGACGAAGGCGTTCGGACTCAAGAACATGTCCTTGAACGAACCGCCGTTGAGCACCACGTCTTGATAGAAGGAGTCCATCTCCGCCATCGCCGGCGTGTAAGAGGCGTCGGTGAACGTCGGATACTTGTTCGGGTCGTGCGTGGTGACGTTGACCCAGTGCGAGCCCGCCGTGATGCCCGCGTAATAGTGGAGAAAGCTCGTGACGCCGCCGGCCGCACGCGGATCCTTCAGCATCCGCTGCGCTTGCGCCAAGATTTGGTCCTTGGTCGTGAGCATGCCGGCGTCCGCCGCGGCGCTCAGCGTGTCGTCGGGGACGCTGCCCCAGAGCATGAAGGAGAGTCGCGTCGCGATTTCGTAGCTCGTGAGCGCGAGCGCGCCGCTCGCCGGGTCCTGGTTTTGCCCTAGCTCCGGCAACATGATGAACGACGGCGACTCGAGCAGGGCCGTCAGCATCGCCTGCGCGACTTGATCGGGCGTGCCCTTCGGCGTGAGCGAGTTCAAGCGCATGAAGCTCGTCACCTCGGTGTCCGTCAGCGGCCGCCGGAACGCTTTGCGCCCGAAGGTCTTCAGCGTGGTCGTGAGACAATCCGCCGAGGAGCCGTCGCAGCTGATGAATTTGGCCTTGTTCGTGCCGGCCATGACCTCGGCCGCGATCGTCTGCGCGGCTTTTTGATAGCCGTTCCAGCTGATGTCATCGAGGCTGCCGTCGGAGTCCGGGCTGAGGAGCGCCGACGGCTTGACGTTGCCCGCCGTCGCGAGCGCGGTCACGCCGAGGAGGTCATTCACGACCGCGTCGTAGGCCGCGTCCTTCATGCGCGGGACCTGCGACGTCGCGGGAATGCCGGGCGCGCAGTCGCTCGCGATCCCGCCGCTCCCTGCGACGCCGGAGCTCCCGCCCGTTCCGCCCGTGCCGCCGCCCCCGGAAGAGTTCCCACCTGTGCCACTGCTGGTACCACCCGTATTCAGAGATCCGCCCGTCGTGCCGCCGGAGCCTCCCGTCGTGCCGCCCGTCCCGCCCGCCGTCCCCGACATGGCCCCCATGCCGCTCGGCGGAGCGTGCACGTCCGCCCCACACGCGGTGAGCGTCGCCGATAATGCTCCAGCCACCAAGTACCGCTTTTTGATCATCAGAGACCTCTCGAGTGAACGAGCCCCGTCCGTGCATGGTTGTGCGCTCTTCACGTCAACGAGAAAAGGCGAGTCCTTTCACGCTGACGCGCGCTTTCACCCGACGCGCGCTTTCACGTCGGCATGTGAATATTTTTCAGCACGAAAGAAACAACGTGCCTGCGCGAGCGCGTTGGACAACGATGTTGGCTGTGCTCGGCGTCGACTCCAAAGCACCGAATCGTCATCGAGTGGAGTTCGGCAACGAGCGAACTACATGCACGCACACGATGAAATCGCACCAAAACGGCCTTGTTGCGGATCATCGTCGAACGGCGCGCCGCCCATTGACGATGATGAGCTCTCGGCTGTTCGCGCTCGCTCTACTGGCTTGCTCGACTAAGACGCTCGGTGGTGCGGGTGAAGGCGGACACGGGGGTGAGAGTTCGCACGCCGGCAACGGCGCGACGCAAAGCGACGGCGGCGGCGCGAACGGCGACGCCGCGCGAGGTGGTGCGCCGCCCGGCGGCGGCGGAGCCACGGGCGGCGGGACAGCGGGCGGCGCCGCCGGCGACACGTCGCTCTTCGTCCCCGCGAATCTCCCGAATACGACGGTTGCCGGCGAGGACACGGCGCTCACGCTGGTCGCGTTCACGCTCGTGAAGGGCGCGAGCGGCCTCGAGCTCTACGCCGCCGCGCGCAACGACGGAACCACTCCCGTGTGCGAGCCCGGCATGCTGACGAGCTTCTTCGACCAGAGCGGCATGCTCGTGACCTCGGTGGGGAGCACGCTCCAAACCGCACAGTTTTACGCGCTCGACGACGGCACCGTCATTCCGTGCGTCGACCCCGGCAGCGTCGCGATGAGCGGCTCCACCGGTCTGCCGAGCGACATCGTGGTGGCGCAGCTCGGTCATCTCGAGCACGCGTTCCCCGCGTTCGTCGTGAGCGGCATCACGCCGGTCGCCGGGCTCGGTATCAGCGCCCTCGGCACCGCGAAGACGTTGGACGGCACCACCTACACCGGCACCCTCACGAACGGACTCGCCGCGCCGGCGACGAACGCGACCGTCACCGTATTTCCGCTGAACGCGGCGGGCCGCCCGTTGAGCATGGCCGTCGCGAACGCCACGGACGCGATCCCGGCGGGCGGCAGCTGGGCATTTCAGACGAACCTCGTGCACGACGCCGGGGTCGCGCAGGCGGCGTATCCGAGCGACTGAAGCATGATGCGAACGGACGGCCTGGCGGCAGACAGGCACGCTGCAGACTCAATGCTTCGCCCCTTCGAGCTCGTCCGCCCGCGCGCGGAGGTAACGCTCTTCCGGCAAGCTCGTCGTGTGCGCGGCGGCCGCGCGGTAGTGCTCGACGGCGGAGGCGTGCTCGCCGGCCATCTCGAGTAAGTGCGCGCGGACGGCCGCGAGACGGTGATGGCCCGCGAGCCGCTCGTCCGCGTCGAGAGCGCGCAGGCGCTCGAGGCCGGCGTGCGGCCCCTCGACCATGGCGAGCGCGATGGCGCGATTCAGGCTCACGACGGGATTGTCCGACATGCTCTCGAGCACGTCGTAGAGGGCCAGGATCTGACGCCAATCGGTATCTTTCGCGCGGGCCGCTTCGTCGTGGATCGCGGCGATGGCGGCCTGAAGCTGATACGGGCCGACGTCTCCGCGCGCGAGCGCTCCGCTCACGAGCGCGACGCCCTCGTCGATGCGCGCGCGATCCCAGAGCGAGCGGTCCTGTTCGTCGAGCGGAATCAAATCGCCGTTCGGAGCGGTGCGGGCGCGACGGCGCGCGTCCGTGAGGAGCATGAGCGCGAGCAACGCCGAGACTTCGCCGTCGTCGGGCAGGAGCCGCGCGAGACTCCGCGTCAAGCGAACGGCTTCGTCGGCGAGGTCGGCGCGCTGCAGTTCGGCGCCGGCGCTCGCCGCGTAACCCTCGTTGAACATCAAATAAAGGACGTGCAGGACCGCTTTCAACCGCTCGGGCCACTCCGCCGTGCTCGGCCGTTCGAAGGGGACGCCGGACGCCTTGATGGCCTGCTTCGCGCGGCTGATGCGCTGGGCCATGGTGCTCTCGGACACGAGAAACGCCTTCGCGATCTCGCTCGTCGTGAGCCCGCCGACGGCGCGCAGCGTGAGCGCGATGGCCGAGGTCGGCGTGAGCGACGGATGACAGCACATGAAGAGGAGCAGCAGCGAATCGTCGCCCGCGTCCGAGCCGTCTTCGGGCTCCGGCGTCGGGCGGAGCGCCTCTTCCCGTTCGAGCTCTCCGGCCAGCGTCTCTTCGCGGCGGCGGCGCGCTCGATCGCTGCGCGTCTGGTCCGTGAGGCGGCGGAACGCGACCTGAATCAACCAGCCGCGCGGGTTCACGGGCATGCCGTCCCGCGGCCAACCGACGGCGGCGGCGAGCAGCGCTTCCTGCACCGCGTCCTCCGCGGCGTCGAAGTCCCGATAGCGCCGGAGCACCGCGCCGAGAACCTCGGGCGCGAGCGCGCGGAGCGAGACCTCGAAACCGACGCCGAGCATCGGGCCGTCTTTTAGCATTCGGCTCGAAAAGCCAAGCGCCACTCTCGTCCTCATGGAGGGGGTCTCCGGCGGAAAACCGCTCTAGTATCGGGCGCCTGAACTTCCCGAGAACAGCGAGGTTGGCGCTCGCGTTCGTGAGCGCCGGCACGGCGACCGCCGCGGCGACCGAACCGAGCGCGCCGAGTCCCGGCGCGAGCACGTCCGCCCCCGGAGCGTCCGCTCCGTGTCCGGCGGCGCCCGGAGCGCCGAACGGCTGTGGCGCGGCCGAAGTCGTCGTCACCGGCACGCGGACGAAAGAGAGCTCGCAGCGCGCGACCGTCCGCACCGAAACGGTGACGCGCGACGAAGCCGAGCGGCGCGGCGCTCGCAACGTGGGCGAGGCGCTCGCCGGAGAACCGACGCTGCAAGTGAATCCGCAAGCGTACGGCTACCTCGGCGGACCGAGCGGCGTGCAGATGGAAGGGCTCGACGGCGATCGCGTGCTCGTGCTCGAGGACGGCGAGCGCGTCATCGGCGACAACGGCGGCGTGCTCGATCTGTCGCAACTGCCGCTGAGCGGCGTCGAACGCATCGAGTACGTCGTGGGTCCGACGAGCTCGCTTTACGGCACGAACGCGCTCGGGGGCGTCATCAACATCGTGACGGCGCCGCCGCGCTTCGAGGGACCGAGCGGGCGCGCGCGACTCGAAGGCCGCACCTCGGGCGATTGGCTCGTCGATTCCGCCGCGGCCTATCGCCGTGACAAGAGCTGGGCCGAGCTCGACGGTTCGTACGCGAGCCGGCACGAGCACGCCCTCGACGGCGGCCCGGCCTTGCTCATCCCGAACGGCTACACGGGCCTCGTCGGACTCCGCGCGGGTTTCAAGCCGGTCCGGCGCATCGAGCTCAGGCTGAAGGCGCGCTTCGCGCGCGACCACAACGACGGCGTGACGACCGAAGACGTCCCCGGCCTCGGCACGTACGTCACGAACACGCCGACCACGGACGACCGCCTGAATCTGCACGCGCTCGAGACGATCGAGCTCGGCGGCGGGTCACACTTGGATTTTTCGCTCGCGCGGAGCTCCTTTCACGGCGAGGACGATCGGGACCTGCGCGCGTCGCCCGTCTACGAGCACGAGCGCAGCGCCGAGGATCTCGAGAGCTTCGAGACGACGGCGACGCTCGCCGACGGTAAGACGCGCACGTGGGTGCTCGGGGCGCGCGGAGAATCGGAAGGCTTTTCGCAGAGCGTCCACAAGCTCGAATTCGCGGGCAGCACGCTCGTGCCCGAGAGCGCTCAAGAGGTCGTCCCCCAGCGACTCTCGTCGGGCGCCCTCTACGGGCAGCTCGGTTATGCGCCCTTCGAAGCGCTCTCGATCATGCCCGGCGTGCGCGGCGAGCTCCACGACCGTTACGGCGGCGTGGTCGCGCCCCGGCTCGCGCTCGCGTTCAGGCCTTCCGAGCTCCTCGCGCTGCGCGTTTCCGGCGGGCGCGGCTTTCGCGCTCCGAGCGCCAAGGAATACGGCTTCGTCTTCGACCACTCCGTGCTCGGCTATCGCGTCCTCGGCAATCCGAACCTCAGACCCGAGACCTCGTGGGGCCTGAACGGCGACGTGACGCTCCGCCCCTCGCCCGCGCTGCGGTTTCGAGCCGGCGCGTTCGCGAATTGGGTGCACGACCTCATCGACTTCGACGTGGCTCCCGTGCAAACCGATCCGACCGTCGTCGACTACGTCTACGTCAACGTCGACCGCGCGCGCACCCTCGGGTCCGATCTCTCGGTGCGGGCGGAGCCGATCACGGGAGTCACGGCGACGCTCGCGTACGCCTACCTCTACACGCGCGACGAGATCGCGCGCGAACCGCTGCCGAACCGGCCGCCGCACACCGTCACCGCGTCCGTCTCGGCCAAGCTCCCCTTTCGTCTCAACGCGCTCGTGCGCTATCGCTTCATGAGCAAGACGTTCGTCACGAGCGACCTCGATACGCCGCCGTACTCACTGCTCGACGCGCGCGTCGGCTACGCGATCACGCACCTCGTCGAAGCGTACGCGGGCGGTTTGAACCTCTTGAACGCGAAGCGCGATCCGAGCCACCCCGGCGACGCGCGGCCGACGCTCGGCGCGACGGCGTACCTCGGCGTGCGCGCCGAATTCGGAGACGACGGCAGCGGCGACGAGTGACGGAGAGTCACGGTCCGGCTTCGCTCACGGGCAGCGATCGTGCTCGCGGGCGACCTCGAGGAGCCGCATGAACGGTTCGTCATGACCGGTGAGCAAGCTGACTACGAGCGCATTGCCTCCGATCTGAAAGGATTCGACATCCGCTCGCACGGCGAGGAAATCGAGGGCGTCGAACAGCTGCACGGCGCGCGATAATTTCGGCGAGGTCTGGAGTCGCTCTGTGGCGGCGGGCGTGGAGGTGGCCGAACGCCACTTGCCCACGCTCTGAGCGCGGTGGAACGGCGCGACCCGGCGGCGTTCCCGCGCCGCGCGCCGGTCGCCTCCAAAACCAAAAAATGCACGGAGCTGCTATCGTTTCGGCGCGATGAGCGCCCGCTTCGAGAAGCTCGGTTGGGTCGTTGCCTCGGCCTCGCTCGCCGTCGGCTGCGGGAGCGAGCCGATTGGAACCACGCCGGGCTCGGGGACAGAGGGCACGGGCGGAACTTCGGGCGGCGACGTGGCGCCGGCGGACGCGCTCGAGGTCGAGGTGTCGGCGACGCACGCGACGTACGTCGCGCTCGGCGTGCCGGCGGTGGTGCAAGAGTCGAACGCCGCGACCGCGACGGATTGGGACTTGGCGTTCGAAGGCTACGACGTGCTCACGAACGGCGGGCTCTCGGGTCCGGGCGCGGGCTCGGCGTTCGGACCCCTCTCGATTTCGGTGTTCGCGTTTCCGGACCAGCCGGTCGACGTGCCGTTTTTGATCCGCGATCGCGCGGGCGGCGCGTTTCTCGGCTGGTACGCGTACGACGGCACGACGCACACGCTCTACAGCCGCTATCACACGTACGGCGTGAAGTCGGGGGGGCACCTCTACAAGCTCCAGGTGCTCGGCTATTACGGGGACGTGCAAGGCGCGCCGGTGAGCGCGCTCTATCAGCTGCGCTACGCCGAGGTCACGCCGGACGGAAGCGGCGACACCGTCGCGCTCACGAACGTGGACGGGACGCTCGGGGAGACGCCGGACGGCCCCGCGCCGAGCAGCGACGCGCCCGGTTCGTGCGTCTCGCTCGCGACGGGCACGACGCTGACGTTGAGCCCCGACGACGCCGCGAATTCGACCGACTGGGATCTCTGTTTTCGGCGCGACGCGATCGGCGTGAACGGCGAGATCGGCGGGCCCGGCGACGTGGCGGCGGTCGACCTCGAGGCGGCGGCGACGGACGGTGAAATGCTCGCCGACGTGAAGACGCGCACCGCCGACAATCAAGAAGCTTCATTCGACGCGGTCGACTACGCGGCGCTCACGGCGCCGGACCTCGAGTACCGCGGCGACTACGTGACGTCGGCGTTCACCGACAAATGGGCAGATTTGAGCGTTTCACCGCCCGTGCCCGCGCCGGGCATAGGATTTCTGGTCGTCGGGGCCGACGGGCAGTCGCGCTACCTCGTCGCTTTCAACGCTTTCGACGGCGCGGACGACGAGACGCCTGGTACGGTCCATCTCGGAGTTCAGCCCGCCGTCAGCCCATGAAGCCGCGCCGCCCTTGGAGCCCCCCGCCGCCGTTCTCGTTCGCGACGCTCGGAGGCACGGCCTGCGCCGCCGCGCTCGTCGCGTGCGCGTCGCCGCCGCCCGCCGCGCCGTCGGCGCCCAAGTTCGTGATCCCGACCGCGAGCGTGAAGGCGTCGCCGCCGCCGGTTTACGGGCACGCGCGTCCGGACGAGCCGCACTTCGCCGATCTGCGCCAGCTCACCTTCGAGGGTGAGAACGCGGAAGCGTACTGGTCGTTCGACGGGCGCTTCCTCACGATGCAATCGCGCCTGCCCGGGCAGGATTGCGACCGCATCTATCGCATGTCGGTGCTCGACGCGACGCCGTCGCGCATTCCCGTGTCGAGCGGCGAGGGCGCGACGACGTGCTCGTACTTCATGCCCGGCGACAAGGAGATGATCTACGCCTCGACGCACCTCGGCGGCGCGGCGTGCCCGCCGAAGCCCGATCGCAGCAAGGGTTACGTCTGGGCGATCTACCCCGACTACGACATCTTCAAGACGAGCGTCGCCGGCGGCCCGCTCACGCGCCTCACGGACACGCCCGGCTACGACGCCGAAGGCACGGTGTGCGCGAAAGACGGCTCCATCCTCTTCACGTCCGTGCGCGACGGCGACCTCGATTTGTACCGCATGGACAAGGACGGCAAGAACGTCGTCCGGTTGACGAACACGCCGGGCTACGACGGCGGCGGCTTCTTCAACGCCGACTGCACGAAGATCGTGTGGCGCGCCGCGCGTCCGAAACCCGGCCCCGAGCTCGACGATTACAAGGCGCTCCTCGCGCAACACCTCGTGCGCCCGACCAAGCTCGAGATTTACGTGGCGAACGCCGACGGCTCGGACGCGACGCAAATCACGTATCTCGACGCGGCTTCGTTCGCGCCCTTCTTCCACCCGTCGGGCAAGCGCGTCCTCTTCGCGACGAACTACGGCGATCCGCAGGGGCGTGAATTCGACATCTGGGCGGTCGACACCACGGGCGCGCGCCTCGAGCGCATCACGCGCGCCGAGGGCTTCGACGGCTTCCCCATGTTCTCGCCGGACGGCTCGATGCTCGCGTTTTCTTCGAACCGGAACACGCCGGCCGGCTCCCACGACACCCACGTCTTCGTCGCGCATTGGAACGAGGGCAGCGTGGAGACGACGCTCGCGACGGCGGCGGATCGCACGCTCGCGGACGTGCGCTTCTTGGCCGATCCGGCGCGAGAAGGCCGCGGTCTCGGCACGAAGGGCATTCAGGCCGCCGGCGCCTACATCGAAGATCGACTGAAGGAGCTCGGCGTCGAGCCCGCCGGCGACAAGGGCGGCTACGCCGAGCCGTTCGAGGTGCCGACGGCGCTGAAGCTCGGCGACGCCACGTCCGTCAGGTTCGGCGGCGTGCCGCTCGACGCGAAGGCGTTCGTGCCGCTCGGCTTTTCGGCGCCGAAGGTGCAGGCCGCGAGCGAGCTCGTGTTCGCGGGCTACGGCATCGTCGACAAGGCGCACGGGCGGGACGACTTCGCGGGCCTGAACGTGCGGGGCAAGGTGGTGCTCGTGCGGCGCTTCGTGCCCGACGAGCCGGCCTTCGAAAAGACGGAAGACAAGCGGCGGTTCGGCGATTTGCGTTACAAGGCCTGGCTCGCGAAGGAGCGCGGCGCGAAAGCGCTCGTCGTGGTGGACGAGCCGGAAAAACCCGCGAACGCGGCCGCCGATTGGCAGCCGCCGGACGAAGCCGCGTTACCCGCGCTCACGCCCGAGGGTTACGGCGACGCCGGCGTCGGCATCGTGATGATCAAGCGCGACGCGGGGCGCGCGCTCATCGAGCGGCTCGCGAAGAAAGAGCGCGTCGACGCGCAGGTGAACGTCGAGCTCCTGCCCGTGACGACGGCGGCGTTCAACGTCGTCGGGCGCATTCCGGCAGGCGTCCCCGCGAAGGACAAGCTCAAGGGCGCGCTCGTGATCGGCGCGCATTACGATCATTTGGGATACGGCGGGCGTTATTCGCTCGCGCCGGAAAGCAAGGAGCCGCACGTGGGCGCGGACGACAACGCGTCCGGCGTCGCCGGCTTGCTCGAAATCGCACGCAAGCTCAAGGCGGACCAGTCGAAGCTCCGACGTGACGTGATCGTGGTCGCGTTTTCCGGTGAAGAATCGGGCCTACTCGGCTCGTCGTATTTCGTGCACGCGAGCGAGGCGGGCAAAAACCCCGCGCTGCCGAAGAAGGGCGCGTTCGCGATGATCAATCTCGACATGATCGGACGCTTGCGTGAAAACCGCGTCCAAGTGCTCGGCGGCGAGACGGCGAACGAATGGGCCGAGCTCCTGCCGCCCGCGTGCGCGGCGGCACGCATCGATTGCGCGCTCGCGCCGGACGGCGGCTACGGGCCGAGCGATCAAATGTCGTTCTTCGTGAGCGGCGTGCCGGTGCTGCACTTCTTCACGGGCGCGCACGCCGACTATCACAAGCCGAGCGACACGCCGGACAAGATCAACGCCGCCGGGCTCGGGCAAGTCGCGTTCGCGGCCGCCGAGCTCGCCGAGAGCATCGCCGCGCACGACAAGCCCCTCCACTTCAATCCGGGCGCGAAATCGCCGGTGCCGCGCGGCGACTTGCGCAACTTCAACGCCTCGCTCGGGACGATTCCGGATTACGCGGGCCCCGGCCCGGGCAAGAGCGGCGTGCTGCTCGGCGGCGTGCGGCCCGGCGGCGCCGCGGAAAAAGCCGGCATGCGCCGCGGCGACCTGATGGTGAAGCTCGGCTCGCACGACATCAGCAGCATCGAAGACTTCATGTACGTGCTGAACGCCTCGAAGCCCGGCGAAACGACGAAAGTCGTCGTGCTCCGCGACGGCAAGCGCGTCGAGCTCGACGTGACGTTCCAAGAAGGCGCCGGGCACGCGCACTGATCGTCCCCGCAAGCCATCCGCTCCGTGTCAGGGTGCGGCGCGTTTCGAGAGCAGCGCGACGGCGGGAACGAGCCGCGGATCGCCGATCGGCCGCCGCGGCGCGCGCGGCACGGCGTGCGCGTAAAAGCGCTTCCACCCGCTGCAGAGGTAGCTCAGGTTGCCCTCGCCGGGCCGCGTCTTGAGCAGGCGCGTGCGCGGACATTCGCCCCAGCAGAGCTTCAAATACGGGCACGCGCGGCACTCACTCGGGAGCTTGTTGTGCTTGTCGAGGCCGAACTCGAGCTGCTTCAGCGAAAACACGAGCTCGGCGAGCGGCTTCTCCCCGACGCGACCGAGCTCGTACTCCGGATACACGTAGTGATCGCACGAGTAGACGCGGCCGTCGTTTTCGAGCGCGACGTTCTTGCCGCAAATCGGGCTCTGCGTGCAGAGGTGCGCGGGCCGCCCGGCGAGCTGATCGAACATGCTCTCGAAGAGATTCACCCGCACGCGCCCGCGATCGTGCTCGAGCCATTCGTCGAAAATCGCCGCGAGAAAGCTCCCCCAATCGTCGGGGTCGACGGTCCAATCGGTGACGATGGAGAAGGGGGTTCCAGGTCGCGCTCTCGGGCTGCTGGGTGCTGCCAGCTCCTGTTCGGTCCAGAAGCCCGGCGCCGTGTGCTCGAAGCGCTTCGGCTCGACGCACGGAATGAACTGCATGAATTTCGCGCCGAGCTCGTCGCGCAAGAAGCGATACACGGCGAGCGGGTGCTGGGCGTTGTGGCGATTCACCGTGCACAAGGCGCTGAACACGACGCCGTGCCGCGCGAGCAGGCGCGCGCCCGCGAACACCTTGTCGAAGCTCGACGTCTTGCCCTTGGTCGGCCGATACACGTCGTGGATCTCGCGCGGGCCGTCGATGCTGAGGCCCACCAAAAACTCGTGCTCGGCGAGAAACCGGCACCACGCCTCGTCGAGCAGCGTGCCGTTCGTCTGCAGATCGTTCGAAACGCGGCGCCCCGGCGGCAAGTGCCGCCGTTGGAGCTCGACCACCCGCTCGAAAAACGGGAGCCCCATCAGCGTCGGCTCGCCGCCGTGCCAGGTGAAGACGATCTCCTCCGCGTCCTGCGCGGCGATGTAATCGACGACGAAGCGCTCGAGAATTTCGTCGGCGATGCGCCGCGTCTTCTGCTCGAGGAGCTCCTCCTTGCTCAGGTAGTAGCAGTACGTGCAGTCGAGGTTGCAGAGCGCGCCGATCGGCTTCACCGTCGTGTGGAACGAGCGCTCGACGCCCGTCGCGCGCACGCCGCGGCCGGCGTCGAGGTACGTCTGGACGGCCTCGGGCCGAATGTTCAAGCGGCGCGCCGCGTTCACGACCTCTTCGCTGTAATTCATGCGGCCTCCGTGAGTCCGAGCCACGCCTCGGCGTCGGCGGCGAGCGGTCGCGCCGGGGCGCCCGCGTCGCGCCGGAGCATGGCGTCACGGAGGGGCGCGTGCGTGCGCACGACGTCGTCGAGTTCGAGCTTTCGCGCGAGCGCGAGCTGCGCGTCGAGGTATTCGACGCAGCGCGCGCGGCAGCGGGTCGACGCCTCCGCGACGACCATCAAGACGGGCGCGATGGACAGCGACATGAAGCCGTCGGGCGGGATTTTCGCGAGCTCCGCCGGCTGCGAGAAGAGCCCCGGTTCGAGCAGGCGGAACACGTGCGTCCCCCAAAAGCGCTTCTCGAGCGCGAGCGCTTCACGCCGGCGCGCGAGCGTGCGCTGCGCTTCGAGGTCGACGACGCGCAGGCGCCGCACGAGCGGAGCGAAGCCCGGCCGCTCGCCCGTGACCAGGCAATCGGCCTCGAAAAACGCCGCGTCGCGCGCGCGCACGGCGAGCACGCGCGCTTGCAGCGCGTCCGGCACGAGCGCGTCGAGCGGCGCGAGCGTACAGACGAGCGGCTTGCGATCGGCCTCGAGCGAACAGCGCCCGTCGTCCGCGAGCGCGGGACAGCGAGCGCGTCGCTCGTCGTGCCAGGCGTGCGTCACGAGCAGCACGTCGAGCGGCGCGTTCGGGTCGCTCGACTCGAGCCGCCTCACGCGCCGGATCGCGAGACGGCCGATGAAGCGGTGCTGGTGGTGAAAGAGCTCGGGCACCGAGAGCTCCGGCGCGGTGTTGCAGCAGCGCCCGCACGCCGTGCAATGAAACGACCAGGTGTCGCTCACCAAAAACCGATCGGCTCGAGCGGCTCCACGCCGCCGACGCTCGTCATGTACGTCTGCCACTGCCCGAAGAGCTGACTTGCCACGTCCGGGTTCGCCGCCGACACGTCCGTCGTCTCTCCACGGTCGTTCACGATGTAGAAGAGCTCCCAGTGGCCGTCGCCGGGGCCGTACGGCGGCTCCGTCCAGCGCGCCTTCCAGAGGCCGTCGCCGCTGAAGACGTACGCGCGGCCGTAGGATTCGTCGCCGAACGGCTGCGTGTGCACGGGCGACGGATAGAGCTCGTGGAGCGCGGGCAGGAGCGAGATGCCCGTGATCGGATACACGGCGCGGCCGCCGTAGAGCACCTTGCCCGCGTTGCGGTCGACGCCCGTGGTCGGGTCGACGTCGGGCGGCGCGGGCGTGGACGGCGGCGCGACGCCCGCGATGTCGAGGAACGTCGCCGTGTCGTCGGTCACGTGCGAAAACCAGCTGATGTTCGGCAGCGTGCCGATCTGTCCCGGCAGGTGCACGATCGCGGCCGTGCTCACGCCGCCCTCACCGAGTTCGCTCTTGAACTGCGCGAACGGCGTCGCGCTGACTTCGGCCCAGCGCAGGCCGTATTTGATGTTCTTCGCGTTCTGCAGGCCGTTGTCGGCGCCGAGCGTCTCGTACACGCCGGGCTGCGCGTTCGCTTCGTCCGTCTTCTTCGGATCGGCGCCCGAGTCGATGGGCCAACCCTCCGCGCCGTTGTCCGAGTGGAAGACGATGTACGTCTTGTCGTATTCGCCGATGTCCTGCAGGTGCTGAATCAAGCGTCCGATGTGATAGTCGAGCGCCGACACCATGCCCGCGTAAATCTCCATGTAGCGGGCCTGCGACTTCTTCTCGAGGTCGGACAGACTCGACCAATACTTGTCGACCGCCCCCGCGTGATAATCGACGTAACCGTCGGATTCGGGGTGAACGGCGCTGATGTACTTCGCGCCGGCCTTGCCGTTGTTCGCGGACGCCGGGGTCGTGACGAGCGTCTCCGGCATCGGGTTCGACGGCGTGAACGAATTCGGGATCACGTCGATCGCCTTCTGTCGCGCGATGCGCGCCGCGCGGATCGCGTCGTAGCCCTGATCGTAACGGCCCTTGTATTTGCTGAACCACGGCTCGGGCACGGCGAGCGGCCAGTGCGGCGCGGTGTACGCCGCGTAGGCGAAGAACGGCTTGCCGTCGCCGAGATTCGAGTCGATGAACGAGATGAGCTCGTTCGTGTAAAGCTCGGTGGAGTAGCCGCCCGGCTGACCCGGCTGACCCGGTTGCATGTAGACGCCGTCGAGCGTGAAGTTCTTGGCGCCGGCCGGCTCGTGCAAGAAGTGGTTGCCGCTCGCGCCGGGGAGGAGCGCGTAGCTGTGCTCGAACCCCCATTGATCCGGGGTCAAACCGACGTTCGGATTGCCACCCGGCGTCGAATTGCCGAGGTGCCATTTGCCGGCCATGTACGTGTGATACCCGGCATCCTTCAGGATCTGCGCGAAGGAGAGGGCGCGCGTGTTGAGGTAGCCCTCGTAGCCCGGCAGGCCTTTGCGCTCGTCCGTGGGCGGCCCCATCGTCCCCTCGCCCACGAGGTGATGATCGGTGCCGGAGATCAGCATCGAACGCGTGATGGCGCTCACCGTGCCGACGTGGTGATTCGTCAGAATGCGTCCGTTCGCGACGAGCGCGTCGAGGTTCGGCGTGTCGATTTCACCGCCGAGCGCGTGGATGTCCGAATAGCCGAGATCGTCGGCGAGGATGAAGAGGATGTTCGGGCGATCGATCGTCCAATCCGCGTCGGCGGGCGGACCGTCGGGTGAGTCGTCGCTGCTCGCCTTCACCGAGAAGGTGTGCGAGCCGGTGGTCAAATCGGTGAGGGTGACCGGGCTCGTGCACGACGCGTAATCGCCGCCGTCGAGGCTGCACGCGAACGTCGAGTCGGGGACCGTCGAGGAGAACGCGAGGGTCGCGGACGTATCGAGCTTGCCGCTGTCCGGCGTTTGCGTGAAGAAGGCGACGGGGACGGGCGGCGCGGCGTCCTTGCCGTCGGCGCCGGTCGCGCCTTGCGGCCCGGTCGCGCCTTGCGGGCCGGTGGCGCCTTGCGCGCCGGTCGCGCCTTGCGCGCCCGTGGAGCCTTTCGGGCCGGTCGCGCCCTTCGGGCCGGCAGGGCCTTGGAGACCCGCGGGGCCACGCGGACCAACGAGGCCTTGCGGCCCGATGGGGCCCTGCGGTCCCGCCGGACCACGCGGACCGGTCGAGCCGTTCTTCCCGTCCGCGCCGTCGTGAACGTAGACCGTCTTGCCGCTGCACGTGATGGCGACGCCGTTGTCGAGCTGCGCGACCGTGCACCCCGTGGCCGAGGGCGGTGACGAAAACGTGAGCCCGCGATACGTGCTGCCGTTCGCGCAAGAGACGTCGTAAGTGGCTCCGTCGCTCGCCGCGGCCACGTCGCAGGACGCGGTGCTCGAACCGCTGCCGGATCCAGTCCCCGTCGTGGGCGCGCTCGAGCAATCCGTCAGCAGAGCGCTCGCCAAGAGAGCGCTCACGAGGTTGGTCGTCGCGACAATCGGATGTTTGATCACGGCAAATCCTTTCGCTGCGGTCGCGCGCGCAGGCGCTCATCGCAGCAGACAGGATGTCCTCAGTAGTGGACCATAGCCTATAGATCAAGTAGATTTTACTGGACGCACACTTGGCTGTGCCCCCTATTTCCCACATAAATTAGGGCAATTGCAGGAATCTTCCGGCGGCGCGCCCGGCGCGTCGGACAAATTGCCACGTTCGTTTTATTGAACTCATATTTATTATGCTGGAGTGGAAGCGGCGCGCCGTGGCGGACCGTGCGCTCGAAATCGCGCCGGCGCGTGGCGCCACGACGGGCGTCCGCTCACCGGGCGGGAACACCCACTCGATCGCGACTTCGGGTTCCCTCGAGCGCCGACCGATCGTCGGTGACGCTCTACACCGCGCTCACATGAGCTCGGGCAGCGGGCCCGTCTTGCCGGAGGGGTCGCCGAACGAGGTGAGATCCTCGGCGCCCATGATGTTGGCGATGGAGACGAGCATCTGGTTGTTGTCCTGGCGGTTGTCGCTGAAGTCGATGAGTCGACCGGTCTGGAGCTTGCCGCCGGCGCTGCCCGCGAGGATGTAAGGCATCATCGTGAGATCGTGCTGGGTGGATTCGCCGATTTCGGTGGCCCAGAGCACGAGCGAATGATCGAGCAGCGTGCCGTCGCCCTCGTCGATCGCGTCGAGTTTGCCGAGGAAATAGGCGAATTGCGACGCGTACCAGGTCTGAATCGCGTTGTACGCGTCGTAGTTCACGCCGCTCGACGAGAAGTCGTGCGAGATGGCGTGGTGGTTGCCCTGGATGTTGTTCAAGAACTGGAAGAGATGTTCGCTCTCCGAGTACGACCACTGGAAGGTGAGGATGCGCGTCTGATCGCACTGGAGCGCGGCGGCGGCGAGGTCCATCTGGATCTGGCCGGCTTGCGCGTAGAGGTTGTCGACCGTGAGATCGGGATCGACGAACGAGGGCGCCATGCACGTCGTGTTGGGCGTGGGACCGCCGGTCGTGCTGCCGTCCATGCTCGGCATCTGCACGAGCCGCGTCTCGACGTCGCGCATGGAGTCCTGAAACGCCTGGAGCTTCTGCTGGTCGGCGGCGCCGACGATGCCCATGAGCCGGTTCGTTTCCGCGTTCGTGAGATCGAAAACGCTCTGGCGTTGCGCCCAGAGCCGCGTGAGCGCCGCTTGCGACGCGGGGTCGCTGCTGCCCGGCGTGCCGGTGGTCGCGCCCGAAAATAGCGCCGAAAACACGTCGTTCGGGTCCTCGCGCGGCGGGATCGGCTCACTGTCGCCCCGGTACGCGATGCGCGCGCGCACCTGCGTGTCGCGCACGTGCACGCCCATCTGAAAGCTCGTGAACGTCGTCGGCGGCGCGAGCCTGTCGACGAGGTACTGATCGATCGACTCGCCGCTGCCCCAGCCGGACGTCGTGTTGCCGAAGCTCACGAACTCCGTCCCGGCGTTGAGCGGGCGGCCCGTGAGCATGCCGCCCGTCCCGCGCGCGTGCTCGGAGCCGAGCATGCCGCCGAGCGAGCCGTTCTGCAGTTGGTCGTTCAGGCGCACGCCTTTCAAGAAGTTCAGCTTCTGTTTGTAGGGCTCGAGCGGCGCCGTGATCATCGGCAGATTCAGGCTCGCGTCCGGCCAGTAGAGCGCATTGCGCGTGCCGTTCGGCGTGGTGACGACGATGAGGCGCGTGGGCGAAGCCGTCTGGCCCTTCACCTTGTCGGCTTCGAGCAGCGGGTACGCGGCCGTCGCGGCCAGGCCGCCGCGGAGGAGGTTCCGTCGCGTGAAACGTAGGGGATTCATGATGCCTCGTCCGTTCACTGGGTCACCGGCGCGCGGTACCAGAAGTCGTCGGTCTGGGTCATGGCGACCACGAGCTCGATGAGGTCGCCGTTCTTGGCGCTGAACGCGCTCTGCATGTTTTGAATCGAACAGCTGTCGGGCGCGGCTTCGAGCCGGCCCGAGGCGTAGCGGAACCACTGCGTCGCCACGCAGTTCGTCACTTGATACGAGCCCGCGAGCTTCTGCGCGAGCTCCTGCACGCCGACGAAATTACCGCCGAGGCTCGGATCCTGCGGCGCATTGATGACGCCGCTCGCATCGATGGTCTCGCCGTTTTCGGTGGTGCGGTATTGGCCCATCGCGTCGAAGTTCTCGAACGCGAAGCCGATGGGGTCCATCATCGAGTGGCAGCTCGCGCAGGCGCCCTCGGCGTGCGACGAGAAGCGCTCCCGCGCGGTGTTGGCCGAGGTCGTCGCCGGCAGGGAGATGTTCACGTCGGCCGGCGGCGGCGGCGGCGGATCGCAGAGCAGCATCGTGCGCACGAATTTGCCGCGCAACACGGGCGACGTCTGATCGGGGTGGGCCTGCACCGACAGGAAGCCGGCCTGCGTGAGCAGCCCCGAACGCCCCTGTTCGGCGGGCAGCTCGACCATCTGCGGGGTCGTGCCGGTCGGCGCGTTCGTGAGGCCGTAGAGCTGACCGAGCGGGCCGCTCACGAAGGCGACGGGCTTGGTCAAGAGCGTGGTGAGCGTGTGATCGCCCTGGAACAAGACGTACTGCATGAACGCGGGGAGCTCGGCCGCCATCGCGTTCTTCATGTCGTCGGAGAAGCTCGGAAAGAGATCGGTATTCTTGGTGGTGATCGACAGGCGCGTGACACCCGACCACTGATTGAAGAAGTTGGCGAGACCGACCTTGGCGCGGTCGTCGTTCAACATCGCGCGTGCCTGCGCGGCGACCTGATCTCTCGTCGAGAGTCCGTTGTTCTGCGCCATGTCGAGCAGCGCGTCGTCCGGACCCTGCGCCCAAATCATGTAAGAGAGGCGCGTCGCGAGCTCGAATTGGCTGAGGGGGACGAGCGCCGCGTTCGGATCGGCGGGCGTCGTCGTCTCGAGACGGTAGATGAAGTCCGGCGACTGGAGCGCCGCGCGAATCATCACCTCGATGCCTTCTTGATAGCTCCCGCCGTTCTTGCCCGCTTGGTAGGCGGTCATGAGCGCTTGCTCGTCATTCGAAGTCGTCGGGCGGCGGAACGCGCGGCGCCCGAAGCTCTTCGCGAACGCGAGCGCGCAGGCGTCCTCGCCCGTCGCGGTCGTGTCGCACGTCGTGAGGGCGCCGAGGTTCTGCACCGCCGCGTGCGCCAGCGTCTCCGACGCTTCGACGTACTTCTCGGCGTGGAGCGACGAGACCGTCAGGACCTCGGAGTCGTTGTCGAAGCCGTTCGACACCTCGTCGGCGGGCATGTCGGTGGTCGCCGCGGTGGCATCGACCTTCAACAGATCCTCGACCGTATTCTGGTATTCGAACTTCGTGAGTCGGCGGAGCGGCGTCGGCTCCAGCTGAGTCGTCGGACAAGCCGTCGTGGTGCTGCCCGAGCTGCCGGAAGCGCCCGTCGAGCCGCTCGTGCCGGCGCTCGCCGCGCCGGAGCCGCCCGCCGCGGTTCCGTTGCCGCCGGACGAACCCGTGGTGCCGCCCGACGACCCGGTGCTCGACGAACCGGGCGCTGCACCCGAACCGTTCGCGGCGTTCGGATTCTGGCCGCCGCTATTCGAACCGGAGCCTTTCGACCCGCTGGTGTTCGACGCGCAACCGGCCGTGAAGGCGAGAACGAAACCGATGCCGAGTGCAGGCGTTAGCGTCCACGTGCGCCGCATGGCGAGACCTCCGGAACAGAACAATTCACGACGGGCAATGCCCGCCGCGCCGTCTGGATCCTTATCTCACCGCAAACGATGGGCGGCAATTGTTCTCAGTTAAGGAGTCAACGGAACGCCACGAACAATCGCCGTGGGAATCGCGGAAATTTACGGCACCACGGGTACACAATCGGTGCGATCGACGACGCGAAACACGTCCAGCGACCGCTCTATGACACGTAGGCGCACAAAACGTGGCCTTTCCGCTGCGCACCGATCGATTGTGGCGAATCTGCCAATGCCCGGTCGCGGCGCGTGTCCGATCGAGACCATGCGAATTCGACCCCTGACTCACTTGGCGTTCATCCAAATCTCGATTGCGACTGTCTTCTCGGGGGCCGGCTGCGCGACTGCACCCGACTCCGTCCGCGACGTGGCGGCTTCATCGCTCCACTGCCCGCGCGAGGAGCTCGAGGTCGCGCTCAATCGCCAAACGCACACCGTCCGTGAATACGCCGTCGCGTGCAACTTCATGTACACGCGTGTCCACTGCACCGCTCAGGGTTGCAAGCCCGCCGAGGTCGAACCGCCCTGCCTCGGCAACATGCCGTGCTTCGAAGAAGATCCGGAGACGCTCACCTGGAAGCTCTCCGAGAACGACGCGGCGAAGGCGCGCGCCCGAAGAACGCAGTAACTCGTGCAGCCGGCTCGAAGCGTTTTCCCGTTATAGTCCGGTCCGTGAGCTACACCCTCAACCCCATCGCCGTTCGACTCGATCGCGTCATCCGCAAGCTCGGCTCCGGCGACGCGGCCCTCGCCGCCGAGCTCGCCGCGGAGTTCGCCGACGAGGCCGAGGAGCTCGACGAAATGGCCGCGGAAGCGGCCGAGGACCGCGGCATTCCGCCGCTCACGCTGAGCGGCGCCTTCGAGCATTTGATCGTGGGCGGCGAACGGCAGCAAAAGCTCGGCTTCGTTTACGGCTACGCGTTCGCCTACTTGTGTCAGCACCTCGGCGACTGGCTCGACAACACGCTGTGGTCGGGCGTCGCGGGCAGCAACCGATACATGGAGCGCATCGACGCGGAGCTCGGCCGGCTGGGCATCGACCGAAAGACGCTGTCCACGGTCGCCCTCACCGCCCGCGGCGCGCCGGTGGAGCTCCCGCGCATCGACGATTTTCCGTCGCTGAGTCACCTGCGGCTGCCCGAAGTGACCCAAGCGGGCGCGGCGCTCGCCGCGGTCGACCTCGCGAGCGTGAGCGACGCGGAGGTGCGCGACGCCATCGCCGAGGTCAAGCGCTGGTTCGACGAGTGCGTGGCCGCGCGCGCCGACTTCTTCGCCTACTACTGTTGATACCGCTACGCCGTCTTGGCGAGCTTCGGCGCCGGCAGCGAGAGGGCGCCCGGCTCGAGCGACGGGAGGTTATTGGTCGCGAGCAGGGCTTCGACGCTGCGGAGGGCGCGGCGGCCGAGCGCGCCGACTTCGGTCGCGGTCGCGGTGGGATCGTAGCGGGTGGCGCCGTCGGTATTGAGGGTGCCGAGCAGGGCGTTGAGCGCGTCGCGGAGCTCGAGGAGCTCGGCTTGAGCGGTGCGCGCCGGCCAGCCTTTGACGTGGGTGTATTCGGCGTCCCACACCGCCGTCTCGACGACGGGGAACGCGCGGGCGGGTTTGCTGAAGAGGTAACCCTGGAGCAGGTTCGAGCCGAGGGCGACGAGGGTGTCGCGCTCTTCTTTGGTTTCGACGCCTTCGGCGACCACGCGGATGCCGAGGTCGCGACACGCGCCGTTGAGGGAGCGAATGAGGTGCTGGCGCGTGGGGTCTTCGTTGACGCCACGGATGAGCGACATGTCGAGCTTCACGACTTCGGGGCGCAGGCGCGCAAAGCTCGTGAGGCCCGCGTAGCCGGCGCCGAGGTCGTCGACGGCGACGCGGAAGCCGAGGTCGCGCAACGCGCGGATGCGCTCGCCGATGTCGTGGAAGCGGTCGAGCGACCAGCGCTCGGTGATTTCGAGGACGATGCGGTGCGCGACGCGCGAGAGCGGGGACGCCGGATCGTAGAGGTCGGGGTCGGCGAGCTCGCCGCCGTGAACGTTGACGAAGAGCGACACGCGCTCGGGCGCCGTGGAGACGAGCTGGGCGACGCCGCGACGGATGCGGCGGCCCATGGGGATGATCATGTCCAGGCGTTCGGCCGCCGAAAACAGGAGGTCGGGCCGCGCGAGCTCGGGCTCGCAGGTGCGAACGAGCGCTTCGTACGCGACGATTTCACGCTCCGTCCAGCTGACGATGGGCTGAAAGACCATGTAGAGGCCGTCCATCGCCCGCCGAAACGCGCGTTCCAGCACGGGGTCGGGTCCGGGAGCCGGCACATCCAAGGCCAGCACACCCGATTCTCCGGTGTTCGTGCTCATCCTTCAGGGTGAACGGCTGCTCCGAACACTCCTTGAGCGATTTCTCGCGCGGCCGAGCGCCGCGAGAAACATTCGAGTGGTCGGGGCGCCCACACTCGGGGGCGCGCGCCCTACATCACCGGCTGCTTGAGCTGACCGTACGCGACCGCGGCTTCGAAACCCTTGCGGACGGCGAGGATGGCGAGCCGGCGATTGGCGGGCGCCATCGCGTCTTTGACGAGCGGGGCGTTGTCGGCGTGGGCGAACACGCCCGTGATCTGGCCGGGCCGTACGCCGGACTTTTCGAGCACGGTCCGCGCGCGATCGGCGCGCTCGAACGAGAGGCTCCAGTTCGAGCGGGTGGAGCCGGAGGGGAACGGGCGGCCGTCGGTGTGGCCGTGCACCTGGAGCTGATTGTCGAGCTTGCCGAGGATGGGCGCGAGCTCGCTCAACATCTTCACGAGCGCGGGTTTGAGCTCTGCGCTCGAGAGGTCGAAGATGAGGTCGTCGCCGCCGTCCATGATCTGAACGAGCAAGCCGAAGTCGGTGACGGTGACCTGCAGGTGACCGCCGAGCGCCGCGAAATCCTTGTTGTTCGCTTGGAGCGCGGCGATGGCCTTGCGGATGCTGCCCTCGGCGTCCCGGAGCTTCGCGTCCTCACTCGGGATTTCGTTCGTGCCCTTCACGTCGAGAAAGCCCTTTTCTTCGACGCCGGTGCCGCCGCTGAGCACGGAGTTGGAACCGGAGAGCACGCCGGTGCGGAAGTACTGCGAGATTTTCTGGCGCGTGCTCTGGTCGGTCTGCGAGACGAGCCAGAGCACCATGAAGAGCGCCATCATCGCGGTCACGAAGTCGGCATAAGCGACCTTCCAAGCACCGCCGTGATGGCCGCCGTGCCCTTTGACCTTCTTGACGATGATGACGGGTTGGTCGCCGCTCTTCATGACGACTTCTTGAGCTCCGCGAAGGCCTTTTCGAGCTCGGCGATCGACGGTCGCTCGTCGCTGAAGATGGCCCGGCGCCCGAATTCGATGGAGAGGGCGGGCGTCGTGCCGCGCGCCGCGGCGAGCAGTGCCTCTTTGATGCAGCCCATGTAGCGACTCTCGGCGGCGTCTTGCGCCTCGACGTTGTTCGCGATGGGGCCGATGATGCCGTAGCAGAGCAAGATGCCGAGGAAGGTGCCGACGAGGGCGGCGCCGACGTGATGGCCGATTTCTTCCGGGCCGCCGTCGAGGTGCGCCATCGTGATCACGATACCGAGCACGGCGGCGACGATGCCGAGGCCGGGCAGCGCGTCGCCCGTGCCGCGGATGAGCGCGACCGGACCGCTCTGCTCGCTGTGGTGCGTCTCGAGCTCGGCGTCGAAGAGCTGCGCGAGGTCGCTCGCGGGGCAGCCGTCGACCAGTTGCTTCAAGCCTTCGACCAAGAAGTCGAGCGCGTGGTGGCGCTTGGCGACGCCCGGGTACTTCGCGAAAAGCGGGCTCTTGTCGCGCTCGTTCACGTGGTTCTCGAGTGCGAGGATGCCTTCACGGCGCATGATGCCGAAGAGCTCGTAGAGGAGCTTCAGCAGGTCGAGGTAGTCCTGCTTCGTCGGAATCGAGTCCTTGAAGCCCTTTTTGAAGGCCGCGAGGAGCCGGCCGCGCATCTTGCCGGGCGCCGACGAGAGCACCGAGCCGATGGCCGCGCCGCCAATCACGATGAGCTCGTTCGGTTGAATCAAGACCGGCATGGGGCCGCCGGCCATGGCGAAGCCGCCGAGAACGGCGGCCAGAACGACGACGATGCCTATGATCGATGACACAATTCCGAGTTCCTAGAACGGGTGGAGTGGGGCGTGGTTTAGGTGATCGAACGTGCGCGGTCCTGGTCCTCTGTAGGTGCGCTCATGACGTTCAAAGCCGCGCGCATGATGTTGTCGGTGAACGTGGCGGTATCGACGGCGGGCGTGCCGCCCGAGCCGACGAGGCTCGCGAGCGCGCCGGACGACGCGTGGACGCTGCCGAGGCCCGACGCGTAGTCGACGGGCAGGGCCGGCAGCTCGGTGTTCGTGAATTGAAGCGACGCCGGACCGATCTGTTGTGCGAGTTGCGTGACCGAACGCGTGTAGGCGACTTCGTCGCCGGTGAAGTACCCCTCTTGTTTGAGCGCGTGCACCGTCGCCGTCGGATCGCCGCTTTTTGCCGCCTCGAATGCCCCAGGAAAGCGGGATTTCAGGAGACTCACGTAGTCGCGAGCCCCTTCTTCCGCCGTTTGATACGCGCGGAAGTTGTCGGTGATGGTGCGTTCGCTCGAGCCGTAACCCTCGCGGGTGCGTTGCGAGACGGAGAGCCCGGTCGGCCCCGCGCCTTTGATGCCCGCGAAGTTGTAATTGAACATGGATGCGCCGTGACCGGTCTCGTGCGCCCACTGCGCGGTCAGAATCGCGACCGTTTCGGGCTTCGGCTTCTCGCCGGTCACGCGCTCGAGCGCGTTGCCGATGAGCGAGCTTGCCTGATCGGTCGTGAGCGGCGTGCGGACGGGCTGAACGAGGCCGGGACGCGCGGTCGCGCTCGCGTCGTTCACGGGGCGCGCGACCACCGGCGCAGCGAGCGAGACGTCGCTCGGGCGATTCAGGTTCGGCAGCAGCGCGACCGCGGAGGTCATCCGTACCGCGGGTTCGCAAGAAGCAGGCCACCCTCGCCGCGCGTCGCGCCCGTCCAATTTTGAGGCAAATCACGGCGTGATCGGGCTGCGTACGGGAACGGCGCGCCGCCACTCGTCTGACCTCGGGGTGTCAACGATCCGACAGTGCAGAGTTCTTTGACTGACGGCGGCGCGAGCACGCTTTTACTTCGCGCGGGTCGCAGCGCCGAAATTCCCGCGCGCGCCGAAAACCCGCACGGTGGCACTCGGCTTGCTTTGCGTACTCTCGGTCGAAGAGCGAAGAGGAGCGAGTGAAGTGAGCACCGGTATTTGGGCGGCAGCGTCGGGGATGGTCGGACAACAAGCGGCGCTCGACGTCGCGGCCGGCAACATCGCCAACGCGAACACCCCGGGCTTTCGCGCCGATCGCGCGCTCTTCCGCCAGACGCTCGTCAACGCGAACAACCGCTCGGTGCCGACGCAGTCGCTCAGGTACTCCGTCTCGCGCACCGTGGAGCCCGATCGGCGCCCGGGTCAGATGGAGCAAACCGGACGCGGTCTCGACGTCGCCCTGCGCGATCCGAACGCGCTCTTCGTCGTGAGCACGACGCAGGGCGCGCGCTACACGCGCGCCGGCAGCTTCCAGCTGACGCCCGACGGCCGCCTCACGACGCAGGCGGGCGATCTGGTGATGGGCACCGGGCACAAGCCGATCGCGATCGCGCCGGGCGCGGCCGAAGTGAAGATCTCCCCGACGGGCGACCTCGTGGTGAACGGCGAGAGCACGGGCCAGCGCCTGCTCACCGTCACGTTTCCGAAGCCCGACGCGCTGCAGAAAGAGGGCGCGGTGCTCATGAGCGCGCAAAACGCCGGCAAGCCCGTCGCGACCGATCCCGATCTCGCGACCGGGACGCTCGAGCTCTCGAACGCCTCGCCGCTCGACGGCATGACGTCGCTCGTCACGGCCTCGCGCGACTTCGAGATGATGTCGAAGGTGGTCGAAGCGTTCAGCGACATCGAGCGCCGCGCGGCGACGGACATCATGACGCCGAAGTAGGAGCGATGAGCGAGGGGCGAACGCAAGAGGGGCCGACGGCGCGCGGGGTGGCGGAGCGCGCTGCCGAGCTTTACGCGCAAGAGCTCCGGCGCGTGCACGCCGAGCGCGACAGGGTCTTCGGCAAGCTCCTCTGCGTGCAGTGGCTCGCCGCGCTCGCCATCGCGCACTTTTGGTCGCCGTCCGCGTGGGAAGGCAAGGTGCGTACGGCGCACCTCTACGTGCCCTCGGCGCTGGTTTTGGGGGCGCTCTTCACGCTGCCGCCGCTCGTCGTGACGCGCCTTTACCCGGGCGCGGCCGTCACGCGCCACGTCGTCGCCGTCGCGCAGCTCTTGTTTTCGGCGCTCTTCATCCACCTCACGGCCGGCCGCAGCGAGACGCACTTCCACGTCTTCGGCTCGCTCGCGTTCCTCGCGTTTTATCGCGACTGGCGCATCCTCGGCACCGCCACGATCGTCGTCACGGCGGATTGCCTCGTCCGCGGCATGCTCTGGCCCGAGTCGATCTACGGCGTCACCAACCCCGAATGGTGGCGGAGCCTGGAGCACGCGTTCTGGGTCTTGTTCGAGAGCTCGGGGCTCGTCGCCGCCATCGCGGAGAGCCACGCGCAGATGCGCGGCATCGCGCGGCGCCAGGCCGAGCTCGAAGCGACCAACGCGAGCATCGAAGAGACCGTGGCGCGCCGGACGTTCGAGCTCGAAACCAGCCGCGAGCAGTTCCGCGCGCTGGTCGAGACGACGCAGGCCGTGCCGTGGGAGCTCGACACGCTCGAGCTCCGCTTCCGTTACGTGGGCCCGCAGGTCGAGGAGATTTTCGGCATTCCGGCGGCCGACTTCCTGCTGCCTGGTTTTCTCGAACAGCGCCTGCACCCCGAGGATCGGCGGAAGGCCATCGCCGCGCTCGAGCTCGTCGCCAAGCGCGGCTCGGGTGAGATCGAAGCGCGGGTGCGCCGCCCCGACGGCCGCTATCTCTGGCTGCGTTTCATCGCGTCGTCCGCCGGCGTGCCGGCCGCGGAGGACGCGCGCGACACGCTCACGCCCGTCATCCTCGGCATGATGTTCGACACCTCGAACGCGCGCCGGCTCGAGCTCGAGCTCGCCCAGGCGCAGAAGCTCGAGTCGGTAGGGCGCCTGGCGGCGGGCGTCGCCCACGAGATCAACACGCCCGTTCAGTTCGTGAGCGACAGCGTCCACTTCGTGCGCGACGCCGTCGGCGACTTCGTCACGCTCACGGAGAAGTATCGCGTGCTCTGCGCCGCGGCGCTCGAGGGCAAGCTCGTCGGCGAGGCGGCCGCGCTCGTGCAGCAGGCCGAGGACGACGCCGATCTGCCCTACCTCATCGAGCAGGTGCCGCGCGCGCTCGCCCGTTCGCTCGAAGGGCTCGAGCGCGTCGCCACCATCGTGCGCTCGATGAAGGAATTCGCGCACCCCGACGAAAAGGAGATGGCGGCGGCCGACCTCAATCAAGCCATCCAGAGCACGCTCGTCATCGCGCACAACGAGTACAAGTACGTCGCGGAGCTCGAGCTCGAGCTCGGGGACATCCCGCCCGTGCGCTGCCACGTCGGCGACCTGAACCAGGCCGTCCTGAACGTGCTCGTGAACGGCGCGCACGCCATCGCCGACGTCGTGAAGGACACGGGCGGACGCGGGCGACTCACGGTGCGTACGCGCCGCGACGGCCCCTCCGTCATCGTCGAGATCGGCGACACGGGCGGCGGCATTCCCGCCGCGATTCAGGCGCAGGTGTTCGACCCCTTCTTCACCACGAAAGAGGTCGGGCGCGGCAGCGGCCAAGGCCTCGCCATCGCGCGCGCGATCGTCTGCGACAAACACGGCGGCGAGCTCGGCTTCGACACGAGCCCCGCGGGCACCACGTTCCGCATCGTGCTGCCCATCGCCGGCCGTCCGGCGCGGGCGGAGGCCGCGTGAAGCGCATCCTCTTCGTCGACGACGACGCGAGCGTGCTCGATGCGCTGAAGAACATCCTGCGCAAACGCAGGAACGAATGGGATATGGTGTTCGTCGTGGGCGGACTTGCGGCGCTCGCCGAGCTCGAGAAGGGACCGTTCGACGTGGTCGTGACGGACATGCGCATGCCGGGCATGGACGGCGCCGCGCTCCTCACGCGGGTGCGCGACGTTTACCCCGGCAGCGCGCGCATCGTGCTTTCGGGGCAGGCCGACCGCGACGCGATCGTGCGAGCGCTGCCGGTGACGCACCAGTTCCTGAACAAGCCGTGCGACGCCGCGACCTTGCGCGGCGTCGTCGAACGCACCTGCAGCTTGCAGACGCTGCTGCAGAACGAAGCCACGCGCAGCGTCATCGGCAAGCTGAATCACCTGCCGTCGCCGCCCGCCACGTACCTGCGTCTCACGGAGGCGATGGCGAACCCGAACGTGAGCTCGAAGGCGATCGGCGCCATCGTCGAGGAAGATCCGGCGATGAGCGTCAAGGTGCTCCAGCTCGTGAACTCGGCGTACTTCGGGCTCGCGCACCGCGTCGCGTCCGTGACGCAAGCCGTCTCGTACCTCGGCCTCGGCGTGCTCAAGGCGCTCGCGCTGAAC
>DATJXW010000216.1:0-19263 GCA_035499895.1 Polyangiaceae bacterium | reverse complement strand
GTTCGCCTCATCGTCGAACCGGCGCACGCGCGTCTCGGTCTGGGCCTCTATTACGAGCTTCGCACCGAGCAGGCCTTCGTGACGCGCGTCCTCGCCGAGTCACCGGCGTCGCGCGCCGGCCTGCGCGGCGGCGAGGAGATCCTGAGCGTGCAGGGGCAGCCCGTGAAAACGATGGAGGACGGCAAGCTCCAGAGTCTCATCAACGCGAACGCGTCGATTGGCGTCAAGCTCGAGGTTCGCGCCGAGAACGCCGCGCCGCGCGAAGTGACGCTGCGCGACGGAGCGATTTACCCGGTGGCGGGCGAGGGCATTCCCGTCGAATGAGGCGACCGTGACCGACGCGGCGAGTCACGCGGCACGACAGGGCGCGCTCCTCGTGCGTGAACCCGACCGCCGCGTCCTCGCGGTGACCGGCCCCGATCGCGCGACGTGGCTCAACGGCGTCGTCACCTGCGACGTTTCCACGGTCGGTCCGCGCCAGGCGGCGTTCGGACTCTTGCTCAGCAAGGTCGGTAAGATCCACACGGACTTTTACGTGCTGTCGAGCCCGGAGGCGCTCCTCCTCGCGTGCGCCCCCGGGACGTTCGACCTCACCCTGACCGAGCTCGAGCGCATGCTCGTGATGGAGGACGCGGAGCTCGGACGACCGCCTGGCGAGCTCGTCTGCTGGTTTTTGCACGGGCCGCGCGGCGCCGAGCTCGCGCAGACGGTCGAACGCGCCGGCGTCGTGAGCGGCGCCCTCGATCTCAGCGGGCTCGGGGGAGCCGTGCTCCTCGTGCCGGCGACGGAGGCGGACGCCGCTGCCGGGGAGCTCGTGCGCCAGGGCGCCGTGCTCGCCGATCCCGAGGCGTGGCAGACGCTGCGCGTCGAGCGCGGCATCGGGATTTTCGGCATCGACTACGGAGCCGCCGACAACCCTCACGAAGCCGGCCTCGACCGGCGCGCCGTCTCCTGGAACAAGGGCTGCTACCTCGGGCAGGAAGTCGTGTTCATGCAGGACGCGCGCGGCAAGCTCAAGCGCCGGCTCGTCGAGCTCGGCGTCGAAGGGCCCGCTCCGGCAGCGGGCACGGCCGTCCTCACCCCGGGAGGTGAAGCGGTCGGCGAAGTGACGAGCTCGGCTCGGAGCTCGGTCGCGCCGGGCTCGCTCGCGCTCGCCCGCGTGAAGGCGCCCCACTTCGAGCCGGGCGCCCGGCTGGTGGTCGGCGCCGCTTCGGCCACGGTGCGGAGCGAGCCGGTTTGAGCCTTCTTCGGGGTGGGCGCACGTCGCAAAAAAGGGTGTAATCTCCGGCCCCCATGAGCAAGACGGTCCCTCAGAGCGGCTCGGAATCGAGCCGCGTGACCTCCAGCGGCCTCCGAGTCGCCGACGACGCGCTGGCCCTCATCGCCAACACGCCGCTCGTCCGTCTCAAACGCGTCGCACCCGCGGGCGGCGCCGCGGTGTGGGCGAAGGCCGAGCTCATGAACCCGGCCGGCAGCGTGAAGGATCGCCCCGCGCTCTCGATGATCGTCGAAGCCGAGCGCGCCGGCCGTCTGGGCGAGGGCGCGACCATCGTCGAAGCGACGAGCGGCAACACCGGCATCAGCCTGGCGATGATCGCCGCGGTGCGCGGCTACCGCTGCGTGCTCGTCATGCCCGAGGACATGAGCCTCGAGCGCCGCTACATCTTGCGTGCCTACGGCGCCGACATCGTGCTCACACCCGCCACCGACGGCATGACCGGCGCGGTGTCGCGCGCCAAGCAGGTGCTCGAGGAGACGCCGGGCGCCTTCATGCCGAGCCAGTTCGCCAATCCGGCGAACCCGCTCGCGCACGAGCGCGGCACGGCGCTCGAAATCCTCGAACAAACCGGCGGCGAAATCACGGCCTTCGTGAGCGGCGTCGGGACGGGCGGCACCATCACGGGCGTCGGTCGCGTCCTCCGCGACAAGCTCGGCAAGAGCGTCTCCATCGTCGCCGTCGAGCCGCAGGCGAGCGCCGTGCTCTCGGGCAAACCCGCCGGCATGCACGGCATCCAGGGGCTCGGCGCGGGGTTCGTCCCGCAGATCCTCGAGCGCGATCTGCTCGACCGCGTCGTGGAGGTGAGCGACGTGGCCGCCGAGCGCATGGCGCGCCGTCTTGCGCGTGAAGAGGGGTTGCTCGTCGGCCCGTCCTCGGGCGCGAACGTTCACGTTGCCTGTGAGCTCGCGGCCGAGCTCGGCAAGGGCAATGTCGTCACGATCCTGTGTGACTCGGGCGAGCGCTATCTCTTCTGAGTGAGAGCCCGCGCGCTCTCGTTCTAGTCCCAACGGATCGTCTTTCGGACGAGCCGACTCTCACACATTCGTCCACTGTAGGGGGAGGTGAGTTGCTAAACTCTTTCAGGTGAGAGACGCGTTCAAGATGCGTGCGGTGCGGCTCGGCTGGATGGCCTTTGCGTTGGCGGCTCTCTTCGGAGCCTGCAGCTCGAACGGCGGCGAACCGCCGTCTGGCGGAGAAACGGGCGGATCGAGCGGTTCGGGCGGCGCGAGCGCGAGCGGAGGCAGCTCCGGGACGGCCGGCTCCTCGACGAGTGGCGGGAGCGGCGGGAGCCTCGCCGTCGGCGGCGCCGGTGGGAGCAGCGCCGCGGCGACCGGAGGGAGTTCGGAGCCGGGCGGTGCCGCGGGCGACGACAACGCCGGCGTGCCCGGAGCGGGCGGCATCGACGCCTGCGCCGAAACGAACGAGGCGGCGAAGCTCGTCCCCGCGAACCTCCTCTTCCTCATCGACAAGAGCGGCAGCATGAATTGCAACCCGCCCGAGGGTGACGCAGCGGTGAACGCCCGCTGCGCCGAATTCCCGGTGCAGGACGATCCGAACGTGCCGTCGAAGTGGGACGTCGCGAGCAGCGCGCTCGCCGACGCGCTCGACACGCTCGCGGGCGAGAGCAACGTGAGCGCCGGCCTCACGTTGTTTCCGCAAGCGAGCTCGTGCGGCGTGAGCGCCGATCCGGTCGTCGAGCTCGCGAAGCTCGATGCCGCCCAGAAAAAGACCATCGCCGACAATCTCGACGCCGTGAGCCCCGCGGGCGACACGCCGATCGCGGGGGCCGTCATCCTCGCGTACCAGCACCTTTCCGACGCGCTCCGCGCGGGCACGCTGCGAGGCAACACGTTCGTCGTGCTCATGACGGACGGAGCCGAGACGTGCGCGGTGTCCGAGCTCCCGAAGCTGCTCGCGACCGACGTGCCGCACGCCCGTGATTTCGACATCCGCACGTTCGTCATCGGCGCGCCGGGCAGCGAGTCCGCGCGCTCGCTCCTCTCGCAAATCGCGTGGGAAGGCGGCACCGCGACGAGCCCGGATTGCGACCATTCGGGCAGCGCGCCCGACGTGGGGGACTGTCACTTCGACATGACGACGAGCACGGACTTCGCGAAGGATCTGAACGACGCCCTGCAGAAGATCAGCCGCAGCAAGGTGCTCGCGTGCGACTACGACGTGCCGACGAACCCGGACGGCGGCGGCGTCGATCGCAGCAAAGTGAACGTCACGTTCAAGCCGGGCGGCGGCAAGCCGGAGACGATCGGGCTCGACGACTCCACGAGCTGCGACGCGGCGAACGGCTGGCAATACAGCGCGGACGGCAGCAAGATCGAGCTCTGCGGCGCCGCGTGCGATCGCGTCCAGGCGGACCCCGAGGGCGAAGTACGCATTCAGCTCGGTTGTCCGACGATCCGGGTGGTGCGCTGATGACGACGCGCAAGCTCTACGGTCAGGGGTTCGCGGGCGCGCTCGCGCTGTCCGTCGTTTACGCCTGTTCCGGCACGGCCGACATCACCTCGACGCAGCCGCCGAACGCGATCACGGGCGGGTCTGCGGGCGCCGGCATGAACGGCACCGGCGGCAGCGCGACCGGTGGCACGGCGAATGACGGCAGCGGCGGGACCATCAGCGTCACCGGAGGCTCCGCGGGCGCGGGTGCCAAAGGCGGAACGGGCGGCAAAGGCGGCGCGAACGGCGGCTCGTCACAGGGCGGCCAGAGCGAGGGCGGGTCCGGCGACGATTTCAGCGCCGCGGGCTTGCCCGACATCACGTTCACTTACGATCCGCCGTCGGGCGGGCAGGGCGGGGCCTGCGCGAGCGAGACCGGCGAAGCCACGCTTCGCAAGCGGCCGATGGACGTGATCGTCGCCATCGACAACTCCGAGAGCATGGCAGGCGAGATCCAGCAGGTGCAGGCCCGCATCAACGAGGACTTCGCGGCGATCCTCGACGCGAGTCAGATCGATTACCGCGTGATCCTCGTTTCTCGCTACGGCAACGTCTTCAAGCAGAACTTCGACGGCGGCACGGCTTCCGATTCGGCGTATTCGATTTGCATCGGCGCGCCGCTCAGCACGCTCACGTGTCCGACGGGCGCGAACGACACCACGCCGCCGCTCGCGAACAATCCGCCGAAGTTTTACCAGCACAGCACCGACATCGGTTCGAACGACCTCTGGTGCCGGCTGATGGACGCGTACACGCACTCCGATCCGTACCCGCACGCGCGGACGAACTTCACGCCGGTCGCGCCGAACGGCTGGAGCGCTTTCGTGCGCAAAGAGGCCTACAAAGTCTTCATCGGCATCACCGACGACAGCCCGACCACCGATCCGACGCTCGGCTGCTCGACCCTGCTGTCGGGGACGAGCGAACAGACGTGGGCCGCGCAGTTCGATACGGCGCTGCGCGCCCTCGACCCCGCGGAGTTCGAGACGGCGGACGGCGACCGCAATTACGTCTGGTACAGCATCGTCGGGTTCGCCGGCAATGCGGTGACGAACCCGACGCCGCTCACGCCGAGCGACCCGGTCGAGACGCGCTGCTGCAAGGGCGACGGCACCGTCCAGACGACTTGCCAGGGCACGCGCGGCACGGCGCTCCAGGACAGCTCGGAGCCCGGTCTCGGTTACCAGTACCTCAGCATCTTGACGGGCGGCTTGCGCTACCCGTCTTGTTACAACTCGAACTTCAACGACATCTTCGACAAGATCGCCGAAGGCGTGATCGAGAGCGCTCAGGCGTCGTGCGAATACGACGTGCCGAGTCCGACGCACGGCATCGTCGATTTCGAGCAGACGAAGGTGTCGTACGTGCCCGGGAGCGGCGCGCGCGTACCGCTCACGAACCGCGCGTCCGCGTCCGACTGCGGGTCGGACGAGGGCTTTTATTACAGCGCGGATCACACGAAAATCGAGCTTTGTCCGACGACGTGCAGCGCCGTGGAGGGCGACCCCTCGGTCAAGGTCTCGATCGACTTCGGTTGTCTCGGGTCCTGAACGCCGCGCGGCTCAGCGACCGCCGAAGCGCGGCTTGCGCTTCTCTTTGAAGGCGAGGATCCCCTCGCGCAAATCGGCGCTTGCGAGCAGCTCCGATTGTCCTCGTGCCTCGCGCTCGAGCGCGTCGTCGAGCGTGCCGACGAGGCTTTGCCGGGCGGCGTGCTTGATCTTCGCGAGGGCGAGCGGCGGGCCCTCCGCGAGCCGCGCCGCGAGAGCGAGCGTCTGTTCGATGAGCTCGCTCGGCGGCACCACGCGCAACCCGAGTCCGAGCTCGACGGCGCGTGGGGCCGTGACGCGCTCGCCGAGCAACAAGAGCTCGAGCGCGCGGCCGAGACCGACGAGCCGCGGCAAGTGAAAGGTGCCGCCGCCGTCCGGCATCAGGCCGATGCCGACGAACTTTTCCTCGAAATACGCGCGTTCGCTCAAGAGCCGCAGATCGCAGGCGAGCGCGAGGTCCGCGCCGAAGCCGACCGCGGCGCCGTCGACCGCGGCAATCACGGGCTGCGGGGCGTTCACGACGAGACGCACGTTGCGCTGGAAGGCGGCGAGGCGCTCGGCGAGCGAAACGCCGCCGTCCAATTCCTTGAGTGCTTCCTTGAGGTCCGCACCCGAGCAAAAGGCGCCGCCCTCGCCCGCGAGCACGACGACGCGCACCGCGGGATCGGCCGTGGTGCGTTCGAGCGCGTCGCCGAGCGCCGTCACGAGCGCCCGATCGAGCGCGTTCAGTGCTTCCGGCCGGTTCAAGCGCAAGAGCGCGACCGCCCCGTGCCGTTCTTCGAGGAGCACCGCCATCGAGCAAAGCTAGCCTAACACGCCGCCCGACTGGCCTCGTTTCATGCGGGAAGCGGTGCTACGAAGCCGGCTCCATGGGCCGCCCTTTTCCGATCCCCGAGTCGCCTCCGCTCGCCGAGCAGCAGGGCGCGACCTATCCGTCGCTCGTCACGCTGATGCGCCGCCTCCTCGCGGAGGACGGCTGTCCCTGGGATCGCGAGCAGGATTACGCCTCGATTCGCCGCTACGTGCTCGAAGAGGCGTGTGAGGTCATCGACGCCATCGACGCTCGGGATTTCGACGGCCTGCGCGAGGAGCTCGGCGACCTCGCGCTGCAGGTCGTCTTCCTGGGTGAGCTCGCGCGGCGCGAGGGACGCTTCGGTCCGGACGACGTCGTGCACGCCATCGTCGAAAAGCTCGTGCGCCGCCATCCGCACGTCTTCGGCGACACGACGGTCGAGGGCTCCGAAGAGGTGCTCAAGAACTGGGAGCGCATCAAGGCCGAGGAGAAGAAGGACCGGCCGGTGCTCGCCGGCGTGCCGCGCTCGCTGCCCGCGCTCCAGCGCGCCCAGCGCATGAGCGAGAAGGTGAGCCGGGTCGGCTTCGATTGGCCGGACGGCCGCGGTTCGCGCCAGAAGGTGGCGGAAGAGCTCGCGGAGCTCGATCACGCGATCGCGTCGGGCGACAAGGCGCACATGGAAGCGGAGCTCGGCGACGTGCTCTTCGCCCTCGTGAACCTCGCGCGCCATCACGGGATCGACGCGGAGATCGCGCTGCGGGGCACGGCGGATCGCTTCGCGCGGCGTTTCGGCCACGTGGAGGAGCGGGTGAAGGAGCGCCACGGCGGCTTCGGGCGCGGACCCGACGGCAAGCCGCTCCCGGGGCCGCCGCTCGAGGTGCTCGACTCCTATTGGGAAGAGGCGAAGGCGGAAGAGCGATGAGCGACGTGCGCCCCGCCGGGCGGCTGCCCGAGGAGTGGACGGCCGCGCTCGCGGCTCTCGGCGAGCCGAAGTACCGCGCTACGCAGATCTTTCGCTGGATCCATCGCCGCGGCGAGCTCGACCCGGCGAAGATGACGGACCTGCCGCTCGGGCTCCGCGAGCGCCTCGCGGCGGACGGTCTCGCGTCGCCGTTCGAGGTCGTCGATGTGCACCGCGCGAAGGACGGCACCCGCAAGCTCGTGCTCGGAATGCAGGGCGGCGGTCGCATCGAGTGCGTCTTGATCCCGATGACCCCGCTCTCCGGCGACGCGGACCTCGCCGCCGCGAGCGACGACGAGGACGAGATGGGTCTCGGCGCGCCGTCCGAGCGGACGCGGGTGACGCTCTGCGTTTCGACTCAGTTCGGCTGCGCCATGGGCTGCGTGTTTTGCGCGAGCGGGCGCGCCGGGCTCGGCCGCGGGCTCGGCGCCGACGAGATCGTGAGTCAGGTCATCATCGCGCGCCGCTTTCTCGACGAAAACGAGGACCTCACGAACCTCGTCTTCATGGGCATGGGGGAGCCGCTCCACCACTACGACGAGACGGCGCGCGCGCTTCGCCTGCTCACGCACCCCGAAGGCACGGGCATGAGCCCGCGGCGCATCACCGTATCGACGGTCGGTCTCGTGCCGGGCCTGAAGAAGCTCGGCGCGGATTTCGGCGGCAAGGTCGGACTCGCCGTGTCGCTCCACGCCCCCGACGACGCGACGCGCGATCGCATCGTCCCGATGAACAAGCGCTATCCCTTGAACGAGCTCATCGCCGCGCTCAAGAGTTACCCGCTACCGCGGCGCCGCCGCATCACCATCGAGTACACGCTCATCGACGGCGTGAACGACACGGACGCCCACGCCGATCGGCTCGTGCGCGTGCTCGGCGGCCTGCCCGTGAAGGTGAATCTCATCCCGATGAATCCCGTCGAGGGCTCCGGCTTCAGCGCCTCGCCGCCCGAGCGGGTGGACGCGTTTCAGGCGCGCGTGGCGGGCTACGGCTACTCGTGCTTCGTGCGCGCGCGGCGCGGTGACGAGGTGTCGGCCGCCTGCGGGCAGCTCGCGCTCGCGCCGGGTCTCATCGAGCTCGGCCGCAACCGAGCGCCCATCGCGTAACCTCTCGCCCCCATGACACTGCCGTTCAAGAAGCTTCTCGTCGCGAACCGCGGGGAGATCGCGTGTCGCGTGCTCCGCACCGCCGAGCGTCTCGGCCTGCGCACGGTGGCGGTGTTTTCGGACGCCGACGTCGGCTCGCCGCACGTCGCGCTCGCGGACGAAGCCGTTCGGATCGGACCCGCGCCCGTGAAGGAGAGCTATCTGAACGTGCCGGCGTTGCTCGCGGCGCTCGCCGACACGGGCGCGGACGCCGTCCATCCGGGTTACGGCTTGCTCAGCGAGAACGCCGAGTTCGCGAGCGCGGTCACGGCCGCGGGGGCAACCTTCGTCGGCCCGTCGCCGGAGGCGATGCGGCTCGTCGGAGACAAGATCCGCGCGCGTCAGAGCGCTCGCGCGGTGGGGCTCCTGCCGCCCCCCGGCAGCGACGGACCGGTCGATCCCGCGGACGCCGAGCGACTCCGTCTCGAGGCCGAGCGCATCGGTTTTCCGGTGTTGGTCAAAGCGGCGGGCGGGGGCGGCGGCATCGGCATGCAGATCGCGCGCGACGCTTCCGAGCTCGAACGCGCCGCCAAGTCGTGCTCCGAGCGCGGTCGCGCCGCGTTTCTCGACGCGCGGGTGTACCTCGAGCGCTACCTCGAGCGGCCGCGGCACATCGAGCTCCAGGTCCTGCGCGACGCGCACGGGACCGCGGTGATTCTCGGAGAGCGCGAGTGCAGCGTGCAGCGGCGCTATCAGAAAATCATCGAGGAGAGCCCTTCGCCCGCCGCGTTTCTCGCGGGTGCGGAGGGCAAGGCACGCCGCGCCGAGCTCACGGCGCGCGCGCTCGAGCTCGTGGCCGCGGTCGAGTATACGGGCGCGGGCACCATCGAGCTCGTCGCGGACTCGCGCGGCGACTTTTACTTCCTCGAAGTGAACGCGCGCATTCAGGTCGAGCATCCCGTGACCGAGCTCGTGACGGGCGTCGATATCGTCGCGGAGCAGCTCGCGATCGCCGCGGGGGAGCGTCTCGCGCCCGCCGTGCAGGGGGCCGAGCCGCGAGGCCACGCGGTCGAGGCGCGGCTCTACGCCGAAAATCCGAGCATGGGTTTCGTCCCGCAGCCGGGCAAGCTCGTCCGGTTTCGTTTGCCGGAGGGCTTGCCGGGCGTGCGCATCGACGCGGGCTACGTCGAGGGCGGCGAGGTCACGCCGCACTACGATCCGTTGATCGCCAAAATCATCGGTCACGGCGGGACCCGGGCGGAAGCGATCGCGCGCCTCGACGCGGCTCTCGCGGCGACGGACGTCGAGCTCGTCGGTGCCCGCGGCCCGCGCCAAACGAACCGCGATTTTTTGCGCGCCGTGCTCCAAACGCCGGAATTTCGCGCCGGCGACTACGACACGTCGCTCGCCGAGCGCCTCGCGAAGACGCAGAAATCGGGCTAATTTCGGAGTAGGGTCGCGCGACCCCGAGCATGGACGACGAGGCCCTCAGGGCGCTCACGAACGCGTGGATCGAGGGCGATCCGGATCCGGAGACGCAGGCGGAGCTTCGCGACCTGCTCGCGGCCGGCGCGCTCGACGAAGTGCGGGCACGCATGACGCCGCCGCTCGTCTTCGGCACGGCGGGGCTCCGCGGACGAGTCGGCGCGGGCAGCGCGCGCATGAACCGCGCGACCGTGATCCGGACGACGCGAGGGCTCGCCGCATTTCTGAGCGCGCGCGGGGGCGGGGCCCGCTCGTTGCCGGTGGTGGTCGGACGGGACGCGCGGAGCTCGAGTGAGCGCTTCGCGACGGACGTGTGCGGCGTGCTCGCCGCGGCCAGGATCCCCGTGCGGTACTTCCCGGACCCCGTGCCGACGCCGCTCGTCGCTTACGCGACGCGCGCGCTCGCGGCGACGGCCGGCGTCGTCATCACGGCGAGCCACAACCCGCGCGACGACAACGGCTACAAGCTCTACCTCGACGACGCCGTGCAGCTCACGGCTCCGCACGACGCGGCGATCGAACGCGCCATCGAAGCGGCCGGCCCCGCGGCGAGCGTGCCCCGCGTGGATTTCGCCGAAAACGCCGCGGCTCCGGCGCCGTGGCGGAGCGAGCTCGAGCCGCTCGACGTGAACGCGTGGTTCGAGCGCTACCTCACCGAAGCGCTCGCGAGCCTCGGTCCGCGCGAAGGCGGAGCGCTCCGCATCGCGTACACGCCGCTTCACGGCGTCGGCTGGCGTTTCGCGCGCCGCGCGCTCGAGCGCGCCGGCTACACCCACGTGCGAGTCGTGCCGGAGCAAGCGGAGCCGGACGGCGCGTTTCCGACGACGCCCTTCCCGAATCCCGAAGAGCCGGAGACGCTCGAGCTCGCGCTCCGCTTTGCGGAGAAGGAACAGGCCGACGTCCTCATCGCCAACGATCCGGACGCCGATCGGCTGGCGGTCGCGGTCCCGACGCCGAGCGGACGCTGGCTGCGCTTGAGCGGCAACCAACTCGCCGCGCTCTTCGCCGACGCGAGGGTGCCGCCGGTCGCGGCCGGCACGCCGCCGCACGCGCTTCCGATCGTGACGACGAGCGTCGTGACGACGCCGCTCGTCGAGGCCATCGCGCGTTCACGCGGCGCGCGGGTGGAGCGGACGCTCACCGGCTTCAAATGGCTGTGGACGGCGGCGCTCGCACTCGAGCGGCGGGGCGCCGGACATTTCGCCTACGCCTGCGAAGAAGCGCTCGGTTATTCGCTCACGCCCGCGGTGCGCGACAAGGACGGCATCGCCGCCGCGGTGGCGTTCGCGGATCTCGCGGCGCGCTGCCGGCGCGAGGGACGAAGCGTGTTGGATCGCCTGCACGCGCTCGCTCGAGAGTTCGGGGTCTGGGCGAGCGCGCAGCACAACGTCGCGGTGAGCGGACGTCCCGTGACGGAGGCGACGCGCGGCGTGCTCGATCGGGCCGCGGCGGCGTCGTTCACGAGCCTCGGCGGGCGAGCGATCGAGCAGGTTCGCGACTACCGTCGGGGCTCGGCGGAACGTCCGGCGTGGCTCTCGAGCGCGCCGCTCGTCGAGTTCGAGCTCGCGGGCGGGCGCGTGCTGCTGCGGCCGAGCGGCACCGAGCCGAAGCTCAAGCTCTACGTCGATTTGCGCGGCGAGGCGACCGACGGCCCTTCGCTCGAAGCCGTCGAAACGGCGCTCGCGCGCGAGGCCGCGGAACTCGCGCACGAGCTCGTCGAGAAACTCGGGCTCACGGCCGAGGACGCGCGTGCCTGAGCCGGGCGAGCGAGCTCACTCGGCGTCGTAGCGCACGACTTCGCTGCCCGCGAGCCGCTGAATCGCCGCGCGCACGCCGTCCCCGACGACGCTCTCCGTCCCGACCAGCGTGACGAGGAGGTTTTCGTCGGACAAGCGTTCGCGAAGCGCGCCGTTCGCCTGCTCGAGCGTCACCGCGCGCAACGTCTCGGTGTAGTTCTCGTAGTAGCCGGGCGGGAGATCGTAGAGCGCGGTGTCGAGCTTGAGCCCGACGCGCTTGGCGGCCGTATCGACGGCGAACGCGTGCGAGCGCACGAGGTAACGTTTCGACCAGGCGAGCTCGCTCTTCGTGAGACCTTTCGCGCGCAACTTCTCGAGCATGTCGAGCTCGAGGGCGAGGCAAGCGGCGGCGTCCGCGGCTTTCGGAAACGTCCACATGCTGAACGCTTGGCGGCGCCGGTCGTAGGGCAGGCTCGAATAGGCGCCGTAGGACCAGCCGCGCTTCACCCGCACTTCCTGCATCAGCCGCGCCGTGAAGGTCCCGCCGAAGGCCGTGTTGGCGACGGAGAGCGCGAAGTGATCCGGGTCGGAGGGATGGCTGCCGAGGCCGCCCACGATGATCTGGGTTTGGGTGCGCTCGGGTTTGTCGACGAGCACGAGGTGCCGGCCCGGGCGCATGCTCGGCTCCGGCGTGCGATCGGCGAGCGCGGCTCCGGGCTTGAGCGCCGCTGCGAGCTCCGACGCGAAACGCTCCGCGCGCTCGGTCGTCACGTCCCCGGCGAGCGCGATCACCAAATTCTCCGGAACGACGAGGCGGCGGTAGAGCCCGCGCAGCGTGTCGATCGTCGCGTGCTCCACGCCCGCCTTCGTGCCCGCGGCGGAGCGTCCGTACGGGTGCCCGGCGAACAGCCGCTTTCGGAACCAGCGCCGCGCGAGGCTGCGATCGTCGTCGAGCGTCTCGGTGAGCTCGGCGAGCGTCTCGCGCTTGAGCCGCATGAGCTCGTCTTCGGGCAACGCCGGGCGCGCCAGCGCGTCGACCAAAAACTCGCCGAAACGGTCGAGCGAGCGCGTGATCACGCTGCCCTGGAACGAGACGGTGCTCTGCGTCACGTCGGCGCCGAGCGCCGCGCCGATGCCCTCGACGAGGGCGTCGTTTTGTTCGGCGCTGCGGCCGCCCGCGCTGCGGCGCATCAGCCGCCCGAGCAGCCGCACCGAACCTTCGCCCTCCGGCGGATCCTCGAGCGCGCCCATGCGCAGAGCGACCGTGACCGAGACGAGCGGCAGGTCGTGGCTCGTTTCGACGAGCAGGTTCGGAGCGGGGCTCACGACGGCGTTCGGCTGACTCATTCGGCCGCCTTCTGCGCGCTGCCGGCGAGCTCGGCGCGCACGAGCACGATGCTCCGCGCGCTGTCGGCGAAGTAGCGGCGTGCCGCCCGCAAGAGATCGCTCGGTCCGAGGCGCCTCACCGCGTCGAGTCGCTCGAACGCCGCCGCCGGACGCCCGAGCACCGTTTCGTAGAAGCCGATGGTCGAGGCTTTTCCTTCCGCCGTCTCGAGGCCCGCGATGAGGCCGAGCTCGGTGCGCGCGCGGGCCCGCTCGATTTCCTCTTCCGTCACGGGCTCCTCGCGGGCACGCAAGAGCTCGCGGTCGATCGCCGCGAGCAGCTCTTCCGCGTGGTGTCCCTCGCGCGCGGACGCGAAGATCTCGAAGAGGCCCGGGTCGCGAAAGGGACCGACCGAAGCCCGCACGTCGGCGGCGAGCTCCTGCTTGCGGACGAGCGACTGGTGCATGCGGCTCGCGCGCCCGCCGAAGAGCACGTCGACGAGGAGCGAGAGTCCGAGGTGGTCGAAATCCCCGAGGGCGGGCGCGTGATAGCCGATCGCGAGCTTCTCGGTCGGAGTCGGCTTCTTCACTTCGCGGCGCCGTTCCGCCGTTTGCGGGGGTTCCGCTTGGTAGTCCTCGACCGGAAGCATGCTCGGGGCGATGGCGCCGTACGCGTGCGCGAGCTTTTCGAGCAGGGCGCTCTCCGCGTAGTCGCCCACGACGATGACCGTGGCGTTGTTCGGCGCGTAATAGGTTCGATAAAAATCGGCGCAGTCGCCCGTGGTGAAGCCCTCGATGTCCGCCATCCACCCGATCGTCGGCCAGCGGTAGGCGTGCTTGTCGAAGGCCGTCGCCCACAAGAGCTCGCTCACGGCGCCCTCGACGTCGTCGTCCACGCGGAAGCGCCGCTCGTTGGCGACGACCTCCTTCTCGCTCGTCACCTGAGGTTCGCGCAGGACGAGCTTCGACATGCGTTCGGCTTCTAGCCCGATCACCAGGCCGAGCTTGTCCTTCGGGATCGCGATGTTGTACTGCGTCCAATCGAGCCAGGTGGACGCGTTGCTCTCGGCGCCCGCTTCTTCGAGCAGGCGATCGAACTCCCCCGAAGCGCGGCCCTCGACTTCGTTGAACATGAGGTGCTCGAAGAGGTGAGCGAGGCCCGTCTTCCCGACGCGCTCGTGGCGTGAGCCGACGCGGAACCAGGTGTGATACGCGACGACCGGCGCCGAGCGATCCTCGCACGCGAGGATTTCGAGCCCGTTTTTCAGCCGGAAGCGCTCGATCTTCAGCCGATTCCCGAACGGGGCCGTCTCGACGTGGGTGACCGCGCCCCAGGCGGGCACATTTGCGTTCAGCTGGGCGAGCCGTTGCGCTCGATTCGACGCCATGGGTCCGACCTTAGCGCACTCGGCCGCACTGCTCACCCATCTACTGCGCCGTCGTCGCGCTCGGCTTCAGCCCTCGAGCTTCAGGATCGCGAGAAATGCCTCCTGCGGCACTTCCACGCTGCCGACGGCCTTCATGCGCTTCTTGCCCTCTTTCTGTTTCTCGAGGAGCTTTCGCTTGCGGCTGATGTCGCCGCCGTAGCACTTGGCGGTCACGTCCTTGCGCATGGCCCGCACGGTCTCGCGGCTGATCACCTTGGAACCGATAGCGGCTTGAATCGCGACCTCGTACTGCTGCCGCGGCACGAGTTCCTTCAGCTTGGCCGCGAGCGCTCGACCGCGCGCGTACGCCGTCGCGCGGTGCACGATGATGCTGAGCGCGTCGAGCGGCTCGCCGTTCAAGAGCATGTCGAGCTTCACGAGATCGTCGGCTTTGTAGCCGGTGATTTCGTAGTCCATGCTGGCGTAACCGCGCGACACGCTCTTCAGCTTGTCGTGAAAATCGAGAATCACCTCGGCGAGCGGCATCTCGTACGTCACGACGACGTGGTCCTTCGTCGCGTAGTGGATGCCGAGCTGCACGCCGCGCCGCTCTTCACACAGCGAGACGACGGCTCCGACGTGTTCGGCCGGCACGTGCACGGTGAGCTTCAGGATCGGCTCTTCGATCGACTCGAGATCGCCGACGCTCGGCATCTTCGACGGATTGTCGACGCGCACGACCTCGCCGTCCTTCTTGTGCGCGATGTAAACCACGCTCGGCGCCGTCGTGATGAGATCGAGGTTGTACTCGCGCTCGAGCCGCTCCTGGATGATCTCCATGTGGAGGAGGCCCAAAAAGCCGCAACGGAAGCCGAAGCCGAGGGCGTCCGAGGTGTCGGGCTCGAACTGGAAGGAGGCGTCGTTCAGGTGGAGCTTGGCGAGCGCGTCGCGCAGGTTTTCGTACTCGGCCGAGTCCGTCGGGTAGACGCCCGCGAACACCATCGGCTTCACCTCGCGGAAGCCCGGCAGGGGTTCGGCGGCCGGACGCTGCGCGTGGGTCACGGTGTCGCCGGTCTTCGTGTCCTCGGTGCTCTTCACGTTGCAGGCGACGAAGCCGACCTCGCCCGGGCCGAGCTCTTCGAGCGCCGTCGCGTGCGGCGTGAAGGCACCGATCTCGGTGACCTCGTACACGCTGCCGGTCGCCATGAATTTGATCTTCTCGCCCTTTTTGAGCGTCCCCTCCATCACGCGCAGCATCACGACCGCGCCGCGGTAGCTGTCGTACCAGCTGTCGAAGAGGAGCGCGCGGAGCGGTGCGTTCGCGTCACCCTTCGGCGGCGGAATGCGCGCGACGACGGCGTCGAGCACCTCGCGCACGCCTTCGCCCGTCTTGCCGCTCGCGAAGAGCGCCCCGGAGCAGTCGATGCCGATCACTTCCTCGATCTGCTCGGCCGCGTGATCGACGTCGGCCGACGGCAGATCGACCTTGTTCAGGACGGGGATCACCTCGAGCGAGTTCGAGATGGCCAAATACGCGTTGGCGACCGTCTGAGCCTGCACGCCCTGCGTCGCGTCGACGACGAGGAGCGCGCCTTCGCACGCGCGCAGGCTGCTCGAGACTTCGTAATTGAAATCGACGTGGCCGGGCGTGTCGATCAGCTGAAGCTGGTAGTCCTTGCCGTCGCTCGCGCGGTAGCGAAGCCTCACCGACTGGGCCTTGATGGTGATGCCGCGTTCGCGTTCGAGCTCGAGCTTGTCGAGGAACTGACTCACCTTCTCGCGCTCGGTGATCGCGCCCGTCACGTCGAGGATGCGATCGGCGAGCGTGGATTTTCCGTGATCGACGTGAGCGATGATCGAAAAATTCCGGATGCGGCTCGGATCGGTCGGCATGAGGCGTCGGCACCCCGCTCGGCGGGGCGCCCGTGGATAGCACCAGAGCTCTCTTATTTCTTGGAAGTACGACTCGCGGCCGGGTTCGCGGCGGCGGCTTCCAACGTGCGCTGGCCCGGCAGCGAGTCTTCGTACTTCTTCAGCACGAGATCGATGCCTTCCCGGATGTACACGGCCACCGGCACCTTGGTCCGCGAATGCAGCAGGTGGAGCAGCTCATTCTGCTCGGGCGTGATGTAGATGGTCGTTGAGATCTTCTTCCGGGACATCGACGGGCCGGCTCGAATTACGAGCCGTTACACTAGATTCCCATACGTGCATTGTCAATGCAGTACGTCCCGGTGTTTGGCAATAATCACCAATAAATACAGTATCTTGTAAGAAACGGTAGCAGGCCTGCTCAGTCGTTCGCCGTGTTTTTGGGCCACTCTGCCCCCCTGGAATCCGCGACGTAAGCGGGGTAGAGATGCCGCATGCGTCGGCGCGGGAACGGGACGTGGCTCGAGATCGGCTCCCTGGCGATTTTATGCTTCGGCTGTAACTCGGAGCCCGCGGCGAAGACCGCCGCGGATGCGAGCGGCGCCCGCGACACGCGCGTGATTCACGAGCCGTGCGACACGAGCTCGCCGAGCGCCGAGCGGCTCGACGCGAACGGTGACGGCAAGGCCGAGATCATCATCGTCAAGAAGAACGGGATCCCGGTGTGTCAAGCCGCCGATCTGAACCTCGACGGACGCGTGGACGTTTACACGTACTACGACGGAGCCGGGCAGGTTCGTCGTCGCGAGTACGACTTCGATCACGACGGGGCGATCGACGAGATCATCGAGTACCGCGCGGGCGTGCCGGTGAAGAGCGAGCGCGCGACGCTGCTCGCCAATCGTCTCGACACCTGGGACACGTATCAGAACGGCGTGCTCGCGCGTTCCGAGCGTGACTCCGATGCCGACGCCATCGTCGATCAGTGGTGGGAGTACCCGAAGCCCGGCTGCCCGCTGATCCACACCGACGCGAATCAAGACGGCAAGCCCGACCCCGGAACGACCATCGATTACTGCAAGGAGACGGGCTACGTGCCGCCCGAGCGTCAGTACTACCAACAGGCAAAGGGTCCTGACTTCCAGGAACCCACGGCGGTTCCGACCGAGGTCGAAAGCCAGCCCGCCGAGGCTCCGGCGCCGTCGTCGGCGCCCGCCGCGGCACCCGCGCCCGCCGCACCCGCGTCAGCCAAGCCGGGGGCCAAGTGAGCCGAGTATCGCGCGGTTCGTCCTGGGATCGAGCGCTCGCGATCGTCGCGCTCGCCGGAGGCGCCGGTGGACTCGGCTTCGCGTGCGGCGGCGGCGCGCAGGAGGGTCCGCCACCGCAGGCCGCGACGCAACGCGAAGGGCACCCGCGCGGGCTCGCCGGCGAAGACGCCTCACGCTGCGACTTCAAGGGCCGCGCCGATCGCGAGGTGCAGGAGACGGCGGGGCCCGGCTCGGTCGCGCAGAACATCCGTCGCGTTTACGCGCTGATGGGTGAAGGCGAAGAGCGCCGCCGCGTGCTCATCTGCCGCGAGGTGGACACGAACCTCGACGGCGTGAAGGACGTGGTCCGCACGTACAACGAGCGCGGCGAGCCGTTGAAGGAGACCGCGGACACCGACTACGACGGGAAAATCGACACCTGGGTCACGTTCGCGCGCGGCAAGATCGTGAAGGTCGAGATCGACCACACCCAGCGCGGAACCCCCGACGAAACGCGCGTTTACATGAACGGCAAGCTCAGCCGCGTGCAGCGCGACACGAACCACGACGGCAAGGTCGACACGTGGGAGATCTACGACGACGGCAAGCTCGAGCGCGAGGGCGTGGACCTCGACGGCGACGGGCGCGTCGATCGCTGGGACCGCGACGAGATCACGTTGCGCGAGCTCAACGACAAAGAGCGGCGCGACGACGAGGCCGCGGAACAGAAAGCCGCCGCCGAAGAGAAGGCGAAGAAAGAACAGGCGCTCGACGGCGGAGTCACCGACGCCCGGGTGAGTGCGCGCCGGCGCGAGTAGCGCGCCGCCCGAACGAGTAAGAGCGTTGCCCGAAGAGAGGCTCCAGAAAGTCCTCGCGCGCGCGGGTGTCGCGTCGCGGCGCGCGGCCGAGGCGCTCATCACGGCCGGTCGCGTGCGCGTCGACGGTCGCATCGTGAGCGAGCTCGGCGTGAGGGTAGGGACGCGTGCGCGCGTCGAGGTCGACGGGCGCTTGGTCGTGGCGGAGCCGCTCGTGTACATCGTGCTGCACAAGCCGCGTGGCGTCGTCTGCACGTTGAAGGATCCCGAGGGGCGGCCGACCGTCGCCGAGTACCTGAAGGACGTGGGCGCCCGCGTGGTGCCGGTCGGACGGCTCGATTTCCACACGAGCGGCGCGCTCATCTGCACGAACGACGGCGAGCTCGCGAGTCACCTCATGCACCCGCGGCATCACGCGAAGAAGGAGTACGTCGCGAAGGTGAGCGGAGTCGTCGACGAGAAGGCGCTCGAGCGCTTGCGGGAGCGCATCGTGATCGACGGGCGCGCCACGCAGCCGGCGGAGGTGAACCTGCTCCGCGTCGAAGACGGCAAGAGCTGGCTCAGCGTGAAGCTCGGCGAGGGACGTAATCGTCAGGTGCGGCGGCTCGGCGAGCATGCGGGCATGCCGGTGATGCGGCTCGCGCGCGTGGCCCACGCCGGGATCACGGCCGAGGGGCTCCGCCCGGGTGAATGGCGGAGGCTCACCCTCGACGAGCTTCGCACCATGAAGCAGGAGTACGGCGTGCCGCGCCGCATCCACGCCGCAGACCCGCTCGCGGACGCGCGCGGCGGTCGCGTCACGCTGCGCAAGCCGCGCGCGCCGGCCGGCCGCGGGCGCGAACTCAACGATCGGCCGCGCCCCCCGCGCGAGGCGGCGCACGGCCGCGACTTCGGCGGGGAGCGACGCCCGTCGCGTGACGGAGGGCACACTCGCGACTTCGGCGCGGAGCGACGCCCCTCGCGCGACGCGCAGCACGGCCGCGACTTTGGCGCGGAGCGACGGCCGTCGCGCGACACGGCGCACGGCCGCGACTTCGGCGGGGAGCGACTTCCGTCGCGTGACGGAGGGCACACTCGCGACTTCGGCGGGGAGCGACGTCCGGCGCGCAACCCGGCGCACGGCCGTGACTTCGGCGGGGAGCGACGTCCGGCGCGCAACCCGGCGCACGGCACGGCGCACGGCCGCGACTTCGGCGGAGAGCGACGCCCGTCGCGTGACGGAGCGCACGGCCGTGACTTCGGCGGGGAGCGACGTCCGTCGCGCAACACGGCGCACGGCCGCGACGTGGGCGGAGAGCGACG
>DATJXW010000215.1:0-7190 GCA_035499895.1 Polyangiaceae bacterium | reverse complement strand
TTTTCGGACTCGGCTTCTTCGCACGCTCGCCCGAGTCCCGCAAGAGTCGCGCGCCGGCCGGCGGCTTTCGCTTCGGCTTTGCCGCGGCGCGTGCCGGTTTGGGCGGCTTCGCCGCCCCGCGCGCCGGCGCCGCCGGCCGTGTTGCCGGCTTTTTTGCCGCGCGCGCTGCGGGGGCTTTCGCCACTTTTGCCTCCGTGCGCGCCGCGGGCGCCTTGGTTGCCTTCGGCGCGGCGGGCGCGGCGGACTTGGGGGCGCTTCGCTTGGAGCTCGCGACGCCGCGCTCGGCGGCACCGTCGCGCTTCGAGCTCGACGCCGCGCGCTCGACGGCGCCGCCGCGCTTCGAGCTCGACGGGCCCGTCTTCGCCTTCAATTTGGGCGGCAGGCTGCCGAGGTAGCGCATGCCGCGCACAATCCACTCTTTGAGCGCTCGATCCTCGAAGAGCCCCGGCTTCACGTCGACGTACGCTTTTGCCTCACGTCCCATCGGGGCGAAGGGCTTGGCGCCGGCGCGAATGCACTCGTCGCGATCGGCCGCCGAAAGGTGGAGCATGAAGGTGTCGCCGAAGACGCCGACCAACATGTGGCCGTTCAGGAAGCGCGCCGGCATGCCGAACATGCGCCGCGCCTCGATGGGCGGGCCCGGTGCGATGCGCTCGAAGTACGCGATCGTCTCGGCCGACGGCTTCGTCCACTTCATCTTCGGCATCCCTCCATCGAAAGCCGGCTAGCGCCGGGCGGCAAGTGGGGTCGGTGGTAAACTCCGCTCCCGTGGAAGTCACCGTCGTTCCGTGCCTCAAGGACAACTACGCGTACGTTCTCCGCGCTCCCGGCAGCGCGCGCGCCGTCGTCGTGGACGCGAGCGAGGCCGCCCCGGTCCTCGCGGCGTTGCAAAAACTTGGCGTCCCGCTCGGCGCCATCCTTTCCACGCACCATCACCCCGACCACGTCCTCGGCAACGAAGAGCTCGCGTTGCGCTACCCGGGCATCGAGGTGTTCGGCTCCGCGCACGATCGCGGCCGCATTCCTGGGCAAACACGCGCCGTCGGTGACGGCGACACCGTCACGGTCGAAGGGCTCACCTTCCGTTGCCTGCTCGTGCCGGGCCACACGCTCGGCGCCGTCGCTTACTACGGGCACGGCGCCGTGTTCACGGGCGACACGCTCTTCGCCGGCGGCTGCGGCCGGCTCTTCGAGGGCACGCCCGCGATGATGAACGAGTCGCTCAACGTGAAGCTTGCCGCCCTGCCGCCCGAAACGCTCGTGTACTGCGGGCACGAATACACCGCGAGTAACCTCCGCTTCGCCGCGCACGTCGAGCCCGGCAACGCGGCCGTCACCGCCAAAGCCGCTCGCGTCGCCGCGCTCCGCGAGCGGGGCGCGCCGACGGTGCCCTCGACGCTCTCCGAAGAGCGCGCGACCAATCCGTTCATGCGCTGCGACTCGGCGGAAATCATCGCGCACGTGGCGGAGCGCCTCGGCCCCGAGCGCGCTCCCGCCGCCGTGCTCGGAGCCGTCCGTGCCGCCAAAGACGCCTTCTGACGCTGCCCGGCGCCGAACGCCCGCCTCCGCCGCTCGCGCTACGGCTCGGCGAGCCGTGCCTCCCTGGCTCGAGACTGCCGCGCGTCGTTCTTTCTTTTTTTTGTTGGCGGCGGTCGCTTGCACGCGCCGTGAAGATCCAAAGCCCATGCCGTTCCAGCCTCCTTCGCCGTCCGCCTCCGCGAGCGCTGCGACCGGTCGTCTCCCCGCCGAAGAAAAAACCTGGAGCTTCCCGAACTCCATCATCGGTCGCGTGAACGTCGTCGTCGTCCTTCCGGAGCGCGCCCCCGGCCAAAAATTCCCGCTGCTCGTCGCGTTTCACGGCCGCGGTGAAACGCTGAAGGGGCCCGAGCGCGGCGCGCGCGGTTGGGTCGACGACTACGCGCTCGGCCGCGCCGTCACGCGGCTCTCGCACCCGCCGCTCGTCCCCGACGACTTCGAAGGCTTCGTGGAAGAGCCGCGCCTCACCGCGCTCAATCACGCGCTCGCCCAAGAGCCGTATCGCGGACTCGTGGTCGCCTGTCCGTACCTGCCGGACATGCTCTCCGGCGACGACCCGTTTTCGCAAGCGCCCGCGCTCGCGAAATTCATCGTCGAAACGCTCTTGCCGAAGCTCGACGCGGAAACGCCCGTGCTCGGCACCGCCGCCGCCACCGGCATCGACGGAGTGAGTCTCGGCGGGCGCGCCGCGCTCACGGTCGGGCTCTTGCGGCCCGAAGCGTTCGGTGCCGTCGCGAGCCTGCAAGCCGCGCTCGAACCCGAGAACGCCGACGACATCGCCTCGCACGCGCTCCTCGCGCTCGCGAAGAACCCGAAGCTCCGCTTGCGTTTGCTCACGAGCAGCTCCGACTACTACCTGAGCGCGCTGACGGCGATTCACGCGGACCTCCGTTACGCGAAGGTGCCGCACGATTGGCTCGTCGTGACCGGCCCGCACGACTACGCGTTCAATCGCGGTCCGGGCGCGCTCGAGATGCTTGCGTACCACGACCGCGTGCTCCGCGGTTTGCCCCCGCCGTGAACGGCGCGCGCGTCGCTCTCAGCCGATGTTCTCGGCGAGAATGCGCAGCGCTTTACCCGTCGGCCGCGCGAAGCGCACGCCGGTGCGCGAGGTGCCGTCCTCGTTCGCGCGCACCCACGCGACCTCGCCGTGTAAAGTCAGCCGATCCCAGAGGCCCGGTAGCTCGAGCTCGAGACGCAGGCGCGCGCCCGGCTCGAAGCGCTCCGCAATTTCGAAGCACAGCCCGCCGAGCCCCACGTCGATGAGCCGCACCGGCTGCTCGTAGGTCGCGCCGAGCGGCGAGACCCAGAGCGGCGCCGTCGAAGGAAAGCGCGCGAAGGAACGAAAGTGATCGACGCGAGCCTGAGTCATTGACCCAATTCCGATGGTAACGGAACAATAAGTGCCTAAAACAGCGCAAATCCCCCGCGACGCCGGATCCTAGGCTGCTAGGGCGGGGTCCGCTAGGATGATCGTTACCCTACGATGGCCCAGGAAACCCGAAAAGATCCGCGTGCCAAGGTGCTCACGGTCACGGTTCGTTACAAGAGCGCGACCTTGGACGAGTTCATCGAGCACCACTCACACGACGTGAGTCGGGGCGGGATGTTCATCAAGACGGTCTCGCCGTTTCCCCCGGGGACGCTGCTCAAGATCGAGGTGCGGATTGCGGGCGACCAGCGCGTCATGCAGGGCGTCGGCCGCGTGGTGTGGAAGCGCGAGTCGGGCGAGCAGCACGACGGTGCCCCCGCCGGCATGGGCGTGAAGTTCATCAAGATCGACGACGCGTCGCGCTCGGTGATCGATCAGCTCGTCGCGAAGAGCGGCGGCGCGGTGAGCGCGTTCGACAAGGGAACCGGGGAGGCGACCGGAACGTCGGGCGCCCCGCCTGCCGGGGACGCGCCCGTGGCGCCGAAGCCGCGCAAGGCGACCATGATTGGGCTCGGCGCGCTCGCCGAAGCCGCGAAAGAAAAAGAAAGAGAAGAAGCGAAGAAGGAGGAGGCGTCGTCGCAAGGATTCTTCCCTGCGAGCGAGGGTCCGCCCGAGCAGCCGCCGCCCGAAGATCGCACGGTGATGAAACAAGCCGCGGAGCTCCTGCAGGACGCGCTCCGCGAAGCCGGGGGCTCGCTCGACGAGGTCGGAACGTCGCCCGCCGCCGGCGGCTCGTCGCACCCGCCGCCGCCCGTCTACGACCCGCCGCGCCCGAAGTCGACCGAGCCCGGTGCGAGCGCTTCCGCGCCGCCGCCCGAGGCGAAGGCGAGCGACAAACCCGCGGCCGAAAAGCCCGCGAGCGACGCGCCCCCCGAGAGCAAGAAGGCCGAGGCCGAGAGCGCGAAACCCGCGGTCAGCAAGCCGCCCGTCTCGTCGAAGCTCGCGGCGACGACGAAGACGGCCAAGCCCGTTTCGACGGCGCGGCCCGCTTCGGTGCGTCCGCCGGCGAACGCCGCCGCACGGCGCGCTCCCGTCGCCGCGCAGCCCGCCGCCGCCGAAGGTGGAGGCGGCCGCATCGCCGTCATCGCGCTCGTGCTCGTCGCGGTGGTCGGCGGCATCGTGCTCCTCACGCGCAAGGACGAACAGCCGGCGCCGCCGGCGCCGCCCACCGAATCGACGGTCGTCCCCACCGTTTCGAATTCGGCGCCCGCGATGACCGCGGCTCCGAGCGCCGCGACCGACACGATGGCGCCCGCCGCTTCCGCCTCGGCGCCCGAAGCCGCGAGTGCCGCGCCCGCGGCGAGCGAAACGCCGCCTCTCGCGGTGAAGACGCCGGAGCCCGAGCCGAAGCCGACCGTCGAAGCAAAGAAGCCGAAGGCGCCCGTGCCCGTGAAGACGGCGCGGCCCGTCGCGCAACCGGTCGCGCCGACCGCGCCCGCGACGCCGAGCGAGCCGAGCGAGGCCGCTCCGAAAGAGCCGACCGTCGCCGCGCCCGCCGAACCGAAGCCGATCGCCGCTCCGGAGCCGAAGCCCACCGCGACCGCGGCGCCCGAGCCGAAACCCACCGCCGCACCGACCGAAGCGAAGCCGCCCGCCGAGCCGAAGCCCGCGGCGGAACCGAAAGCACCCGCCGAGCCGAAGCCCGCCCCGGCGCCGAAGCCCAAGAGTCCGTCCTCGAGCGACAACCCGTTCTGAGCGACCTCACGCGACCAACGTTCGTTCGCTAGCCTCCGTGGAATACCAGCTCCCGCCCGATCCGCGCATCGGGACGGTCGTCTCTGGCCGTTACCGCGTCGACGCACTGATCGGCGAGGGCGGAATGGGCAAAGTGTACGCCGTGGAGCACGTCGCGATGCACAAGCGGCTCGCGCTCAAGGTGCTTCATCGCGAGCTCTCGGTCGTGCCCGAGATCGTCACGCGTTTCGAGCGTGAAGCGATGGCGGCCGCGAACGTGGATCACGCGAACATCGCGACGGCGACCGACTTCGGCAAGCTCGAGGACGATTCCGTCTTCATCGCGCTCGAGCTCGTCGAAGGGCGTTGCCTCCGCGACGTGATTGCGGCGGGGCCGATTCCGGTGCGGCGCGCGCTCGGCATCGCGCGCCAGATCGCTTCCGCGCTCGGCGCGGCTCACGCGCTCTCGATCGTCCATCGGGATCTCAAGCCCGAAAACGTGATGCTCGTCGAGCGCAACGGCGATCCGGACTTCGTGAAGGTGCTCGATTTCGGCGTCGCCAAGGTGCCCATCGGCGAGGGGAACGGCACGGGGCCGGGCGTGCTCACGCGCATCGGCACCGTGTTCGGAACGCCCGAGTACATCCCGCCGGAGCAGGCGCTCGGACAGCCGTCGGACGGTCGCGCCGATCTCTATTCGCTCGGCGTCATCCTGTACGAAATGCTCACCGGCGTGCGGCCGTTCACGTCCACGTCGCAGGTGAACCTCGTCGGGATGCATCTCGGCGAGCCGGCGCCGCGCCTCGAAGATCGCGCGCCCGGTCTCGGCTTTCCCGACGAGCTCGAGTCGCTCGTCGGGCGCCTGCTCAAGAAGTCCGCCGCGGAGCGCCCGCAGCACGCCGAAGACGTCGTGCGCGAGATCGACGAGCTCCTCAAGCGACCGCTCCGACGCTCGCCGCGCCAAGCGGGCGGCGGGGCGCTCGGCTGGCTTTCGTCGCGTGTCGCCGACGCGCGCGCGCTCGTGCGGCCGAACCTCGCGAAGCTCGAGCCCGTGCGCGTCGAAGCGCTCGCGGCGTTCGAGCGCGGTGTCGTCGCGATCGACGGGATGCGGAAGAATCTGCCGCCGGGCCTGAAGAAGCCGCTCGAGCGTGTTTCGTCGCGGGCGGTGGCGAAGGTCGTGCTCGGGGTCGCGGCGGCGGTGTTCCTGCTCGCGCTCGTGGGGCTCGCCGGGTCGCTCCGCGGCTCGCACCAACGGGTCGCCGGCACGCGCTCCGAGACGCCGGCTCCGAGCGCCGGCGCCACGGCGTCCGCCGAGACGACGGCGAGCGCTTCGGCGAGCGCGGCGACGGCTCCGAGCCCGGCGCCGGTTCAGGTCGGGCTCGAGCCGCTCCTCGCGCAGGTGAAGGAGCGCGCCGACGCGAAGGACGACCCCGGCGTGATCGACGCCGTGAAGGCCGCCCTCAAGGAAGATCCGATCGCGAAGAACGACGCGCGGATGGCGACGGCGCTCTTTCAGGCCGCACAGGACAAGCAGACGTCGGACGCCGCGTTCGAGCTCCTCGAAGGCCCGATGGGCGACAAGGGCGCGAGCATCGTGCACGATCTCGCGGTCTTCGCTCCGCGCGGCAGCGCCGCTCAGCGCCGCGCGGAGAGTTGGCTCGGGACCCCCGCGTTCGACGCCGCGGCTTCACCCGCGCTCAAGCTCGCCGTGGCGATGCGCCGCGCCCGCTCGTGCAAAGAAGTGCGGGCGCTCTTGCCCCAGGTCGAGACGGACGGGGACAAGCAGAGCTTACCGTACCTCAAGTTCTTCAAGGAGCACCTTGCGACCTACCCGTGCCTCAAGAAGGACGGCTTGCTCGCCGACACGACGCGCGCCGTGACGGCACGCTCGCAGTGAACGCGGTCGCAGTGAACGCGCCCGCGCGCTTCAGTGGCCGGCTTCTTTGAGAGCCTGCACGACGATCGCGCGCATGTCCGGGTACGGCAGCACGCCGACCGTGAAATACGAGTTCACGAAGAAGGCGGGCGTGCCGTTGATGCCGGCGGCGTCGGCCGCGGCGATGTCGGCATTCACGCTCGCTTCGAGCGTGTGGGACGCGAGGGCGTCGTGGTAGCGCTTCGGGTCGACGCCTTCGTCGCGCGCGAGCGCTTCGAGCACGTTCTCGTCGAGTCCGCGGCGTTGGGCCGCGAACGCGGCGTCGTGAAAGCGCCAAAACGCGGCGCCGCCGCGCTCGGCGTACACCTCGAGCCCGGTCACGGCCGCGAGCGCGGCGTGCGGGTGCATCGGCAGCGGTAGGTTGCGAAACACGACGCGCACCGAACCGCCGAATTCGGCTTCGAGCTCCCGCAGCACCGGCGCCGCGGCCGCGCAGAAGGGGCACTCGAAGTCGCTCCAGACTTGAATCGTGACGGGCGCGTTCGACGGCCCGCGACTCGGTGAATCGGGGCCTGGCACCGGGACGCGGCTCGGATCGACGCGTGTCGCCGCGAGATCCGCGGGAGCCGGACTCGCTGCCGGCGCCGCCGCGCCCGCGGGCGCGGCGCCCTT
>DATJXW010000214.1:0-14742 GCA_035499895.1 Polyangiaceae bacterium | reverse complement strand
CTCGCGCGGCGTCGCCTCACCGAGCGCGGCGCGCATGGCGAGGCGCTCGAGGTCGCCGACCTCGCCGAGCGCCGCGCGGAGCTCGGCACGGAGACGCGGGTTTTGCACGAAAAGCTCGACTTGATCGAGCCGGCGGCGGATCCGCGCCACGTCGGCGAGCGGGGCGAGCACGCGCCGGCGGAGCAGGCGCGCGCCGGGCGGCGTCACGGTGCGGTCGATGACGCCGAGCAGCGACGCCGCGCGACCCGCCGGGCTCTCGACGAGCTCGAGGTGCCCCTGCGCGGTCGGATCGATGACGAGCGTCGCCGTCGGATCCCAGCGCGCGATGCGCCGCACCGGGAGCGGCGTCCCGGGGCTGCAGGCGCGCGCGAACCGGAGCACCCGCGCGACCGCGAGGCGGGCGGCGCGCGGCACCGTCTCGGCGTCGCCCGCGAGCTCGCCGAGCGCGAGAGCGAGCTCGTTTTCCGCGATCGGCGCGTCGTCGCGCAGGGCGAGCCGGCCGAGCTGTGCGAGCGCGGATTTGAGGGAGCCGAGCGTCTCGGTTTCGACTTCGGGCGCGGCGCCGAGCAGCACCTCGCGCGCGTGGGCGCGGCCGATTTCGGCGATGAGGAGCGGCGCGTCGGCGAGCTCGGCGGCAGCGAGCTCCCCGGTCGAAAGGTCGAGCAGCGCGAGGCCGGCCGCGCCGCGCGTGAGCTCGACGGCCGCGAGGTAGTTGTTCACGCCGGCTTCGAGTTGTTCGCGGTCCGTGACGAGCCCGGGCGTGATGACGCGCACGACTTCGCGCGGCACGATGCCCTTCACCTTCGACGGGTCGGCGAGCTGCTCGCAGAGCGCGACTTTGTGGCCGAGCTCGAGCAGCTTCGCGACGTAGCCGGCCGCCGCGTGGTGCGGCACGCCCGCCATCGGGATTTCGTCGGGTTTGCCGCGATTGCGGCTCGTGAGCGTCAGATCGAGCAGGCGCGCGCCGAGCAGCGCGTCCTCGCCGAACATTTCGTAGAAATCGCCGAGCCGGAAGAAGACGATGGCGTCGGGGTGCGCGCGCTTGGCCGCCGCGTGCTGCTGCATCACCGGCGTCGCCTTCGCGTTCACGCGCGCCGCTCCGTCAGTACACCGGCCAGGGATCCTCGATCCGGAGCGTGTCGAGGCTCAGGAGCGAGACGCCGAGACTCGACGCGTCGATCACGGCGATCGACTGGTACTCCGAGATGTAGCGCACCGTCTGCGGCAACGTCGCGGTCGACACGGCCGAGAGCGGCGCCGCGAGCGGGTAGAAGCCGCCGGTCGTGTCCCACGTGAACTTCATGTCGCGCACGCTCGGCTGGAGCCCGCGGTAGACGGCGAAGCGCGCGGTCAGGTTCTCGAAGATGCAGGCCGAGGCCGGCACGTCGAGCGTGACGCCGTGGGTGCGCCCCGTCTGGTCGGTGGGATCGTAGCTGCACGGGCCGTCGATGGTGTCGGCCAAGCCGACCGCAGCGATTTGGTCGCAGTTCTTCGCGCCGACGCACTTCGCGCTGCGGCCGATTTCGAACACGCGGCTGCGGAAGTGCTGGCGCCGCGGATCGCAGTCGCGCACGCATTTGTAGCTCTGCGCGGGGTCGGCGATGATGTCGTGCGTGGGCGCCGGATTGCTGCTCCCGACGACCCACTGACGCGAACCGCGCACCGTGTACTGCATGCCGGCGGGGAAGCAGTTCGTGAAGTCGTCGATCGTCGGCGGGCAATACGGCTTCATCGTCGGATCGGCCGGCGGCGGCTTCGATCCGTCGCAGTCGGTCGGATCGAAATCGAGCGGCACGCGCGGAGTCACTTCCAGGTGATCCTGGAACGCGTTCACGATCGACAGATCGCGGGTCGCCTGGAGATCGGTCGCGCCGTTGCTGACCGGTTCGCCGAACTTCGCGATGCAATAGCCGCGCGTGACGTTCGCCGCGTTCTGGCTCCAGTACGAGTCGATGATGTCGGGGAAGTCGCCCGTCACCTGGACGTAGTCGGCGTGCGCTTCGGCGAAGGCTTCCGCCGCGGTATCGTCGCTGATGCCGAGCTCGGTTTGCGCGTAGTCCTTCATCGCGTCGACGTCGTAGACGCCGTTGTCGCAGAAGAACGCCGTTTGGTCCGTGACGAGCGTCGTCCCCGTGCTGTCGTCGAGGAAGCCGCTCGGCTTGTCGCCCATGACGCGGCCCTCGTAGACGAGATCGACGTGCTCGCTCGCCGGATAGGAGCGCGGCTCGACCAGCGGCAGGACGATGGAGCTGTTGTCGTCGTCCCCGTCGTTCGGATCGACGCGCAGCGGAGCGCTCGAGTTGCCCTGCTGGTAGAGCGTCGTGCCGACGTACACCTCGGGCGGCTGCGGACCGCTCGGATCCGCGAACGGAACGGCGAGGAGCTTCGGCTGATCGTGCGGCAAGAGGTTCGTCACCGAGAGCGGCACCGTGAACTGCGGCAGCGACCTGAGGGTCGGAGCGCCGATGCCGAGCGCCGGCAGCGACAGGCCGAAAGCCCCCGCGCGCGGCCGATGCGGCTCCACCATGTTGCAGCTCACTTCGTTCGAAACCGTGCGGTCGCCGTTGATCTCGCCCTCCCCTTGTGTGTCCTCGCTACCGGCGGAGGTCGTGAGGTACGCGTACGGGATCGTGTCGCCCTTGCAGCCGCGAAAGTCTTCGGTGGCGCTCGGGTTCGTCTTGTAGTTACGGCGGCAAGGCGCGTCGAAGTCGTCGATGTCGATGACTTCGATCTGTCCGTTCGTGAGCATCACGAGCCCGAACAGGCCGCGCAAGAGCGCCGGGCGCGCGCCCTGCGTGTAGTCGCCGCTCGTCCGGTATTGAACGCCCGGGCTCGCCGGGTCGGTCGGCGCGTCCGGATTCGGATCGCAGCGCACGCCCGACGCGGCGACGCCCGTCACCGGATCCTCGTAGGGCAGATCGCGGAGGGCGAAGTCGATGTCCTGCACCGGCGCCGCGAAGGTGATGCGGTCCGGGATCTCGTCGGGCTGGCGCGACGAGCCCTCGCGCACGATCGGCGTCCGATCGGTGACGCCCGGGCTCACGTCGAACGCCATGACGCTCGCCGGTTGATCGTCCGGATCGACCGCGTACACGTACTGCTTGCCCGCGGGCGTGACCGGGCTCACCGCCACGCGCGAGGTCGTGACCATGCGCGTCGGCGTGAGGAACGACATCGGCAGGAGCGGCGCGAGCTCGGACATGCGGCACACGGACGTCGTGTCCACCACGTGGACCGCCGGCACGCCGAGATCACCGACGTAGAGCTTGTTGTCGGTCGTCGCGATCCGGCTCGGACGCGAGCGCGCGTTCGCCGGCACGGGGACGGGCGGCGGCCGCTTGATGACGCAGGATTTCGACTGCAAATCGGCCGGAAGGACCTGCGCCTGTCCACTCGAGTCGGGCGCCGAGTTGAGCTCGAGCAGCTCCTCGATGGCGCACGGATCGAAGCTCCCGGGCTGCCGATCGAGCAGCGACTGCGCGTCGATCACCGCGAGCTCGCCCATGTCGGGCAGCGCGACCACGAGCTTGCGGCGACCCGGCGGGCCCTTTTCGGTCGTCAGGTTCGCGGGGCAATCCCGGGCGTCGTCGGCGGCGGGCGGCGCGGGATCTTCCGGCGTCGTCGGATCGGCGCACGTCTCGGCGACGGTGCCGTCCGCTGCCGGCGGCTCGACGACGACGGTGATGTCGCCCGGCGCGACCGGCAGCGTGCAGGCGGGGAACGTCGTGAGATCGCGCTCGTGCTGGCCCGGCCGCGACACGCCGAGGCAGGTGCTCGGGATCGCGGAGATGCCGAACTTGTTCGGCGACGTGAGGCCGACGAAGCTCGCGACGCCGCCGGGCGTGGTCGTGATGTAGCCCGGGCGACTCGGCAGCCGCAAAAACGTGTAGCCGGGAATGCCCGGGTTCACGTCGACCACCTTCTGGTACGCGAGATCGACGATGGCAAGCTCGTTCGTCGAAGGCTGCGTCACGACGGCGAGCATCGTGCGCGTCTGCGGCGTGTTGTAGTCGGGGCACTCGCTGAGCTCCATCCCCTGGTCGAACCCGGTGGTCGTGTGGCCCTGGCACACGAACGTGACGTTCGTGCTCGACTGGAGCGAGCGCAGCGTCGCCGTGACGGATTGCTGATTGCAGCCGTCGAGCGCGACGCCGCACGCGAGAACGAACAGCAAAGCGAGGAGGATCGAAACGAAACGCCGCATGGTCACTTGGAAGCTCGGGGCGCCGCCGGACGCTCGATCATCGCGATCATCGCGCCGTAGGTCGCGGTGTGGCGCTGATCGAGGTCGACCACACCGATGTAGGAGTCGATGAAGTGCGCGACGTAAGCGAGAGCGTGCGCGCCGTCGATGGCAATCGCCTGCGGGCCGCGTCCGGTGATGATTTCGCCTTCGATCTGTGTGCGCGCGATGTCGTAAATGAGCACGCGCCGCGAGTCGAAGCTCAGGGCGAAGGCTCGCGGTTCGCGCTCGCCGGCGGTGTTCGTGATGTCGCCGGTGACGACGCGCGCCGGGCCGAGGTCGAGCGGCACCGACGTCTGGAAGGTCGGCACGTCGTACGCCGCGAGGTCCGCGATGACCTCACGCGTTTGGCCGACGAGCAGGCTCGCCGGCTCGCGGTTCGTGACGTAGACGCCGAGCGGCGCGGCGGCGGCGTTCTGAACGCACGTCACGTAAGCCGCGTACGCCGGATCGTCGTCGGCCGGACAGTTCGTCTTCGAGTTCGCGCACTCGTCGCTCACGCCGTTGCGGGTCGCGCACGCGCTCTCTTGCGCGGCCCGTTCGCTCGCGTCGAGCGCCATGCCGCGCGAATCGGTGCCGTTCGCGTTCGTGAGGATGACGGTCGAGTCCGGCGCCTTCGCGTAGGGTCGCGGCGGATTCGAAGCGGCGTCGGGGTAAACGCGCAGGAGCTCGAGCTCCGCCGAGCCGCGGAGGCTCACGAGAAACTCCGGCAGATCCGGCTGACCGAGCGCGACGGCGGCGCGGGAGCGCGGCACCGAGACGACGCCCATCGGCTCCCCGGGCAGCCCGGCCACCGTGTACTGATAGGACGGCCCGTTGTCGAAGCCGTTCCCCGACCCCCACAGATTCTGGAAGATGCCGGTCGCGAACGACGCCTGGTTCGTGACCATGACCCACTCGCCCGAGTCGTTCGCGTCGATGCCGAACGGCTCGGGCAGCATCGTGAGCCCGCGCGTGTTCTCGGCGCCCGGGTCGTTACCGCGCCGGTGATCGGCGGCGCACGCGCCGTCGGTGCCGGGTTCGTCCTGCCCGCAATCGAGCCGCGGGCTCGGGCTGCCGTCGTCCTCCACGGACGTGACGTCGATCCAGTGGAGCGTGGCGTCGCCGCGTACCGGCACGAACAGCCGCCCCGTGTGGCCCGCTGCGTCCGGCGTGGGGCGCGCGCGGTAAATCAGGTCGGTCGCGAAGGCGCCGATGCGGACGCTGTTCAGGTGAATGGGCGCGCCGCCGCTCGTGCTCTGCGGGTTGATCGACGCGCAACGCCCCGGATAGAGCTGCCGCTCCGGCGCGCTGAGCTCGCGCGAATACGGACACGGCGTGCCCGCTTGGGGCGCGTCCGCCGTGCCGACGTTCGCCACGCACCAGCCGCTCGGCACGGGGTTGTGCGCCGGGGCCGAAGCGACGTCGCAAATCTCGCCGTTGCAGTCCGCGTCCGTCGTGCAGCTCACCGGCAAGCGGGCGCGCAGCGCGTCGAGGTCCCAGTTTTCGAGCGTCCCGGCGTTGTACTGGAGATCGAAATCGCTATTCGCGATGTAGAGGTGACGGGCGTCGGGGTCGAGCGCGAGGCCCACCGGGAAGTACACCGTGCGATCGCTCGGCGGGTCGACGCCCGCACCGGAGGGAAAACATCCGGCGAGGAGAAAGGCGAAGCCGAGACACGCGCGCGCTGCCATGCGGGCGGCGGAGCGTAGAAGCTCGACCCCGCATGGGCAACCGCTTCGTTCGGTTTCGATCGCGCGCGGAGAGCGCTCGAAGCTCTTTTCAGAGCTCGAGGATCACGACGCCGCGCGGAACGTCATCCTCGGGCCGATCTTCGGAGGGACGTCGCTCGCGCGGGGGCGGATACGCGTCCTCCGGCAGCTCGAGGCGCGGCTGTTCGAGCTCGTGCTTACGGCTCTCTTCCTCTTCCCGTCGCCGGATCTGGTCGATGATGAAGGGGGGCAGCATGCCTTCTTGCCTTGATCTGCGGCCCGTTACGTGCCGCTCTAACTAATCTAGCCAGGGTAGACGCCTGGTCAAGCTCGGGGTTTCGTCAAAACCAGAATCCGCCCATGGGCCGGGGGTTCTCGCTCCATACTACGGCTCGCGTGGACAAAAGGTTATCCCCCCGGCGACGCGTTGCGTTGGGAAGGCCGCCCGAGCGCGCGCTCGCGGCTGCATTTTGCCTGGTTTTCTCGCTGTGCTTTCTCGTTGCCCGGGCGAGCCGAGCCGCTTTCGAGGTGAACGATCAAGAGTGGGAGGGAACGAGCGAGCTCCTCGACATCGCGCGCGGCGTGCTCGGTCGGGGGCGGGTCGAGATCGTCGGAACGCTCGACTACGGCAAGCTCGAAGCCGTCGACGGCGTGCTCGCCCTCCACCCCGAGGTGGACATCGACACCGAGGAAATGGGCGCTTTTCTCGCGGCCGGCGGCCGGCTCGCGCTCCTCGACGACCGCGGTCGCGCGCCGAGCTTTCTCGCGCGCTACCACATTCAGCGGGTGGAGGCGCCGCTCCGGCCGGCGCAGGTGCTGCGCGGCAACAACAACCTGCCGATCGCGCTGCCCGTCCTCCAAGAGGTCGCGGGACAAGAGCAAAGCCGGCACCCGACGATGCGCGACGTCGATCGCATCGTGACCAATCATCCGACCGCGCTCACGCACGAGAAGCTCACCGCGGTGCTCGAAATTCCGGCGATCGGCGAGCCGAACGCGACGCTCGCGGTGACCGGCGTGATCGAGAAGCGCGGCCGCGTGTTCGCGATGGGCGACCCGTCGGTGGTGATCAACCTGATGCTCCGCTATCCGGGAAACCGCGCGTTCGCGAAGCACCTCGTCGAATACCTGGTGGACCGCGACGAGCACGGCGATCACCCCGGCAAGCTCTACATCGTGACCAACGCCTTCGGCCAGCGCGGGCACTACGGCGGCGCGTCGGGTCCGCTGCGCGAGCTCGCGGACCTCGCGAGCGGCATCCGCGACGGCTTCCGCTCGGCGGACGAAAACGGCTTCTCGGCGACGCTCGCGATCGTGTTCGCGGCGTTCGCCCTCGCCGTCACGCTGGTGTGGTCGCTCGAGTTCGCGCTGCGTGCCTACCGGCGCTACGTCCCGCGCTACGCGCTCGCGACGCCGCTCGCCGTGCAGGGCGGCGTGGCCGGCCGGGCCGCGCTGCTCGCCGCCCACGCGACCGATCGGGCGCTCGTCCTCGCCGAAATCAGGAGCGCCCTGGCGGAAGCCCTGGCCGAGCGGCTCGGTACGGACGCGCGCGCCGGCGCCGCCCGCCTGCTCGAGGAGGTGAAGGCGCGTGAAGTGCTGGATCAGCGGGGGATCCGCGAGCTTTCGGACCTGCTCGCCGAGCTCGACCGCGGCATCGCCGAGCTCGGCTCCGGAAGAAAGCTGCGCATCGGCTCCCTCCGCGTCGAAAAGCTCCATGAGAAGATGCTGGAGATCCTCGCCGAGCTCGACCAGCGTAAGCTCGGGAGCGCCTGATGCAGGCCCTGCAAGTCAACGAAATCGAAGCGGCGCGCGAGCGCCTGGAAGGCGTGAGGCGCGAGGTCGGCCGGGTGTACATCGGCGACGCGAGCGCGGTCGACGTGATGCTCCTCGCGCTGCTCGCCCGCGGCCACGTGCTGCTCGAGGGCGTCCCGGGCGTGGCGAAGACGACGCTCGTGAAGGCGTTCGCGCTGACGCTCGGCTGCAGCGTGCGGCGCGTTCAGTTCACGCCGGACCTCTTGCCGGCCGACATCACCGGCACCTACGTGCTGAATCCGCGCGACGGCTCCTTCTCGCTGCGCGCGGGTCCCATCTTCGCGAACGTGGTGCTCGCCGACGAGATCAACCGCGCGCCCGCGAAGACGCAGTCGGCGCTGCTCGAGGCGATGCAGGAGCGGCAGGTCACGATCGAGGGCGATCGCTTCGAGCTGCCGGACCCCTTTTTCGTCCTCGCGACGCAAAACCCGATCGATCTCGAGGGCACCTACCCGTTGCCGGAGGCGCAGATCGACCGCTTCCTCGTGCGCGTGCACATGGGTTACCCGGCCGAAAAGGACGAGGTGACGATGCTGCGCGCCCACGGCGTCGCGCCGCCCGCGCCGTACGTGGTTTTGAGCCCGTCGGACGCGCTCCAGCTCCAATCCATCGCCGCGCGCGTGCACGTGGAAGACGACGTGTTTTCCTACGCGGTCGCGCTCAGCCAATTCACGCGCCAGCATCCGCGCGTCGTGCTGGGCGCGTCGCCGCGCGCGTCACTCGGGCTCTTGCGCGCCGCCAAGGCGTCCGCGGTGCTCGGCGGCCGCGGCTTCGTGACGCCCGACGACGTGCGCGCCGTCGCGCCCCACGTGCTCTCGCACCGCTTGATTTTGGTCCCGGAGCTCGAAGGCGACGCGCGCGCGCGGACGAGCCTCGTCGAGGAGGCGATCAGCAAGGTGAGCTATCGGCGCGTCGCGCGCTGAGGCACGCCGGGCTTCAGTTACAGCCGCCGATCGGCGCATTGCTCAGCACGAGATCGTCCATCCACACGTCGTTCACCGCGTTCGAGAAGCTCTGCCAGCCGATCACGATCTCGGCGGGCGTGCCCATGAACTTCTGCGCGAGCCAGTCGTTCGGCTCGCTGTTGTTCTCCCAGCCGCCGGGCGTGCCGTTCATGTGGTGAGTGAGGTCGGTCACGTCTTGCAGCGTGTTGCCGCCGAGCCACGACTCGAGGCCGTTCGGCGAGCTGTCCGCGAGAAAGGCGACTTCGAGGCAGGACCAGGTGTTCGCGGGGATCACCGGGCCGGTGGCGAGGTGCCAGTGGTCGTCGGCCGGGAAGATGTTGTCGCTCGGCACTTCGTTCACGCCGACGGCCCCCTTGATCTCGCCGAAGCGGATCTCGTCGTCCGCGCTGCCCGACTTGCCGCGGAGCACGATCAACGACTCGTGGTTCGCGCTCATGTCCGTCTGCTGGCCGAGCTGTCGCGTCATGTAGACCCAAACCCGGATGTAGAGCTTGTTCGTGCCGGTCATGAGCGCCTTGGCGAGCTGAGCCGGGTTCGAATCGCCGTGGAAATGCACGGCTTTGCTGCCGCCGTGCACGTGCGTCCCGTCGACCAGCGCGAGCGTGGTTCCGCTCGGATTCATGCCGTTCTTGTTGTAGGCGATGAAGTTGTCCCAGCCGGGCGGCTGCATGCCGACCGTGCCGGACTCGAAGTCGTCCATGAAGAAGCCCGTCGCCGCGGCGCCGCCCGCGCCGCTGCCGGTCCCCGCCGAACCGGTCGCGCCCGCGGCCGCCCCCGCGCCGCCGCCCTGCCCCGCCTGAGTCGCGCCGCCGCTCGCCGTGCCGGTTCCCGCCGTGCCGTTTCCCGCCGAACCGCCGGCGCTCACGCCCGCGGCGCCGCCCGTCGACTGAGTGCCGCCCGCGCCGGCGCCGAACGTTCCCGCGCCGCCGCCGGTCGCGCTCGCCGTGCCGGCGCTGCCGCCCGCGCTGGGACCGGTTCCGGAGCTCCCGCCGCTCGTTCCGCTCCCGCCCGTTCCACCCGCTGCCGTCGAGCCGCCGTTCGCGTGGCCGGCGCCGCCGGTCATCGCGGGGCTCCCGGCGCTGCCGCCGCTCGGAAGCGTGTCGTCACCCGTGCCGGGCGGAGTGCCGGTGGTGCAGGCGACGGTGACGGGAACGGCCCAGAGGAACGACGGGACGCGCGCGGTGAGCGAAGAGAGAAAAGGCATGAGGACTCGTCGAAGCGAAGCCTCAGTATAGCGCAGGGGTTCGCGCCGGACCCGGAGTGTAACTTTCGGGGGTGCGTGTCCGCGGGCTCAGGCCGCGACGCCGAGCCCGGCGCGGGCACGGCGTCGGTACGCGCCGGGGGCCGCGCCGACGGCGCGCTTGAACGCCTTGCTGAACGCCGCTTCGGAGTCGTAGCCGACGCTCGCTGCGACGTCGGCGAGCGAGCTCCGGCCGTCACGGAGCAAGCGTTGCGCCTTCTGCATGCGCCAGCGCGTGAGGTAGTGGAGCGGCGGCTCGCCGACCAGGCGGTTGAAGCGCGTCGCGAACGCCGAGCGCGACATCCCGGCGCTTTCGGCGAGCGACTGCACCGTCCACGCGCTGCCCGGGTTCTCGTGAATCAAGCCGAGCGCCGCGCCGATCTGCGGGTCGCCGAGCGCGCCGAGCCAGCCGCTCGCCTCGGGCGCCGCGCTCGCGAGGTGCCCGCGCACGATCTGGATGAAGAGCACGTCGGCGAGTCGGCTCACGACGGTTTGCGCGCCGGGACGGGTCGAGCCCGCTTCCGAAGCGATGAAGCGCAGCGTCGGATCGAGCCACTCGACGAGGCTCGCCGAGCCGCCGCGCAGGTGAATCACGGTCGGCAGCGCCGCGAGCAGCGGGTGACCGGCCGGCTCTTCGAACTCGATCTTGCCGCACACGAGCGTGGTGCGCGCGCCGCGGCCGCCGACCTCGAGCGACGCGGGGCGACCCTTGTGCCGGCATTGGCCGAGGAGCTCGCTCAGTCGCTGCGGCTGCGTGCTCGGGTGATCGACGAGCGTGTGCGACAAGCCGTGCGGGATCGCGACGAGGTCGCCGCCCGAGAGCTCGAGGTCCGGCTGGCCCTCCATGCGAAGCACGCAGCTGCCCTCGAGCACGAGGTGGAACGCGGCGTTCGTCGAGCTCGGCAGCGCGACACCGAAAGGAGATTTCGCTTCGAGCCGCGCGTAGCAAGCCCCGCGAGCGCGCAGCGTTTCGAGCACATCCGTGAGCACGTCCAAGGCGGTTTTGCTCCCCACCGAGCCGCCGGGAGGCCGCTCCGTGGCTGCTTCCGATACGATTGATGTCGAAATTAGCCGCGAGTTGTCTGACCGTCCAGTCAGTATCGGGTCAGGGGTCGTTCCGGCTCCGTGCCCAACCCCAAAAACCCCTAACCTTCCGCTAGCTCCACGCTCAGGCGCTCGGTCGGCGTGAAGCCGAGGTCCTGCTCGAGCTCACCGAGATCGACGAGGCGGTCGATGGCGGCGAGCGGTCGCCGGAGCTCGATGTCCGGGTAAAAGCGCTCGATGAGGCCCCGCGCACCGACGTTTTTCACGTCGACGGTCTGGGCCGGGAAGTATTGGCGGTAGCCCGGTCGCGGGCGTTCGAGCACGTGGACGACGAGGCGCGCGCCGTCCTCGAACGACAGATGGCCCGTCGCCTCACCGAGGTGCAGGTGTGCGGAGGGGACGCGTCCGCCGTTCGCGGCGAGTCGAACGCGAAACCAATCGCCGATGAGCATCGGGTAGCGGAGCGAGGTGACGCAGAGCTCGGGCTTCGCGCGCGCCGCGACACGCAGCATGTTCTCGGCGAGCTCCTTGCTGAGCGCGTAAGGATTGAGGCCGGGGTTCGGCGGCGCGTGGCCGTCGAGCGGCAGGTACGGCAGGCGGTAGGGCGGCCCCGCGAGCGATTCGACCGGAATCATCGCCTGCACCGAGCTCGCGAACACGATGTGCTTCACGCCGGCGTCGAGCGCCGCGAAAAAGGCGTTCGCGTTCATGCTCGTGTTTTCGGCGAGCAGGCGTTGCGGCGAAGGTCCGGCGAAGCGATTCGGGTGGTTGCCGAGGTGGACGAGCGCGTCACAGCCCGCGACGAGCGGGTGGAGCGCGTGCTCGTCGAGCAGGTTCGCGAGCACGAGCGGGACGGCGAGATCGTCGCGAAAGCGCAGGTCCGTCGCGTGCACGTCGTGGCCGGCGCGGGCGAGCGCCGACACCACCTCCGAGCCGAGCTTGCCGGCCGCTCCGGTCACCAGGATTCGCATCGAAGCGCGCTCATTAGCATGGCCGCCCTGCGGCCCCGAACGCCCGCGACTCAGTTCAGCGTGGGCGTCATCACGTTCGGCGTGCTGAGCGCCGGAAACGGGATGGCTTGCTCGAACGCGATGAACGGCGTGCCCGGCAGGGTGCGATAGCCGGGCAGCGGGTTCAACGGGAATGCCCAATCGAAGCGTAACACCAGCCGATCGAGCTCCGGAATCAGGAAGCGCAGGCCGAGCCCCGTCGACTGATGGAGCCGCACGTCGCGCAGGCGGTCGGTCGCGTCGCCCGCGTCGTAAAAGGCGACGAGCCCGGTGCGAACACTCAGGATGTCGAGTGAGCGGGTGCGAAACTCGGCGTTCAGGGCGACGGCGAGCGTGCCTTTAAACGCGTCGGCGTAGCCGAGCGAGGGGTAGCCGCGGAGGCGCGAGTCGCCCCCGAGCTCGAAGTAGCGGTTCAGGTAATTCTCGTAGCGATCGCGGACGAAGGCGTCGAAGTGGAAGCGCCCGAAGCCGACGCGCGGCGTGGCGACGCGCGCCTGCGCGAGCGCGTCGGCGTCGTGCCGGCCTTCGAATTCGTACTCGGTGCGATTTTGCCCGACGACGCGCACGAGACCGTCGCCGAGCCGCCAGGTCATCGACGCGCCCGCGATGATGCCGAGCAAGTCGCGCGACGAGCCGAGCTTGCTACTCGCGGGGTAGACGCGGAGGAGCGTCTCGGGGCCGAGACGGAAGTCCTCCTCGAGCGCGAGCGTCTCCATGTACGAGGTGCGAAGGTAGTGCTCGACATGCGTGCGGAGCTGCACGAAGGGGCTCGCGCGCGTGTCGCTCACCGGCACCCAGGCGTTCAAAAAGTCGCGCTCGGCCGCGGGATTCTCGCCCGCGATCGGCGTGTGCACGTTGTTCCGGCGATCGACTTCGACCCCGAAGTAGAGGTCGTACTTTTCGACCAAGCCGAAGGAACGGATCGCCTGGTAGCCGCCGATGTAGCGCCGGCTGCGGTATTCGTTGGGGATGGCGTCGTTTTCCGGCGTGGAGGGCGCGTCGTACGGCGCCGTACGGCCGTTCGTGAGCAGGTGCCGCGCCATCTCGTCGTCCCAGTAGATGCCGGTGCCGAACGCCCAGCGCTGGGTCGCGTTGCGCAGCGGATCGCCGAAGATGAATTGGCCGCGCGAGCCCTCGACCGCGCCCGAGCTCCGGCCGTAAACGACGTTGTATTGACCTTGAGCGTAGAGGCCGGTGCCGAGAATGCGGTTCTGCAGGGCGCCGCCGCCGAACGAGTAGGTGTCGGGACGCAGGGTGAAGTCGGCGAAGACGGTCGTGTGGAAGCCGGCGAGGTTCGTTTCGCTCGGCGTGAGCTCGAGATTCTGAATGCCGTTGCCGGCGAGGCTGATGTTGTTGTCGAGCCGGAGGCTCCAGACGTCCTTGACGATGACGAGCACGCGCACGCGATCCGGCGTGCTGCCGGCGAGCGGGACGATCATGACGAGCGAAAGCTCTTGATCGAGCTGGCGCAGGTTGCGCGCCGACTCCTCGACGCGGGCGCCGTAATAGCGCTCGCCCTCGTGAAACAAGAGCTCGTTTTCGATCACCACCTTGCGCGTCGTGGTGTGGAAGACGTCGACGAAGTCGGGCACAGGGTCGTGCTCGTCGAACACGTCGAGCACGACGATGTCGACGCGCTCGATGCGCTTGCCCTCCGGATTGCGATCGAGCGCCGGGCTCAGGTGGAGCTTCGCGGCGGAGTCCGCGAGCGTCTGACGCTCGAACTCCGTGAGTCTTGCGGGCTCGGCGGCCGCCGCCGACCCGAACAGCACGAGCGCGAGCGCAAGGTTCGGTAGCACCCGCATCGACCGGGATGTCATCTCCCGAGCAGCAGGTCGCGTCAATCGCGTGGTAGCGTTGGCTCGTGCAGACCTACCCCGCGGAGAGCAGCATCGCCCTCGCCGGCACTGCGCTCGCGGCCATGGCGGTCGGCCTGGTACTGCGCGATCCGACCACGACCGCGACGGGCGGCGCGCTGCTCGTCGGGCTCGCGATCGCGCGGCTCGCGACCCAGCTCGACGTGGCCGGCATTCGTGCGGCCGGCTTCGAGATGGCATGGCGTGGCGAAGCGCGGCGAGCCCGCGTCGCGCGCGGCGAAGAAGTCGTGCTCGTCGCCGAGCTCCGCAACCGCGACGCGCGCGCCGCGCGCTTCAACGCCTTGCGCGCCACGCACTCCCCCGAGCTCACGGTCACGGTCGAGCCCAAGGCGGGCGAGGTGCCGGGCGGGGCGCGGCTGCTCGTTCGGGTGACGGTGCGCGGCGAACGCGTCGGCCGGCACGCGATCCACGCGCTTTCGCTCGAGCTCGAAGGCGGACCGGGGCTCTTCGAAGTGCCGCTCACGTTCGCGAACCCGTACGGCGTGCAGGTGCTGCCGGGCGCGGCCCGCGAGCTCTTGCATTCGGCGCGCGGGGGGCGCAGCCGCCGCACGGCGGTGCAAGGCCGGCCGGGCGCGTTCGCGGGCGAAGGCGACAGCTTGCGCGAGCTCCGCGAGCATCAGCCGGGCGATCCGTTCCGGCGCATCGCGTGGAAGGCGTCGGCGCGGCGCGCGCAGCTCCTCGTGCGCGAGAACGAACGCGAAGAGCGCGACGTGGTCTGGGTTTTGGTCGACGCGTCCGTCGAGCTCTGGTCCGGTCCCATCGGGCAGTCGCCGCTCGACCTCGCGCTCGACGAAGCGGCGACGGTCGCGCTCCGGCACTTCCGGCGCGGAGACCACGTGGGGCTCGCCGTCGTCGGCGCG
>DATJXW010000213.1:0-9023 GCA_035499895.1 Polyangiaceae bacterium | reverse complement strand
ACGGCGACGACCGCCCACGCCCACACGCGCGCGAACGGCTCGAAGCGTAGCGGCGCGAACCGCTCGCCGAGCACGAAGCCGCGCACGAAGAGCCCCGCGAGCACGAGCCCGTCGAACACGAACCCCGTCCAATCGCAGGCGGCCGCGTAGCTCATCCCGAGCACCCCGAGCACGCCGAAGCGCGCGCGGTCGGTCTGAAAGAAGCGCGCGAAGCCGTAGGTCGCGAGCGCCATGCCGAACATGGTCGTGACCTCGAGCGAGAGGTAGTTCGCGTAGGCGAGCGTGATCGGCACGACGACGTAGGCGAGCGCGGCGAGCCCGCCCGCGATGGGGCCGTAGAGCGCCCGGCACGCGCCGAAGATCAGCCGCGGCATCAGCGTCGTGCAGAGCACGGCCGGGAGACGGCAAACCCAATCGTGGTGCCCGAACAGCGCCGAGAAGAGCGCCGACGTCCAGAACACGCCGAACGGGTGATGGCAGTAGAAGTCCACCGCCGTCGGCGGGCTCAGCGTGTAGGCCGGCACCGGCGCGACGACGTGCCAGCGCAGCATGTTTTCACCGGCGACGGCCATCGCCGTCGACGCCGCGTAGTGTCCCGCCGCGAACGGCCCTGCGATTTCCCACGTTCCGACGAGCGCGACGAACAGCGTGGCGAGCCACGCCACCGCGTCGCCGGCGCGCTCCGCCGCGAGCGGGGCGGGCGGCAGTCCGCTGCCGTCGTCGAAGCGCGACCTCCGGAGCCAGCCGAGCCGCTCGACCCACGCCGGGTCGCGGAAGGCGAGCCGCAGGCGGCGCGTGTGCTCCTTCATCGGTCGAGATTCTAGTGCCGGCTCGCGAGTGGACGGCGAACTCTGCGAGGCGCGCCGGCGTTTTGTGGCACGCTCGCGGCCCGAGTGCGGAAGCTTCGGTACCTTTGGCTCGCGGTTCCCGGCTTGGGGCTCGCCGAGCTCGGCTTGCACGTCTGGTTCGCGACGCGCACGCCCCGCATCGACGAATGGCGCGCGCTAGAGACGGCGGTGCTCGCGCACAAGCGCGCCGGCGAGCCGCTCGTCGTGGCGCCCGCCTGGGCCGAGCCGCTCGCGCGCGAGGCGTTCGGCGACCGGGCGTTTCCGCTCGACGAGCTCGCGCGCGCCGACGACGCCAGCATGCCGTCCCTGCTCGAAGTGTCGGTGCTCGGCGCGCGCTACGAGCCCGCGCGGAATTTCCGCGTCGTGTCGGAAGAGCACGTCGGACGCTTCACGCTCAGGCGGCTGCAAAATCCAGCGCCGGTTCGCGTGCGCTTCCGCTTCCTCGACCACGTCAACCCGAGCGATCTCCGGGTGACGCTCACCCGCGGCGGCGTCACCGTGCCCTGTCCGTACACGGATCACGCGCTGCCGACGGCGGGCGGCCTGCACGGCGAAGTGGCGTTTCCCCGCGCGCGCTTCGCGTGTCCCGACCCCGAGCGGACGTTCGTCGGCGTCACCGTCATCGACGATCAAACGTACGCGCCGCGGCGCTGCATCTGGGCGGCGCCGCCGCCCGGCGGCGTGCTCTCGCTCGCGTTCCGCGCCGTGCCGTTCGGCTCCGCGCTGCGCGGCTTCGGCGGCCTCTCCTACTTCCTCTTTCGCGACAGTGACGCGCCTCCGGTCACGCTCGCCCTCGCGAGCGACGGCGCGCCCCTCGGCAGCTACACGCACGAGGACGCGTCGGGCTGGCACGGCTTTTCGTTCTCGACCGCGCCCTTCACCGGACAGAGCCGTGGCGTCGAGCTCGGCGTGTCGGCGCCCGACGAAGCTCCCGATCGACACTTCTGCTTCGCGCTCGAGGCGCTCGAATGACCGGCCAAAAGCCGCTCGAGCGCCTCGACGCGCGCATCGCCGTCGGCCTCGGCGGCGGCTACCTCGCGCTCCTCCTGAGCGGCGTTCACTCGCTCGGCTACACGCGGGACGAGGGCTTTTACGCTTACGCCGCGCGCGTGCTCGAGCTCTGGTTCGAGCTCGTGCGCGAGCAGGGTTTCGCCGCATTTTCGCGCGTCAACGTCGATCACTTCTTCGGGGTGAACCACGAGCATCCCGTCTTGATGAAGTTCCTCTTCGCGCTGTCGCATCGCTCGTTTCACGAGCGCTGGCCGATTTTCGAGTCGGGCACCGCGTTACGCTTGCCCGGCATGCTCATGGCCGCGCTCGCCGTCGGCGTGATCTACTGCTGGGGGCGCGAGACGGCGGGGCGCGCGGCGGGCGTCGTGTCGGCGCTGCTCTTCGCGTTCATGCCGCGCGTGTTCTTTCACGCGCACCTCGCGTGTTTCGACGTCGCCGTCACGTCGATGTGGCTCGTGACGAGCTACGCGTACGTGCACGCCTTCCTGCGCCCGCGCGTCGCGTCCGTGCTCGGGGCGGGCGTGCTCTACGGCTTATTTCTCGACACCAAGCACAACGCCTGGATCTTCCCGTTCGCGCTCCTCGCCCACCTCGCGTGCGTGCGGATCTTCGAGCGGTGGCGGCGGTTACCGCGCAGCGGGACGCGCGTGCCGTGGGCGCTCTTGGGCGTCGTCGGAATCGGTCCGTGCGTTCTTTTTTTGTGTTGGCCGTGGCTCTGGTTCGACACCGGAGCGCGCCTGCTCGAGTGGTTTCATTTCCACCTCGCGCACGACTATTACAACATGGAATTTCTCGGGCGCACGTACTGGAAGCCGCCGATGCCGCGGCTCTACGCGCCCGTGATGACGCTCGCGACGGTGCCGCTCGTCACGCTCGTCCTTTTCGCGCTCGGCGCGTTCGAGATCGCGCGCGCGATCCGGCGCGAGGCCGACGCCGAGCGCTGGGTTCACGAGTCGGCGTGGCTCGTCGGGCTCGGGGCGAGCTACGCGCCGTGGCTCTCCACCGACACGCCGATCTTCGGCGGGACCAAGCACTGGCTCACCGCGTACCCGTTTCTGTGCCTCGTCGCGGGCCGCGGTTTTGCGCTCGTGCGCTCGCACGTCGCCGAGCTCTTGCCCGAAAAATGGCGCGATCCGCGCCTGGTCACGAGCGGGCTCGCGGCGACGCTCCTCGCGGGCCCCTTCGCGATGACGCTTCACTCGCACCCGTGGGGTCTCACCTTCTACACGCCGCTCGTCGGCGGCGCGCCCGGCGCCGCGAGTCTCGGACTGAACCGCACGTTTTGGGGCTACACGACGGGCGCGCTCGTCGACACGATCGACGCGCTCGCACCCGAGCACGCGACCATCTACATCCATGACACCGCGGCGCAGAGCTTCGAGCTGCTCAAAGAGGACGGGCGCTTGCGCAGCGACTTGTCCGGCACGCTCGCGCTGCCGCTCTCGAAGCTCGCGCTCTATCATCACGAACCGCACATGCGGCGCGTCGAATACGAGACGTGGGTGCTCTACGGCACCGTCGCTCCCGTCGCGATGGGCAGCTACGACGGAGTTCCCGTGGTGTGGCTCTACGAGCGCCCGTGACGCGGCGCGCGTGAAGTGGGAGTGCACCGCGAAGCGCACTACCGCTGCAGTTTTGATGCATTCCGCCGCTTCCCCGTGCGAGGGCGCGCAGCGAGGAATAGTGCCACCACCAGTGCGGTAATATTCGGTAGGAGCGAGCGCATGAGCCACAACTCGCGGCTCGAACGTCCCGAATCCATGTCATGGCACTCTTCTCATGCCGGTGGTTGCTCTGCGGCGAGCGAGGCCTCATGATCCAAAGAGTGATGTTCGCTCGTCGTGCTCTCGCCGGTTTCGTTGCCGCGGCCCTGGTCGCCGCGCTCGGGCCGGCGACTGCGCGCGCACAAACCGCCGACGGCTGGTTCGACGACGGCAGCGGAACTCCGGCGCCAGCGCCCGCCACGCCGGCCGCGCCCCAAGCTCCGAATCAACCGAGCGCGCCCCAATCGCTCGCCCCGAGCCCGTTGCTCGACAACGGGCAAGCGCCCCAGGCGCCCGTGGCGTCCGCCGAGGATCAAGACCCGCGCGCGCTCACGGCGTGGAATTCCTACGTCGATCCCTACGGCAGCTGGGTCGACGACCCGCGCTACGGCCGCGTCTGGGTTCCGAGCAGCGGCGTGGTCGGTTCCGATTTCGCGCCGTACTCGACCGGCGGCCACTGGTCGCTCGACGAGAACGATGATTGGGTCTGGGTGAGCGACTACCCGTTCGGCTGGGTCACCTTCCACTACGGCCGCTGGGTGTGGATCTCGGGCCGCGGCTGGGCATGGATCCCGGGGATGGAGTACGCGCCCGCTTGGGTGACCTGGCGTGTGCCCGTCGGCTCGTACGGCTACGTCGGTTGGGCCCCGCTCCCGCCGGCCTACGTCTGGTTCGGCGGCGGCCCCGTGTGGTTCGGCTATGCGCCGCTCTACCCTTGGGTGTTTTGCCCGAGTGAGTACGTGTTTTCGTATCACGTCCACTCGTACATCGTGCGTGATCGCGTGGCCGTCGGCTATGCGGCCCGTTACACGCGGCCCTACGCGGTCGGCGTGCGTGGCGGTGCCGGTTATCGCGTCGCCTCGCCCGTGCCCCACGGTCCGACGCCCGCGGCGGCGCACATCCCCGCGCGCTCGGTGCCGATGGAGCGCGTCTCCTCGAACGCGATCGCGGCCCGCGGCTCCATCGCGTCGAACGGCGCGTTCCGCGCGAGCGCGGGCGCTCGAGGCGCGGTCAACTACAACTCGATGGTCGGCCGCTCCGGGCAGATGACGCCGATGTCACGGAACCTCGGCGCGGCGCGCGGTCAGCCGGCGTACCGTTCGTCCGGTATGGCGCCGCAGGCCTACCGTCCCTCGCCCGCACAGACTTACCGCCCGTCCACGCCGCAGTTCGCACCCAATCGAGGGAGTGTCGCGCCGCGTCCGATGAGCGCGCCGCGCACCGTCCGCTCCGCTCCGTCGTGGGGCGGCGGCCGGAGCTTCGGCGGCGGCGGGCACTTCGGGGGCGGCGGCCACTTCGGCGGCGGTGGCGGTCACGGTCACCGTTAGTCAGCTCGGGTCACGCAGCATGCTGTCATCGCAGAGAGTGGGTCGCCTGCTTCCGTCGGTCTTCGCGCTCGCGCTCGGCGGCTGCGTGGTCGACTCCGGCTATCACGACGGTTACTACGACAACGGCTATCCGGGCGGCTACTCCCCGCCACCGAGCGGGAGCTATCCGATCTGCAGCTCCGGCGTCGATCAGCAGGGCATCGACACGGGGCAAATCCTCGAGCTCGATCCGGGCTACGTCGGCGTCACGGCGGAGTACTTCGGCAACGGCGCCTGGCGTTTCGCCATGGCGTGCGACACGCCGAGCAGCGGCGCGGTGTGCAACTACGTCGTCACCGTCACGCCGGTGAACGGCGCCATCGCATCCTATGCGCCGGAAGGTCTCGAACAGAACGACATTTTGAGCACCGTCCCCGGCGCTTACGGCGCGGACGCGGTGCATCTCGACGCGCTCACGAGCACGGATCTCGACGGCTTCACCCTCCAAGCCGACCCCGGGAGCACGCTCGAAGTCGAGGTCACGCTCGACGGCAACTGCGCTGCCTCGTACCTGTTCTGGGTCGAGGGCAACAACGTCGTGAGCGGCCAGCGCACGCTCACGGACCTCACGCCGTCGGCGCCGTAACGGCGGCTGCGACCGGCGTTCGCGCGCTTCAGTCGCCGCGCCGCTGGCGCTTGCGCTTCTTGCCGCGGCGGCGGAGCTTGTCGAGCGCCCGCACCGGGCCCGGCAAGCTGCTCTTCGACGAGAGCCCGAGGATCGCCTCGGTTTCGCGCGCGCGCTCACGCGTGATCTCCATGAAGCGCTGCTGGCTGCGCACGAGCTCGCTCGACTCGCGCACGTCGAGGCGCGCGTAGGAGCCGTCCGGGCGCAGGGACCACGCCTTCACGTTGTCGTGCCACGCCGAGCCGAGGATCTCGTTGATCACGCGGTGCTTCAACGCCTCGTCGAGCACCGGATACATGACCTCGACCCGCCGCCGGAAGTTACGCGGCATCCAATCCGCGCTCGAGCCGTACACTTCTTCGGAGCCGCCGTTCCGGAAATAGAACACGCGCGCATGCTCGAGGAAGCGATCGACGATGGCGCGCACGCGGATGCGGTCGCTCACGCCGGGCACCCCGGGGCGCAAGCAGCAGATGCCGCGCACGAGCAGATCGACGGTCACGCCCGCCTGCGACGCCGCGTAGAGCGCCGCGATGACGTCCGCATCGACGAGCGAGTTCATCTTCGCGACGATGCGCGCCTCGCGGCCTGCTCGCGCGTGCTCGGTCTCGCGCGCGATCAGGCCGAGCACCGCCTCGTGCAGCCCGAGCGGCGAGACGATCATGCGATTCCAGCGCGCGGGAGCGCTGTAGCCCGTCAGCATGTTGAAAAACGCCGTCGCGTCTTCCGCGATGTCTTCGCGCGCCGTGAAGAGCGAGAGGTCGGTGTAGATGCGCGCGGTCTGCTGGTTGTAGTTGCCGGTCGCGAGGTGCACGTAGCGCTTGAGCCCGCCGCGCTCCTTGCGCACGACGAGCAACACCTTGGCGTGCGTCTTGAAGCCCATGAGGCCGTACATGACGTTGACGCCCGAGCGTTCGAGCGCCCGCGCCCACTGAATGTTGCTCTCTTCGTCGAAGCGCGCCTTGAGCTCGACGAGAGCCGTCACCTGCTTGCCGAGCTCCGCCGCGCGCTGCAGCGCGCGCACGAGCGGAGATTCGCCGCCGGTGCGGTAGAGCGTCTGCTTGATCGCGAGAACGCCGGGATCTTCCGCGGCTTGCCACAGAAAATCCATCACCGCCTCGAACGACTCGTAGGGGTGATGGAGCAGCACGTCCCGCTCGGCGATGGTGCTCCAGAATTCGTCGCAGTCGCGCAGGGGCGGCACGTATTGCGGCGTGAACGCCTCGTCGCGCAGATCGCGCCGATCGTCCGCGGACGTGAGCACCTGCATGTCGCCGAGGTAGACGGGACCGTCCACGACGTACACGTCGCGCCGCCCGTCGAGCTCGAACTCGCGGCAGAGCGCTTGAATCGACGCCTCGGGCGCCGAGCCGCTGACCTCCAGGCGGACGGCGTGGCCGCGCTCGCGCCGCCGGAGCTCCGCCTGCACGGACAGCAGCAGATCCTCTGCTTCCTCGTCGTCGATCTCGATGTCGAAGTTGCGCGTGACGCGGAACGTGAAGGAACCGGTGATGCGAAGCTGCGGGAAGATCTTCTGGCGGTGCCGGACGATCAGATCCTCGAGCGGAACGAACGCGCGGCGCGTGCCTTCGACGGGCACGCGGACGAGCCGCGGCAACGTCGCCGGCACCTGCACGAGCCCGAACGACGGCTCGGCCGTGCCGGGCCGCTTCTCGAAGATGATCCCGACGTTGATGCTCTTGTTTCGAACGTGCGGGAACGGGTGCGCCGGGTCGATCGCGATCGGCGTGAGCACCGGGTAGACGTTCTTTTCGAAGTGCTCGTCGAGGGCGGGCAGGTCCTTCGCGTCGATTTCGTCGGGCGTGAGCAGGGCGACGCCCGCGGCGAGGAGCTCCTTTTTGAGTCCGCGATTCCACACGCGGTACTGCTCCTCGACGAGCTCGTGCGCGCGCTTGGCGACGGCGGTGAGCTGCTGATCGACCGTCATGCCGTCGGGCGGGAGTTCGTCGACGTCGCCCGAGAGCTGCGCCTGCAAGCCGGCCGCCCGCACCATGAAGAACTCGTCGAGGTTCGAAGCGAAGATCCCGACGAACTTCAGCCGCTCGTAGAGCGGCACGCGATCGTCCGACGCTTCGGCGAGCACGCGCGCGTTGAACTCGAGCCAGGAGAGCTCGCGGTTCACGAACAGGCTCCGGTCGTCGAGCCGTGCGGGAACCGGTGCCACCGGCGTTTCGGCCGGCACGCTCAGGAAGGCCCTGCTGATCTCGGTCGCTGTACTCATCGGGGAAATAGTGCGAGGACGAAGGGTCGCGCCATCCTACAATGCACGCGTTTGCCCGCGAGTTATCGCGCCGATTTCCCGCGATTGCTACATTCGGCGCGGGCACTCGCCAGGCGTTCAGCCGTCACGCGCGGCCGTGTCGCGGGCGCTTAGTTAAGCGCGGGGGCGGTCAAGCGGCGCGCGAGCCCGGGGACGCACGGCCGATTCTCGCGGGGTTCGGCGCCGTTGCGGGCCGTTCCGGGACGCTGCCGTGACGGTGTCTGCCCACTATGGAATACTCCGAAAGATCATGAACGACGCCGAAACGAAAGGGCAGTCGGAGACGCGGGGCAAGGGGGCATCGAGCCTCGTCGCGCAAATCGCGGCTCTGCAGGATTACGATCGCTATCGCGATCTCGCCTGGGAAGGGAGCTTCGAGGAGTACCTCCAGATCGTGCGGGAACGGCCGCAGGTGACGCGCAACGCGTTCCAGCGCGTCTACGACATGTGCATCTCGTACGGCACCGAGGAGTACATCGACAACAAGAAGAAGCTCATCCGTTACAACTTCTTCCGAGACGAAGCCGACGGCGGGAAGGACGCGGTGTTCGGTCTCGACATCCCGCTCATGCGGCTCATGAACGTGCTCAAGGCCGCGGCCGAGGGCTACGGCCCCGAGCGACGCGTCATCCTGCTCCACGGCCCGGTCGGCTCCAGCAAGTCGACCATCGCGCGGCTCTTGAAGAAGGGGCTCGAGCGCTATTCGGCGACGCCGGAGGGCGCGCTCTACACCTTCAAGTGGGTCGATCTCGCGAGCACCGGGCTCGCCGCCGGCGGCGCCGACACGTTCGATTCGCCGATGCGCGAGGAGCCGCTCCGGCTCGTCCCCATCGAGTGGCGCGAGCAGGTCTACAAGCTCGGCCTCTCGAGCGACAAATTCCGCGTGAACGTCGAGGGCGACCTCGATCCGGCGAGCCGCTTCATCTTCGCCGGCTTGATGGAGCGCTACAAGGGCGACTGGGGCAAGGTCATCTCGAGCCACGTGCGCGTGAAGCGCCTCGTGCTGTCGGAGAAAGACCGCGTCGGCATCGGCACGTTCCAGCCGAAGGACGAGAAGAACCAGGATTCGACCGAGCTCACCGGCGACATCAACTACCGGAAGATCGCGGAGTACGGCTCGGACTCCGA
>DATJXW010000212.1:0-3374 GCA_035499895.1 Polyangiaceae bacterium | reverse complement strand
TCGGATTTGTTCGCGTTCTTCGCGAAGCTCGAGAGGAAGAACGCGTCGTCGCCGCCGATCATCGTGACGCGATACTGATTGTCGGCAGGGATGGTTTGGTCGATGCCGTCGAGCGACAGCCCCGTGACCATGCCGGTGCGGCACGTCCCGTCCGCGTTGCAGCCGCTCACCACGCACGGATCGTCGTGGAAGCACTCCGCGGGACACTCGGCTGGCCCGCCCGCGGCGCCCGCCGGCCCGAGGCTGCCTCCGGAGCCGCCCGTCGCGCCGCCTTCGCCGCCGCTCTCGGAGCTCGACCCTCCGCGACCGCTCACGCCCGAACCGGCGCTCCCCGCCGAGCCACCGCTCGCCGCGGTGCCGGCCGCTCCGCCGCTGCCCTTCTGCAGCGCGTCGAAGTCCAGGAAGAGAGAGCACGACGCGAGCGCCGGCACCACGAAAAGTCCGAGAAGGCGTCGGGAGGCCATGCTCAGAATCCGAAGCTCGCCGTCGCGGCGGGCCCCGTCGGTCCGAGCCCGATGCGGACGCGGGGTGAGGCGGCGCCGCTCTGGGTCGGCCCCGCCGTGAACCAGAGCGTCACGCCGACCGCGGCTCCCACGACCGCCACGGCCGTCGTCACGTCGCTCACGAGCGCCATCGATTTGGCGGACGAGATTTGTGCGTCGCTACAGTTCGGGCCGCACTTCTTCTTGTCGTCTTGGTAGTCGCCGTTCGCGACGACGCCGGTCACGACCGCCGCGACGAGCGCCGCGCCGCCGACGCCGAACGCAATGAAGGACGGGACGTGGTTCGGCGCGGGCGCCGCGGGTGGCGGAGGCGGGGGCGCGGCCGTCGGAGCAGCGGTGACGGCAGGCGGCGGGCTCGGCGGCGGCGGGGTCGTCGCGGGCGGGCTCGGTAGCGTCGTCGCCGGAGGAGCCGCTGCGGGCGGCCCTGCTTCCGCCAGGCGCTTCTGCAGGTTTTGGATGCGAAGGCGCGTCGTTTCGGCCCGGTCGCTCGTCGGGTCCGCCTGAAGGTAGGCCTGGAGGACGGCGATGGCGGCCGGCAGATCGCCGCGCCGTTCCTGCACGGTGGCGATGTTCAGGAGGATTTCTGGCCGGTGCGAGAGGTCGTAGGCCTTTTGGAAGGCCTTGAGCGCGTTGTCGTAGTCGCTCTCTTCGAGGTAGGCGGCGCCCGACTCGAAATGGCGGCGCGCGAGGTCGTCGGCGTCGTCGGCGCGCGCCGGGCCCGCGAGCGTGACCGTGAGCGCGCACGCCAGACCCGCGAGCGCCCGACGCCCTGCGTCGAGGCGGAGAAGCATGCCGTCTACCAATAGCAGACGGGGGCGAGCGCGCGGAAACGGCTTCGGGCTCCCGCGCCGAAGCGGCCTTTAAACCTCGGGAAATGCGGGCATCAAAAAGCCTTCAAAGCCTGCCCCCGCGACGTGCTAAGCGGCACCCTGCCATGCCTCGCCGTGACGACCTCAAAAAGATTCTCCTCATCGGTTCGGGTCCGATCGTGATCGGTCAGGCATGCGAGTTCGACTACTCGGGCACGCAGGGCGCCAAGGCGCTCACGAGCCTCGGTTACGACGTGGTGCTCGTCAACTCGAACCCGGCGACGATCATGACGGACCCGGAGCTCGTCCGGCGCACGTACATCGAGCCGCTCACGCGCGCCTCGCTCTCCGCCATCATCGAGCGCGAGCGCCCCGACGCCATCCTGCCGACGCTCGGCGGCCAGACCGCGTTGAACCTCGCGCTCGATCTGCACGAGTCCGGAGTGCTCTCGCGCTTCGGCGTGAAGCTCATCGGCGCGCAGGTGGACGCGATCAGGAAGGCCGAGGACCGCCTGCTCTTCAAGGAGGCGATGAAGAAGGCCGGACTCGAGTGCCCGCGTTCCGGCTACGCGACCTCGCTCGAAGAAGGCCACAAGGTCGCCGAGATGACGGGCTACCCGCTGATCCTGCGGCCGAGCTTCACGCTCGGCGGCGGCGGCAGCGCCATCGTCGATCGTCCCGAGGACTTCGACGCGAAGCTCAGCTGGGCGCTCCAGCAGTCGCCGACGCACCAGGTGCTCGTCGAAGAGAGCGTGCTCGGCTGGAAGGAGTACGAGCTCGAGGTCATTCGCGACTCGAAGGACAACTTCATCGTCATCTGCACGATCGAGAACATCGACCCGATGGGCGTGCACACGGGCGACTCGATCACGGTCGCGCCGTCGATGACGCTGACGGACCGCGAATACCAGCGGCTGCGCGACGCCGCGCGCGCGGTGATGCACGAGATCGGCGTCGAGACGGGCGGCTCGAACGTGCAGTTCGCCGTCGATCCGCAGACGGGCCGCGTGCTCGTGATCGAGATGAACCCGCGCGTGTCGCGCTCGAGCGCGCTCGCGTCGAAGGCGACCGGCTATCCGATCGCGAAGATCGCGGCCAAGCTCGCCGTCGGCTTCACGCTCGACGAGCTCACGAACGACATCACCGGCACGAGCGCCGCCTTCGAGCCGACGATCGACTACGTGGTCGTCAAGTGGCCGCGCTTCGCGTTCGAGAAGTTCCCCGGCGCGGACACGCGGCTCGGCACGCAGATGAAGAGCGTCGGCGAGGTGATGTCGATCGGCCGCACCTTCTGCGAAGCGTTGCAGAAGGCGGCGCGCTCGCTCGAGACGGGCAAGAGCGGCTTCATGAGCCTGTTCGATCGCGTGGACTACCGCGTCATCGCGAAGGAGCCCGAAGGGCAGAAGCGCGATCTCGCGCACGACGCGCCGCCCGCCGCGAAGCCGCGCCCCACGCTGCCGCCGCCCGCCGGCGACGAAATGCGCGTCGCGCTCGAGCGCGTGATTGCCGTGCCCGGCGCGGAGCGGCTGTTTTACGTCGGCGACGCCCTGCGCCACGGCTTCACGACGGCCGAGATTTTCGCGAAGACGGCGATCGATCCCTGGTTTTTGACCCAGCTCGAGCGCATCGTGAAGCACGAAGCCGTGATCAAGGCGGCGCCCGCGCTCACGGCCGAGCTCCTGCTCGAGACCAAGCGTCTCGGCTTCAGCGACGCGCAGATCGCCGATCTGCGCGGCACGACGCAGGACGCCGTGCGCGCCGAACGCGAGGCGCTCGGCGTGCGCGCGGTGTTCGGCCGCGTCGATACCTGCGCCGCGGAGTTCCCGGCGAAGACGCCGTACCTCTACTCGTCCTACGAATCGGAGTCGGAAGCGGAGGTCTCCGCGAAGCGCAAGGTCATCATCCTCGGCGGCGGACCGAACCGCATCGGGCAGGGCATCGAGTTCGACTACTGCTGCTGCCACGCCGTCTTCGCGCTGCGCGAGCTCGGCATCGAGACCATCATGGTCAACTGCAACCCCGAGACGGTGTCGACCGACTACGACACGTCCGATCGGTTGTA
>DATJXW010000211.1:0-69510 GCA_035499895.1 Polyangiaceae bacterium | reverse complement strand
CCGGCCGCTCCCGCCTGCGCGCCGCCGGCACCCGCCGTCTCGTCCGGAGCGCCGCCGGGCGAACCGGCCGATCCCGGAGTCGCTCCCGCGGCGCCGCCGGAAGCAGGCGCCCCACCGAGCTCGCCGCCCGCGACGGACGTGTCGCCGCCCGCAGCTTTTCCGCCGTTCCCCGCCTGCGTGGACGCGTTTTCGCCCGCGGTTCCGGCCCTGCCGCCGCCCGCGGCCCGCCCGCCCGCGCGCCCCGCCTGAGCGACGCCGGCTCGCGTTCCGGCGCGCGCCGTGACGCCCGCTTCGTCGAGCGGTGCTCCCCCGTCGATGCCGAACACGTTCGCACAAGCGACGACCGGCAGGAGCGCCAGCCACGCGCGCGAGCGTGCTCCCCGTCGCGCGCCGCGCCGGGTGCTGGACACTTCGGGCCCGCTCATCGCGCCGGACCATAACACCGGTCACACGCGTAAGAATCTTTGAGTATGGTGCCGAGCGATGCGCTTCGGCTCCGGACGTTCGCGCGCGGCGTGGTCGGCCGCTCTCCTCCTCGTGCTCGGCGCTCGCACGTCCCGTGCGGCGGAGACGCGCGACACGGCGGCCGCCGAGGCGTTGTTCGAGGAGGCGCGGCAGCTCTTCGAGCACGGCGACTACGAAACGGCGTGCCCGAAGTTCGCCGAGAGTTATCGGCTCGATCCGGGGACGGGCGTGCTGTTCGCGCTCGCCCTCTGCCACGAGCGGAGAGGCAAGCTCGCGACGGCCTGGGCCGAGTTCATCGACGTCGCGGGGCGCGCGAACGCCGAGAACAATTCGGAACGCGAAGCCGCGGCCCGCGAGCGCGCCGACGCGCTGTTTTCGCGACTGTCGTTTCTGGTCATTCGGGTCGATGCGGCTACGGCGCGCTTGCCGGGCCTGAGCGTCGAGGAGGACGACGTCGCGCTTCGCCCCGCCGCGTTCGGAACGCCGCTGCCCGTCGATCCCGGGCGCCACGTCGTACGCGCCGAAGCGCCGGATCATCAAGCGTGGACGGCGACGATCCAGATCGGAACCGAGCCGCACCGCCAGACGATCACGGTCCCGGCGCTCGTGGCGTCGCCGCCGAACCAGGCCGCCGCGGCGCCGCCCGGCGCCAAGACGGGGCCTCCCGAGCCGCGCGGCTCCGTGGCACTCACGCCGCTCCGGGTCGGCGCCATCGCGTTCGGCGGCGCGGGCGTCGCGAGCCTCGCGCTCGGCGGCGCCGCCCTCGCGCGCGCCCTCGACGAAAAAGCGAGATCCGATCACGGTTGCGGAAGCGCGGGCTGCACCCCGCGCGCGGAAAACGAACGCGCGACCGCGCAGGAAGCGGCCACTTGGGCGACGGTCGGCGCCATCTCCGGCGCGGCGTTGCTCGGCGCGGGCGTGGTGTGCTGGGTCTTCGGTCGGCCGTCGCCGTCGGGCGAACGTCAGGGACACGTCTCCGTAACGCTCGGACTCGGGCAAGCCGCCATTGGCGGAGAGCTCTGAACCGCCGAGTGGCTCTAGTTGTACCGACTCGCCGCGAGCTTGGCTCAAGTTGCGCCAACCCGCTGCGCCATGGCGCGAGTTGATCCGACTCCGATTGCGCCAGTCGCCTTGACGCACACGGTGAACGCTGGTCGAATTCGAAGGTGATCTTCCGGAGTTTGTTGGGGCAAGCGGCGCCGCAAAACGCGCCGCGGGGAGACGAAGAGACGTTCGAGTCGGGGCCGCTCGGCACCCCGAGCAGCCTCGTGCACGCGCTTCACGTCATCGGTCCGAGCGGCGGCGCGCGCTTCGCGTTGCCGGCGGGCATCGTCACGCTCGGGCGCGATCCGGCCTCGACGGTGGTGCTCGAGGACCGGCGCGCGTCGCGCCAGCATGCGATCGTTTCGGTCGGTGCGGCGCTCAGCGTGAGCGATCTCGGCAGCGCGAACGGCACCTTCGTCGACGGCGAACGGCTGGCGCCTCACGAGCCGCGCACGCTCGCGCTCGGACAATCCTTCCGCATCGGGAGCTCGCACCTGCTCGTCGACGTAGCTCCCCTCGCGCGCCGCTCGGTCAAGCGCGTGGAGTCGTTCGCTGCTTTGTCCGCGCAGCTCGCCGGCTTGCCGCCGGACGCACGCCGAGGACGCGGCGTGAGCGTGGTGCGCGTGCGCACGCGGCGCGGCACGCGCGCGCTGCCGGTCGAAGCCGTGCTCGACAGCGCGCTCGGCCCCGACGACTGGATGCTCCGCACGAGCGAGGACACGCTGCTCGCCGGCGTCGTCGAAGCGGCCGACGGCGAAACCGTCGCCGAGCGCACCGTGCTCCGCGCGCTGCTCGAGTGGGGCATCGCGGCCGAGCTCGACGCCCGCTTCGTCGACTGGTGCGAGCTCGCGGACGCGCAGAGTGATTTGCGCGCCTTGCTCGCGTTCGAGGCTCCACGCCGTCTGGAACGCGGGCGCATCGTCGTCCTCGATCCGGCGATGAAGGAGCTCGAGCGCACGATTTTGCGGGTCGCGCGCGCCAACATCAACGTGCTCGTGCTCGGCGAAACCGGGGCCGGTAAAGACGTGGCCGCGAGCATGCTGCACGAGCTCTCCGCGCGGGCGCGGCAGCCGTTCATCGGTTTGAACTGCGCGACGTTGCCCGACCAGCTCCTCGAGAGCGAGCTCTTCGGTCACGAGCGCGGGGCTTTCACCGGGGCCGTGTGCGCCAAGGCCGGACTCATCGAGGCCGCGGACGGCGGCACGCTGTTCCTCGACGAGATCGGCGACCTGCCGGCGCCGCTCCAAGCGAAGCTCTTGCGCATGATCGAGTCGCGCGAGCTCATGCGCCTCGGGGCCGTCAAGCCGCGCCCGGTGGACGTGCGCTTCGTCGCCGCGACGCACCGCGATCTCGAAGAAGAGGTGCTCGCGGGTCGGTTCCGGCGCGACCTCTATTATCGACTGAACGGCATCGTGCTGCGCGTGCCGCCGCTCAGGGACCGCAGGAGCGAGATTGAGCCGCTCGCCCGGCTATTTCACGCGAGCGCGTGCGAACGCTTCGAAGTGCCGGTCGTCCCGTTCTCGACGCGGGCGCTCGAGACGCTCGTCGCGTACGCGTGGCCCGGCAACGTGCGCGAGCTCAAAAACGCGGTCGAGCGCGCCGTGCTCGTCGCCGACGACGTGATCGAACCCGAGCACTTGGGTCTCGCGGACGGGACGCCGTGCGAGCGCCGAGCCGCCCTCCCGACCGATTTGAGCGAGCTCGGCGCGGACGCCCCGACCGAACGCGACCGCATCACGCGCGCGCTCGAAGCCTGCGCCGGCAACCAGAGCCGTGCGGCCCAAGTCCTCAACATGCCGCGCCGCACGCTCGTGAGAAAAATCGCCCAGCTCGGTTTGCCGCGCCCGCGGTTCTGAAGCGCGAGCGCCCCGCACTTCGGGCCGGGACTCGGCAATCCATTTGTCATGACCGCCGATGCCAACGGCGGTTATTTCATCGACGGCAATTGTGTGGGTGTCGGCATCAGACGGGTAGGTAAGCCGGACTGCCGTCCTTCAGTCGATCTTGGGCGCGCAGGGGTTTTCGATGCTCGCGTCCAGGTAGAAGTCCGCGTCGAGATCGACGGGCCCGTCGAGCGCATCTCCCTGGAGCGTGACGTGACCGCTGACCGCCGGATTGGCCGGATCCACTTCGAAATCGGTGAGGCCGAGAATCGGCATCGCGGCTGCGGCCGAGAGCGTCATTTGGAGCGGGCGCCACGCGGTGTCGTTCGGCGCGGTGACGTGCGCGGCACAGCCCTGTAGGCGGAAGCTCTTGTTGGCGGTCGAAAAATAGATGTCGAAGACCGGCTCCGTACCTGGCCCGTCCATCGGACAAAAGGCAATCCACATATTCGTGTCACTCGCGTCCACGCTCAGCGGCTGCCCGTTGAGCGTCCCCCGGATACCGCGATAGTTCGGATCGCTCGCGGGCTCTCCCCAGACGGAGTTGCACTCGGAGTCCTGGGACGCGCCGCCGAACGCTTCCGCGCCGGTGCCCGTGCCGACGCCTTGCCCGACCGTGCCGCCGCCCCCACCGGTTCCGCCCGTCACGCTGGGCGTGATGCGAACCGACGAACCATCCCCCGCCGCGGACTCAACCGTGCCCGCCCCGCCTTCGCCCGTGCTCGTACCACCAGTGCTCGTACCACCCGTGCTCGCGCGGTCGCCGCCGGTGCCCGCCGCGGAACCGCCGGTGCTCCCCGCGCCGTCCAACCCCGTATCCTCGATCGAACGCCCGCAGGCTCCGACCACCACGCCGAGCCCCAAAATCGCCGCCGCCGCACGCCACTGCCGACTCGCCACCACGAGCTCAGATTATCACCCGATCAGCCGACGCGCCACGGCTCCTCGCGACCCCGTGTGTCCACCGGGCGTTACTCGAACGTGATCCCCGACACGAAGGAGTTGATATCCCAGGTGGCGTCCGGGTCGGTTTGGCTCGTGATCGGCTTGCCCAACACCGTGAAGTTCTTGAAGTGCACGCCGGTGATGTCCACCGACGCGGATTCGCCGTGGAAGCTGATGACCTCGTTCACGGCCGAGCTCACGTTCGTGAAATAGGTGTCCTTGTAAACGCCCGTGTCGGCGGCGGTGCGCCACGTCGGCGGCATGTCGAGGGCGAGATTGATGAGCATGCTGTCGGCGGCCTCGACCCGGATGTCCTGGAACGTGGTGTTGCTCACGACGGCCGTGTCGTAGGCCTCGATCGTCATCGCGCGGCCGGCTTTGACGATGTCAACGTCCTCGAACGTGACGCTGTCGATGCTCTGGCCCTCCGACTTGGTGCCAATCTTACAGCCAACTGAGTTGTTGTAGGCGACGATGTGCTGGTGCGTGACGTTCTTCGTGTTGATCGTCCCGCTCGCCTCCTCGTTCTTGGTGGCCATGCCGTCGTCGCCCGTATAAAGGAACGCGTTGCTCAAGAGGCCGTTCGTCGATTCGTCGAAATCGACGCCGTCGGTTTGGTTGTAGACGGTCGAGCCCGTCGTCGGCCGGCAATTGATGACCTTGTAGTTTTGGATGGTCACCTGGTCGCTGCGGTAGACGAGCGTGTTCCAGTAGCTCGGATCGCGCGACACGATGCCGTCGACCAAAATGTTCGAGCTCTGCTCGATCTTGAGTAGGTTTGCGTTGAGGCCGGCGGCGCGGATGGCGTGACCGTTGGCGTCGAGCACGCCGCGGCCGAGGATCTTCGTGTTCTTGAGTTGATACATCCGGATCAGCGCGTGCTGCGTGTCCTCGATGTCGATACCGCCGTCGCCCGTATTGAAATCAGCCGTGTTGCTCGAACCGTAGAGCACGGCGCCCGCGGCCAAATACAGCGTCATGTCGCTCTTCAACCAGAGCTCGCCGATCAAGTACTTACCGGGCGGAACGTAGAGAATGTTTTGGGTCGCTCCCGAAGCCGCGTCGATGGCGGCTTGAATCTTCGACGTGACGAGCGTCGCGCCGGTCGCGTCCACGCCGTAATCGGCGAGGTTTTTCACGTTCGCGTCGCCGAGCGCGGGCGGGTTCACCTCGGGCTCGTCGATCAGAATGAAGAGGAGCTCCTTCGTGTCGAACTGCAGAATTAGGTAGTTCGGCCCACTCGCGAAGCTCACCGTGCGGCCGCTCTTCGACGTCTGCAGGTTCCGGCTCTTCGGACTCACGCTGTACGCGTTGAAGTCCTCGCCCACGGTGACGGCGATTTGCGCGCTGCCCGCGCCGGTCAGCGTGCAATGCGCGTAGTGCACCTGCATCTCGGGCGAAAACTTCGTGAGCTTCTCGACGAAGAGCGGCGCGCCGCCCACCGTGACCGTGTAGAGCGGGCTCGCCGTGGCGCCCGGCAGCGTGGGCACGACGACGCACGTCGGCGGGCCGCTCGGTCCGGCTCCGCCGAGTCCGGCCATACCGGCCGCGCTCGTCATACCCGCGCCCGAACCCGCCGCGCCTCCCGTCGCCGGCACACCGGCGCCGCCGCCGCTCACGCCGAGCGTTCCGCCGTTCGGCATGCCACCGCCGGAAATCGCGCTGCTTCCACTCCCACCGCCGCTGCCCGGCGCCGCGCCGCCGCTCGCGCCCACGCCGCCCGCATGCGACGCATCAGCCGTGCCGCCGCCGCCCGTGGCCTGAGCCGCGCCGCCAGCGCTCGTCGTTCCGCCGGAACCTACCGTAGCTGCGCCGGCAATCCCCGACGCCCCGCCGTGCGTGCCGTTCGAGCCGCCCGTGCTCGATTCATTCGAAGAGCACCCGAACGAAACGAGGAGGAGGAGCAAGCCGAAGCACGAACGAAGCGTCACGGGGCGACCTTTTTAGCAAATGCCCGAGGCTTCGGCAGCGGATCCCGCCCTGGGGCGAGGCGCTCGGTCGCGCGCGGGCGAGAAACCGCTTAATGGTCCCCAGAAGTCTAATCGTCCCCCGAGCCGCCGCCGAAAATCAGCGTGAGCAGGCGCGGGCGCCGCGTTTTGACGTCGGCCGTGAAGGTCATGCCGCTCCGCACCGGACCGGCGCCGGGCGGCATCGAATCGAACGCGATTTCGGCGAAGACGGTCGCGTGGTCGCCGTCCACGGTCACGCCGGACGGAAGCGCCTCGAGCAGGCGCGTGACGTGCGCCGTGCCGGCGCCGACTTCGTCGAACGGCAGCGCGTCGAACTTCACGCGTACGCTCTCGCCGACGGCGAGCTCGCTCCGATGGCGCTCGGCCAGCGCGACGTAACCGACGACGCGCGCGGTCGCGGGGACGAGCGTCGCGAGCGCGTCACCTTCGGTCACCTCCGCGCCGGGCGACACCGCCACGTCGGCGACGACCGCGTCGGACGGAAACGTCAGCATGCTTCGAGCGACCGTCGTACCGAGCTCGTCGCAGCGCTGCTTGAGTCCCGTGACCTTGTCGCGCTGGGCGCGGACCTGAGAGATGAGGACGAGCGCCATCGACGCGTCGTGATCGCGGCTCGCGTCGTTCCAGAAAGCGAGCCGCTTCTCGAGCTGGTCGAGCTCCTTCTGTTCGTTCGTCACGTCGACGGAGCAGGTGTCGTGTCGGGCGGCCGCCTCGTGCACGTCGAGCACGACGAGGAGCTCGCCTTTCCGTCCGAGCTCCCCCGTGTGCTTCGGAGTCTGGAGCACGACGCCGGAGAACGGAGCGTGCAGCACCACCGGCGGCGCGTCGGGCCGCGCGATCCCGCGACCCTCGGCCACGACTTCTGCGCGACCGAAAACGGCCAACGAGACGAGCGCAAGCGACAGCAAGCCGAGCGTCGCGAATAGCGTGACCGTGGACGGCGGCGCGATCGTGAGGAGGCCGCCGGGAGTCTCGGCGCTCACCAACTTCGCCGTCGCTTGCTTGCGGAACATCGAGAGATCCATGGTTTCCTCGAACTTTCAGAGCTGCGCGCGCACCAAGTCGAAGTAGGCGCCGCGACGGGCGAGGAGCTCCTCGTGTTTGCCCTGCTCGACGATGCGCCCTTTTTGGAGGACGACGATCAAGTCCGCCTCGACGATCGTGCTCAAGCGATGAGCGATGACGATGCGCGTCGCGGGCGAATCCGCGAGGTGCCGCTCGACGACGGCTTGACTCGTGTTGTCGAGCGCGCTCGTCGCCTCGTCGAGCAGAAGGATCGCCGGGTTCGAGACGAGCGCTCGCGCGATGACGATCCGCTGCCGCTGCCCGCCCGAGAACGTGGAGCCGCCCTCGGCGACGATCGTCTCGTAACCCATCGCCATCGCTTCGATGTCCTCGTCGATGGCGGCGCGCTTCGCTGCATCGACGACCCGGTCGAGCGTCGCTCCCTCCATGCCGAGCGAGATGTTCTCGCGGATGCTCCCCGGCACCAAAAACGGATCTTGCAGGACCACGCCGATCGAGCGCCGGAGCGCTTCCAGATCGAGATTGCGCGCTTCCTTGCCGTCGAACAGGATGCGCCCGGAAGTCGGCAAATACAGGCCGAGCAAGAGCCGTCCGAGCGTCGATTTGCCCGAGCCGGACGGCCCGACGAGGGCGACTTTCATGCCGCTCTCGATCTCGAGCGAGATGTCGCTCAAGACCCACGGCGCGTCGTCCGTGTAGCGAAAGGAGACTCGATCGAGCGTGATGCGACCCCGAAGCTGGCCCGGGGAGACGAGCGTCGCCGACGTCTGCTCGCGCGCTTCGCGGAAGGTGGCCGCGGCGAGATCGTAGTTGACGATGCTCGGCGCGCTCGCGAGCGTCTGCATCGCGAGCTGGTGCGTCGTCAGCAAGAACGTCGTCAACACGCTCAAGAACGCGACGAGCTCGCCGAGCGAGAGCGCTCCGCTCGTGACCGCGCGCGCTCCGAGCCAGACGACCGCGACGAGGGCCACGCCGCGCGCGCACTCGAGCGCGGGGACGGCCCAGGCCCGAACGCGGTCTTGGCGGAGCGCCGCGCCGAGCTCGCTCGAGAAGGCGGGAAGCCAGCGCTCGAGGGCCGCGCCGGGGTCTCCGGCCATGCGCAGCGTCACGATGCCCTGCAGCACCTCGATCAGGCGATCTTGCTGCTTGCCGCGAAATTCGAGCTCGTCCGCCGCGGCGCGCCGCACGACGCGAAAAAGCGCCCACGTGACGACGACGTAGAGGAGGACGACCGCGACGGCGATCAGCAACAAGCTCGCTGCGAAGGCGACGAGCAAGGAGCCGTCGACCGCGAGCGACACCAACGCGAAGACGACGGCGACGCCCTGAGCCGAAAGCAGCGAACGGATCCCTTCGAACGCGTAGAATCGCTGCAGAACCTCGCCGGGCGGGAAGCGATCGAAGAAGGAGATCGGGAGTTTCAGCACGTGAGCCATCAGCTGGTCGACGAGCTCGCGGCCGAAATGCGCGCGCAGGTGCTCGAGGGCACGCGCCTGGAGCAGCTCCGCGCAGGTGATCGCGACCGCGCACGCCGTGCTCGCCGCGACGAGCGTGCCGAGGAGCGGCGCGTCCGAGAAAGGGAAAATGCGGGCCACGGCGAAGGCGGTCGCGAGGGCGGCGACGGTCGTGGCGCCCTGCAGAAAGATCGTGATGGCGAGCAAACGCAGGAGCGCGCCCCCACGGGCACGCGCGAAGCCGAGAACCCGCGCGACGAGCGAAGGCGGGGTGGCGCCGGCCGCTTCGTCTTCGCGGAGCTCGAACGCGATGCCCGAGTAGATTTCGCCGAGCTCGGCGTCACCGAGCGCCACGAGGCCTTTTTCGGGCGACATCACGCGGTAGCCGCGCCACTCGCGGGCGATCAGCACCACCACGTCTTCGTCGTTGACCAACGCGAGGAGCGGCGCGTCGAGCTCGCGAAGTCCGCTGAGGGGCGTCTCGAGCTTGCGACAGGTGAGCCCGAACGCGCGCGCGACGCGCGGCACTTCGAGGTAGCGCGGTCCGGCTTCCGCACCGAACGCCTCGACGACGCTCGCCAGCGTGACGGGGCGGCCGGCGCCGCGGAGCCACGCGGTGAGGCTCGCCGCCGCGCTGTCGTTCGGATCCGGCACGGTCACGGCGGGGATCGTTCCCTGGGCGGAAACGAGCAGCGCTTCGCGTTCTTCACGCGCCGCGACGAGCGCCTGCTCGCGCGCGGCATGAGCGCGCTCGACCTCGCCTTCTTCGAGCGCGATGGCCTCACGCAGCCGATAGTTCACGAACCGGAGCCGCCGCACGAGCGCCTCGGTGATCGGCGACAGCAGCTTCCGCGCGCTCCTCTGCCCGGACAGAAGTCGATCGACGAGCTCGTCGCGCGGCCACGCGAGCGCCTCGACTTCGCTTTGCGCGACGGCGGCGTACGGATGCGCTTCCTCGCCGAACGCGCTCGCTTCACCGACAATCGCGCCCGCTTCGGCGAAGCCCACGTCGCCCGCCGCCTCCTGCCGAAAGACGACGCGCCCTCGCAGCACGACGAACAGCGTCTCGGCGGCGGCTCCCTCCGCGAAGAGCGACTCGCCCGCGGACACCGTCACGCGCTCGGCCGAACGCGTGAGCTCCGAAACCTCCGCCGCGTCGAGCGACGCGCCGAGCAGCGTTTCGCCCATGCCGAGCGTCCGCCGCTCCGCCGCTGCTTCTTCGGCCGGCGCTCTCGACGCCGGCTCGAGCTCCGCGAAGCGCGCGAAAGCGTCACGGATCCGCTCGGCGACGATCGCGCCGAGCGTCAGGATCGCCCTCGCGGCGAGCACGTCGCCGCGCTGAACGAGCGCCTGAAATTTCGTGTACGGAAGATGGAGCAGTCGGACCTCGCTCGTCGCCACGACCGACGCCGAGCTCGGTGAGCCGTCGAGCATTCCGACTTCGCCGAAGAGCGCGCCCGCTTCGAGCTCCGCGACCGTCCACGCCGCGAGGCCCGGCTCGGAAAGCTCCACGCCGACCGTGCCCTCGACGATGAAGTAAAGCCCCGCTCCGCGCGCGTCCTGCTCGACGATCCGCGTTCCCTCGCCGAAATCCGCCCGCACGAGCTCCGCCGCGAGCTCGGCGCGCTCGTCTTCGCTCCACTCGGCGAAAGCGTCGAACGCCGCGAGATCGTCCGGGCCGACGGCTTGGCGCTCGGGCGGCTCGCTCCTCGGCTCCTCGTCCGCGCCGTGCTCGCCCGCGAGGGCGAGCCGAGCGTAGAGCCCGCCCGCCGCGAGGAGCTCGTCGTGCTTCCCCTTCTCGACGATGCGCCCGCGGTCGAGCACGAAAATCGTGTCGGCGTCGCGCACGGTGCTCAAGCGATGGGCGATGACGATGCGCGTGCAGGCGCGCGTCGAGAGATAGCGCTCGATCGCGGCTTCGGTGACGGCGTCGAGCGCGCTCGTGGCCTCGTCGAGGATCATGATGGGCGGCCGCCGGACGATCGCGCGTGCGAGCGCGAGACGCTGCCGCTGCCCGCCGGAGAGCGCACCGCCGTTCGCCGCGAGGCGCGTGTCGTAGCCGTGAGGCAAGGCGACGATGTCGTCGTGAATTTGCGCCACGCGCGCGGCCTGCACGACGTGCTCGATGGGCGCGTTCGGATAAAACAGCCGGAGATTGTCGGCGACCGTGCCGTCGAAGAGCGCCGTTTCTTGCAGCACCACGCCGTATTGACGGCGCACCGAAGCGAGCTCGAGCTCGGCGAGATCGTGGCCGTCGAGGCGGATCGTCCCCTGCGTCGGCGCGTAGAGGCCGAGCAGGAGCCGAGCGAGCGTCGACTTCCCCGAACCCGACGGGCCCACGAGCGCGACCTTCTGGCCCCGCTCGATGCGCAGGGAAATGTCGCTGAGCACCGGCTCGGACGCCCCGTCGTAAGCGAACTCGACGTCCTCGAGCTCGATTTCGCCGAGCAGGCGCGGACACGCCCGCCCGTCGCCGCGCTCGCGGTTCGAGAGCAAGACGTCGTCCATCCGCTCGAAGAGCGTGCCCACGATCTGAAGCGAGAGCAGGGTCTGCGCCACGCTCTGGAGCGGCGCGAGGAAGCCCGCCTGCAGCATCTGGAAGCCGACGAGCCCGCCGGGCGTGAGCTCGCCGCGCAGCACCCGCATGCCGCCGACCCACAGCACCGCGATCGGCACGAGGCCTTGAATCGCGAGGAGCGCGTTCGAGACGCGCTGCTGCGTGAGGGCGGCGCGGGCGCCCTCGTCGAGCGCCGAAATCCAGGCATTTTGCCACTTTCTCCGGCTCGCGCTCTCGACCCCGGCGCTCTTGATCGTCACGATGCCGCGCAACGTTTGGAGCAACACCGACGCGGCGGTGAGCTCACGCCGGAGGGCCGCGTCCGCGCGCTGCTTCAAGAAGGGCCGGGTGAAGACGAAAATCGCGACGTAGACGCACGCCGCCGCGAGCACGATGCCGCTCAGCCGCGCGTCGACGGCGAACATGAGTCCGAGGTAGGCGAAGAGCATCAGGCCGTCGGTCAAGAGTCCGATCGCCTGACCGGTGAGGATGTCGCGAAGAGCGCGGTTCGCGTAGACGCGCGCCATGAGATCGGCGACGCCGCGTTGCGCGAAGAAGGGGACCGGCAGATCGAGCAGGTGCGCGACGAACGACTTGCTGATGCTGAGGTCGAGCCGCGCGCGAATGCGCACGAGGAGGAGGCCGCGAAACACCGACCAGATCGCCGCGAAGACGACGAGCCCGAGCGCCGAAGAGCCGACGAGAAACAGCCAATCGACGCGCTGTCTCCCGATCACCTGATCGATGACGAGCGCCGTCGTGAGGGGGATCACCGTCGCGAGCGTGTCGATGGCGAGCGAGGCGCAGAGGGCCATCGCGAGCGCGGGCCATGCGCCGGCGAGCAGCGAGAGGTAGCGCCGCCGCGAGACGGGGGCGGCCGCCCGCGGCTCGAAGCCCTCCCCGAGTTCGAAGGATACGACCACCCCCGTGAAGCTCTCCCCGAAGCTCTCGGCATCGACGACCCGACGGCCGAGCGCCGGGTCGAGAATGGTCGCCCCTTCCGGCGTCCACGCTTCGAGAACTACAAAATGATTCATCTCCCAGTGGAGAATGGCCGGCAGCGGGATCTCCGCGAGATCCTCGGGCTCCGCCCGCTGCCCGGTGGGCTCGAGGCCGTAGCGACGCGCCGCCGCGGCGATGTTCGAGGCAGTCGACCCCTCGCGCGAGACCCCGCACGCCTGCCGTACCTCCGAGAGCGGCGCGTGGTGGCCATGGAAGGCGAGCACCATCGCGAGGGACGCGGCGCCGCACTCGACCGCTTCCATCTGCGCGATGAAGGGAACCTTACGAGCCAAAACTCGGCCTAGCATACGGTGAATTCGATACGAGCTCGCTCGTCGATCGTGATAGGTAGAAGAATCGCTCGAAGGAGAACGTTAATGGTGGAAAAGAAGACGACGAAGAAGCCCGCTGCCGGAAAGAAGATCGCAGTCAAGAAGGAGAGCGTCCGCAAGCTCACCGACTCGGAGATGAAGAAGGCAGGCGGCGGAGCGAAGCCGATCGTCGTGATTTCGATCGATGTGCCGACGTGCCGAGGCAACTCGTGCACCGGCAGTAAGAAATGTTGAAGCAGTAGCCGTCGCGGCTGCTGCTCGGCGAGCATCTTTCGATGTGGGCTCCGCTGCTCGACGGCGAGCTCGGTGAGCGCGCGCGGGAAGCACTCGGCGCGATCGCCGCGCGGCTGGTCGCCACGGACGACTCCGAACGCGGAGCGAGTCTAGCGAGCGGAGCCGCCGGGGACGCCGTCGTCCTCGACGTGGTCGCGCAGGCGTGCGTGAGCGCGGCTCTCGACGAAGCCGCGAGAACGGCGCTCGATCGCGCGATCGACGAGGTCGCGAACGAGACGATGGCCGCGGGCCTCTACGTCGGCTTCACCGGCGTCGCGTGGGCACTCGAGTGCCTGCGCGACGACGACGACGAGGACGCGAACGAGGAGGTGGATCGGGCGCTGCTCGAGCACCTCGAAGAGCCTATTTGGCGCGGCGATTACGATCTCGTGAGCGGCCTCGCCGGCCTCGGTCTTTACGGGCTCGAACGCCGCCGGCACGCGAGCGGACGAGCTTGCTTCGCGCGCGTGCTCGACCACCTGGAGACGACCGCGCGACACCTGCCCGAGGGCGTCGCCTGGTGGACGTCGCCCGACCTGCTCCTGCCGGAACGACGCGCCGAACACCCCGAGGGGTTTTGGAACGTCGGGCTCGCCCACGGTGTCCCGGGCGTCGTCGGCGTGCTCGCGCGGGCGTACGCCGCGAACGTCGAGCGCGCTCGCGTCGCGCCGTTGCTCGAGGGCGCGGTGCGCTGGGTGCTCGCTCAGGCGCGCGCGGGCGACGCTCGCTTTCCCTACTTCGCGGGCGACGCGGAGCCGGCGCGGACGGCCTGGTGTTACGGCGACCCCGGCGTGGCGGCTGCGCTCATGGCGGCGGGTCGCGCGACGGGTGAAGCGGCGTGGGAACGTCGCGCGCTCGAGCTCGCGCGTGCGGCGACCGAGCGCACCGACGACGGCGTGGTCGACGCGGGGCTTTGTCACGGCAGAGCCGGCCTCGGGCAGATTTTCCATCGCTTCTTCCGCGCGACGGGCGATGAAATCTTCGCTGAAGCGGCGCGGACCGAGCTCACGCGCGCGCTCGACTTCGGCGAGCCCGGCGGCCGCTACCGTGCGTGGGCTCCCGACGCGCAAGGGATCCTCGGCTGGATCGACGACTCGACGCTCCTCGCCGGCTCCGGCGGAGTCGCGCTCGCCCTCGCCTCGGCGCTATCGACCGAGGCGCCGACGTGGGACCGTGTGCTCCTCCTCGACCTGTGAAGAGCTCCCACGTCCCCGCCGGTTTCTTCGTGATGCGGACGCCTTTGCTCGCGTTCGAGGAGGCGCGAACGGGTCTGCGCGAGCTCGTCGCGCGGCCCGAGGTGCGCGACGCGCTCTTCCTCGCGTCGCCTTCACTCGACGAGCGCGTCGAGCGCTGGCTCGGAGCGGACCAAGGTGACGCCAACGTGGAGCGCTCGCTCGTCCGCTACGTCACGCGCATGTCGGCCCGCGCGACGCCGTTCGGTCTTTTTGCCGGCTGCTCGCTCGGCGTCACGGGTGAAACGACGCGACTCGGACTCTCCGCGCGCGCGAGCTACCGGCGAAGCACGCGCGTCGACATGGATTATCTCACGGCCTTGGCCGAAGCGGCCGCGCGTGAGCCGCGACTCCGCGCCGAGCTCGTTTATCGGCCGAGCTCGAGCCTCTACCGCGCGGCGGGCCGGCTCCGTTACGTCGAGGCGCGCGCCGGCGAGCACGGCGTCCGCACGCATCACCTGGTCGCCATCGAGCCGACCGAGCTCCTCGACGCGACGCTCGCGCGCGCCGAGCACGGAGCCCGGCTGGACGTCCTGGTGGCGGCGGTGCTCGCGGACGACCCGGACGTCTCGGCGAGCGACGCGGCCGCGTTCGTCGCCGAGCTCGTCGACGGACAAATCTTGGTGCCGGACCTCGAGCCCGCCGTCACCGGCGACGCTCCGATCGCCGATTTTTTGACGACGTTGCGCCGAACGGGCGCGCCCGATTATGCCGCCGCGCTCGCCGCGACGTGCGAAGCGCTCGACGCCGTCGACCGCGACGGCCTGGGCGCGAGCCCCGAGCGCTATCGCGACGCGGCGCGGCCCCTCGAAGCGCTGCCGGCGACGCCGGAGCTCGCGCATCTGTTCCAGGTCGACCTCATGAAGGACGGCGAGGTTTCGCTCGGTCCGAACGTGACGGACGAGCTCCTTCGCGGCGCGGAGCTCTTGCGGCGCATCGCTTTCCGCCGTCACGCGGGGCTCGAGCGCTTCCGTGCGGCGTTCGTGGCACGCTGGGGCGAACGCTCCGTCCCGCTGACGGAAGCGCTCGACGAAGAGTCGGGGATCGGCTTCGAGGTCTCGGCGTCACCCGGCGCGACCTCGCCGCTGCTCGCGACCATCGCGTTCCCGGGCGAACCTTCCGACGACGGTTCCACGCCGCAGGCCCACCTCGTTCGTCGCCTCGGCGAAACGCTGGGCTCGGGCGCGCGCCTGCTCGAGCTCAGCGACGCGGACCTCGAGAAGCTCGCGCGCCCGGACGCGCCGCCGCTCCCGCCCGCCTTCTCCGTGATCGCGTCGCTCGCGGCGGTATCGGACGACGCCGTCGCGGCGGGGCGCTTCCGTGTGATGCTCGAAGGCGTCTCGAGCCCGTCGGGCGCCCACCTGCTCGCTCGCTTCTGCCACGCGGATCGGGCGCTCGCCGCGCGCGTGCGGGAGCTCGTCGCACGCGAAGAAGCGGATCGCCCGGACGCCGTCCACGCCGAGGTCGTCCATTTGCCCGAGGGACGCGCCGGCAACGTGCTGCTGCGGCCGGTGCTGCGCAGGTACGAAATCGGCTACCTCGCGCGCTCCGGAGGCGAACGGCTCGCGCTCGACGATCTCTTCGTCTCCGTCGAGGGTGAGCGCATCGTGATCCGCTCCGAGCGGCTCGGGCGCGAGATCGTACCGCGCCTCACGCACGCGCTCGATTTCGCCGTCCGCGGGCTCGGCGTCGTCCGCTTCCTCGGCGCGCTCCAATATCAGGGTGTCGCTTCGGGCCTCGGTTTTCGCTGGGGTACGCTCGAAGATTTGCCGTTCTTGCCGCGCGTCGTGCACGGGCGGCTCGTGCTTTCACGCGCCCGTTGGCGCTTGTTCGCGGACGAGCTCGCGACGCTCGTCGGGCGCGACGACGCAAGCGTCGTGAACGCCTTCCGAACACTGCGCGCGGCACGCGAGCTGCCGCGTTACGCGGGGGTGAGCGACGGCGACAACGTGCTGCCGTTCGACCTCGACGATCCGCGCGCGGCGGACACGCTCGCTCATTTGATCCGCGGCCGCTCGACGGTCGATCTCGTCGAAATGTTCCCCGCGCCCGACGAGCTCGCGGCGCACGGCCCGGAGGGGCGCTTCGTGCACGAGCTCGTGGTGCCGTTCGTGCGGAGCGCCGCGCCCGACGTACGGCGCGTCGCGCCGCCGGAGCGCGTCACCCCGCCGAAACGCCCGGGGATCGCCCGCTCGTTCGCGCCCGGCTCCGAGTGGCTCTCGCTCAAGCTCTACGGCGGCGCGGCCGCGGCGGACGGCGTGCTCCGCGACCTCGTCGCGCCTCTCGTCGCCGAAGCGGCCGAGTCCGGCGCCGCCGACGCCTGGTTCTATCTCCGCTACGCCGATCCCGATCCGCATCTGCGGGTACGCCTGCACGGCGATCGCGACGAGCTCGTCGGACGGCTCCTGCCCGCCGTCCACGATGCCGCCGCGCCGTTCATCGCGGACGGTCGACTCTGGAGGCTCGAGCTCGACACGTACGAGCGCGAAGTCGAGCGCTACGGCGGCCCGCGCGGCATCGTCCTCTCGGAGCGTGTGTTCGAAGCGGACAGCGACGCGGCCGTCGAGCTGCTCGAAGAGAGCGACGCCGATCCGGAAGTCCGCTGGCGGCTCACCCTCGTGTCGCTGGCCACGCTGCTCGCCGACCTCGGCTTCGAGCTCGAAGAACGCCACGCGATCGCCGAACGAGCGCGCGCCGCCTACGCGCGCGAGCACGCCGCCGACGCCTTCTTCAAAAAGCAGCTCGGCGATCGTTTTCGCGTGGAACGCGGCTCACTCGAAGCGCTGCTCGAGCAGGCGCCTCCGGCGGCGCTCGGCGTCCGTTCACGCCGCGTCGCCGCCATCGCGCGCGAGCTCCGCGAAGCGGAAGCGAACGGCGAGCTCGACGCCACCCTACCCGACCTCGCGGCGAGCTACCTGCACATGAGCGCGAACCGCCTGCTGCGCTCCGCCGCACGCGCGCACGAGGCCGTCCTCTACGATTTCATCGCCCGCCTCTTCGAGAGCCGTCTCGCGAAGGCGCGGCGGCGCGACGGCTGAGGGCGAGCGCGGTGAGCTCGACTCGTCTTGTGCAGGCGCCGCTTCACACCCTGTAGACAACCGACCACACTTTTGCGCGGCGCCGTCGGCTCGTGACCGGCTTTTCCCTCATGGTACGAGCCTTGCGTTAGAGTCGGTGCGATGCGGGCTTCGCTCATAGCCGCGCCGGCGAGGACCGGGGACGTGTCCGCACACGCGGGCGCGTCGGCGCTCGAGCGTTTGCTGGCCGCGCCACGGGTCTCGCTCGCTCATTTTCCGACGCCGATCGAGACGGTGGCGGCGAGCGCCGGGCCCGCCGTGCTCGTCAAACGCGACGACCGTTCCGGCTGGGGTCGCGGCGGCGCGAAGGCGCGGAAAATCGAGCACCTGCTCGGCGAGCTCAAGCAGCGCGGCCGCGACGAGCTCGTGACGGTCGTCGGCAACATCACGAACCTCGCCTTCGACCTCTTGCCTGCACTCGACGCGAACGGCATTCGCGGGTCGCTCTTCGTCATCGACGATCCGCCCGCGCCCCCGGCCGAGCGCGAAGCGATCTTTGCGGGCGTGCGCGAGCGCGTGACCCTGCTCGGGCCGAGCCGCGCGCAAGCGGTGCGCGCCGTGGTCGGGCGCTGGCTCGCGGCGCGGCGTGAAGGCGGACGCCCGCTCTGGACGCTCCCGGGCGTGAGCCACCCGGCCGCCGTGATCGGCAACGCCTGCGGGTTCGTCGAGATGGCGTTGCAACGCGAGCGCGAGGGCCGCTCGCTCCCGAAGGTCGTGTACGTGAGTGCGGCGACGGGCACGACCATCGCCGGCTTCTTGCTCGGTGAGCATGCGCTCCGCGAAGCGGGACGCGCGCCGATCCGCGTCGTCGGCGTGCAGGTTTACCCCGGCCGCATGCACTCTTCGGTGAGCTGGCTCCTGCGCTGGACCGAGGATCGACTCGGGCTCGTCAGTCGTGTCCCGCGCGAACGCATCGAGATCGACGTGAGCGAGCTCGGCGACGGGTTCGGCCGCTACCCGGCGAGCCTCGCCGAGCGCTGCCTGGCGCTGGAGAACGAAGCCGGCCTGAAGCTCGACCCCATTTTCGGCGGGAAAACGTGGGCCGCGATGAGCAGCGCACTCGCCCGCGAGCGCGCCCGCGACGAAACCGCGCTCTATTGGCACTGTGGCTACACGCCCGAGTGGCGGCAGCTCGGCTCCGGCGCCCACCCCGCCGTCCGGAGGTCGCGATGAGCACCGCGTTCGTCGCCGCCGCGCGCGAACGGGCCCCGCGCGCCGCGTGGACCGCCGCCGCCATCGTCGTGCTCTACACGGCGTTTTTTTTCGGAGTCTTGCCGGCTCTCTTGTGGGCGCTCGGCGCCGCATTCGATCGGGGGTTTGCACTCGTTCCCCTCTCGCCGACGTTCCTTCCGCTGGGCGCCGTGTCGTTCGCGGCGGGGACGCTCTTGATGCTGGCGTCGATGCGCACGCTCGTCGCCCGCGGGCGGGGACTGCCGATCTCGCATCTCCCGCCGCACTTCCTCGTGGCTCGCGGCGTCTATGCGCGGCTGCGTCACCCCATTTACGTGGGCTACGCGCTCGCCCTCTGCGGCGCGGGACTTCACGAGCAATCGGCCGGACGGGGGGTGCTCGCTCCGCTATTTTTGTGGGCGGGCACGCTCATCTACGCGCGCGGCTTCGAGGAGCCGCGCCTGCTCGCCCGCTTCGGCCCAGCCTACGCGGACTACGCGCGCACGACTCCGCTCTTGCCCGTGCCGTTCGCGGCCGAGCTCGCCGCGCTCGGGCAGCGCCTCTGGCTCGCCGCGCGACCGGGAGTGGAGCGGCTCGCCAACCGCACGGTGCTCTTTCGCGCGGGCAGTAGCGTGTGGGTCACCTACGGCGCGCTCGTCGCGCTCGGCGGCGTGACGGGCGCCATGACGGCGGCGCCGTTGCTCGCGGGGCTCGGCCTTCCGCCCGCTCGCATCGCGCTCTACGAGCTCGGCCTCACCGCCGCGATGCTGGCGGGCGGGCGGCTCGTCTGGCTCATTTACGAGTGGCGCCGCGTGTGGGCGGAACCGAGCATCGTCCTCCGGCGCGTGGGTTTCGTCTCGTTCGGCGGCTACGCGGGGTTTTTGCTCTTCACGTTCCTATTCGCGCGTCTCTCGCACCTCTCCGCGCTCGCGCTCTTCGATCGCACGCTGCCCCCGGCGTTCCTCATCTCCGCGTGGGGCCGGCTCGGCTGCTTGAGCTACGGCTGTTGCTACGGCCGCCCCTGCCGCCACGGGCTTCGCTGGCGCGACCCGCAGTCGAAGGTGAACCGCGAGCAAGGCTCTTTCGGCGCCGTTCCGCGCGTTCCGACGCCGCTCCTCGCTGCCGGTTCCGCGCTGCTCGTCGCGGCGCTCGGGTTCGCGCTGCTCGCACGCGGCGCGCTGCCGGGCGCGATCTCCGCGAGCGTGCTCCTCGCTTATTCGACGCTGCGCTTCGCCGTCGAACACTTCCGCGACGAGCCGCGGCTCTCGGGGCTCACGTTCACGAAGGGGCAGCTCCTCTCCTCTCCCATCGCCGCGCTCGCGTTGGCGCTCCTCATCGCGCTGCCGCCGGGAACCGTCGCTCCGGCGGGGGCCGACGCCTCGGTGCTCCCGACGCTCGCGCCGGTGTTCGCGGCGGTCGGCGTGCTCGCGTTCCTCGTCTGCGGGTTTCACCGGAAAGAAGTCGGGCGGTGGTGACGTACGCGTTCGAGAAGCTCTACGCCGACCTCGTCACGAGCGACGGCACGGTGTGCATCGTGTACGTCGCGTGGACCGAGCTCTTCGGCGTGCGCCGGCAAAGCGCGGGCATCGAGCTCTACACGCCGGAGGGTCGCCGCGAGGTCGTTCATGCACGCGAGCCCGTGCGCGTTCCCGAGCTCGATGCGCCGGAATGGTGCCTGCGGCTCGAGCTGCCGAGCGGACCGTTCGAGTTTCGCCATCGCGGACAGACGGGCGGCTGGTCGCCGGAAGGGGGCCGCGCCGCGGTGTCGTGGTGCGTGAAGAGCGCGTCGGGCCGGGCGGAAGCGCGCTTTTCGGAGACGAGCGGGCGCGCGCCGCTCGTCGGGCAGGGTTACGCCGATTGGGTCGTTTTGCGGCAGCCGACGCGCAAGCTCGGCTTCGAACGCGTCGAATGGGGCCGCGCCCACGTCGGCAAGGAGACGCTCGTCTGGAACCGGATCCGCGGCGAGCGCGGCGACGACTGGACGCGCGTCCTGTCGCTCGGCGCCGAACGCCGCGAAGCACGCGAGCTCTCGCTCGCCGAGCACGACCGGGGCGTCACCGTCGTCGCGCACGGTGCGCCGCCGCTCGAGCTCGATCGGGGGCGCGTGTTGCACGCCGGCCCGGCGCTGGATCGCGAGCGCATCCCCTCGTCGCTCGCGCGCGGCGTCGCGACCCTGGTGAGTCCCAAGATGACGGAGACACGCTGGGTGCGGCGCGCTCGGCGCGGGGACGCGGAAGGCTGGGCGCTCCACGAACGCGTGTATTTCGGGGGCGCGGCATGAACGCGTTCGCCGAGTCGCCGCACGAGGACGCCGCATCGGCGGCGGCGGATCGTGCCCCGCCGGCGCCCGGGCCGCGCGGTCTCGCCGTCCCCGGAGCGCTGCTCGCGTTGCGTCGCGATCCCGTGCGCGCGTTCGCCGAGCTCCGCGCGCGCTACGGGCCGGTCGTACGCGTGCCGCTCGGCTTGCGCAGTTTCTACGTCATCGGCTCGGCCGACGCCGCGCGGCGCGTGCTTTGCGACAACGCGCGGAGCTACGGCAAGCGCACTTGGTCGTACGACTTGCTCCGGCGCGTCCTCGGCGCCGGGCTCATCACGAGCGAAGGTGACGCGTGGCGACGGCAGCGGCGGAGCGCCCAGCCCGCCTTTCACAAGAGCGCGCTCCCGGCCGTCGCCGACATCGCCCTCGCTCGCACGGACGCGTTGCTCGCGCAATGGCGAGCGCAAGGGGACGCTGCGCGGCTCGATCTCGGCCAGGACATGACCGCCCTGTCGCTCGACATGCTCGCGCGCGCGGTGCTCGGCGCGGAGCTCGGCGCCGACGCGGCGCGGGTGAGCGCGCTCCTCACCGCCATTTTCGGCTACATCCGCGAGCGCACCGGACGTCTGGTCGATTTTCCCGAATCCTGGCCGCTGCCGCATCACGCCCGCTTCCGCGCCGATCTCGCGGCGCTCGATGCCGTCACGACGCGGATCATCGAAGGGCGCCGGCGCAATCCGGGCGGGCACGATCTCGTCGCGACGTTGCTCGCGGCGCGTGACGAAGAAGGGCGCCCGCTCGACCCGAGCGAGCTCGTGGACCAAGTGAAGACGTTTCTCCTCGCGGGCCACGAGACGACGGCCAACCTGCTCACGTGGACTCTCGCGCTCCTGGCTCGGCACCCGAGCGCCGCCGCGGGCGTGGCGAACGAAGTCGCGGCCGTCGCCGGCACGGGACGGATCGGCGTCGAGCACGTGGCGCGGCTTCCGTTCACGCGCGCCGTCATCGCCGAATCGCTCCGGCTCTACCCACCCGTATGGCTCGTCGAACGGCGAGCGCTCGCGCCCGACGTCCTCGACGGTTTCCGGATCGAGCCCGGCGCGACGCTCGCCGTTTCGCAGTATCTCCTCCACCGCGATCCGGCGGAATTCCCGGAACCCGAACGCTTCGTGCCCGAGCGTTTCCTGAGCGGCGAGCGACCGCGCGGTTACCTCCCGTTCGGGAGCGGCTCGCGCACGTGCATCGGCGACGCCTTCGCGCTCACGCAAGCGAGCGTCGTGGTGGCGCGCATCGCCCAAGCGTCCGCGCCGGGCGTGGACCCCGAGCACGGAGCGCTGAACCTCGCGCTCGTCGACCGCGAGCTCCCGGAGCCCGAAGCGTACGTGACGCTCCGTCCGCGCGGAACGCTGCGCGTCGAGCTGCGGGTCACCGCGCCGGAGGACCGTACAGCGTCTCCCGCCAATCGGCGTAGCCGTACGCTCCCGTGAGCGTTTGAACGGGAGCCCACGACGCGTCGACCTCGAGGATCTCACCGGACGTCGAGTAACTCACGAGCGTGTTGCCGTTCGGAAGCCGCTGAACGTCGCCCAACACGTTGCACGTCACGCCGGATCTGAAGTCGTCGACCGCCGTTGCGGCGAAGGTGCCCGTGGTGTCGAGCGCGAACTCGCGCACGTCGGCGACGCCGTTCGTGTTGTTGTTGAAGACGAGCATCGTCCCGCTGTCGAGCAAATGATGGCCGTGATTGACGCGCCAGCTCTCCGGCACGCAATGCGCGGCGCCCGCCGGCGCGTTCGCGCAGCTGCCGCCGAGCTGCCACTCGACGGCGCCGGCGTGCGAGACCTTCACGTACAGGTTCGGGTCGCGATCGCCAATCGTGAAGCTGTCGTCGGCGGGGTGATACAGGATCGAGTTCGAGTGATACGAATCGTTCGGGTCCGCGGCGAACCCCGCGCCGCCCGCATAAAGGTTCGCCCCAATCTCGAACACGGTGGTTGGGGAGCCGGAGCCGTCGGAGTTCATCTCCACGAGGTTACTCTCCGTGTCGACGTCGCTCGTCGCCCAGACCATGGCGGCGATCTTGCCCGGCAGCACCGCGAAGTCGTGATGCGCGTTCTCGAGCCCGGGGACGTTCTTCAGCGTCGTCTGCCCGTCCATCGAAACGAGCCGCATCTCGCCGCCCGAATTGTCCTCGTTGGCGGCCACCATCCACATGTTCGCGCCCTCGTAGTCCATGCGGGCGCGCGTGCATTGCACGGGCGACTCCGCGTACCAGACCACGTCCCCGTCCGCGTCGATGATGATCGCGAAGTTGCCGTAGGTGACACCGCTGCTCGCGACGATGAAGCCGTTCGCCTGAGCGCTCGGGTTCGCGGCGGTGCGCGTGACGACGGGCGAACCCGGCAGCACCCCCGTCGTCGGCAAAGCGTAATCGGGGCTCTTGCACGTGGTGCCGTTCGCGGCCGTGGCCTCGACGTGAAACGTGTAGTCGCTCGCGGGTTTCAAGCCGAGCAGCAGCGTTCGGTGGTTCACCTTCGTCAAATCCACCGGCGCGCTGCCCCCCGCGTTCTTCACGTCCGCTCCGGCGCCCGTGAGCGCGTAGACGACGCGCGCGCTCGCGAGCGGCGACAACGTCGTCGACCATTCGACGACGCCGACCGTCGCCATGGTCGGGCTCACCTCGTTCGTGACGATCGAAAATGAGCACGAGGCGGCGCCGCCGTCCCCCTCGCTCGTGCCCGCAGGGTGCCCGCTGCACGCCGAGAGCAGCACGGCGGCGCCGAGCGCCGCTTGAGTTCCGCGAACCGAGCTCACCGAAATCCTGAAGACCCCCGAGCGTAGCGCTATTTACTGGCTCTTGGGGAAGCTCGCCTCGAAATGCGTCTCCGGTCTCGCGATGCTCGAGAGAGCGCGACTGTAGGACGCCGGAGGCGGCATGTCGGGGGAGGCGACCGGCGCGGGCAGGCGGTAGTCGCGCTGTTTCTCGCACCAGCGCGAGACGAGGAGCGCGAGGATGTTGGTGCGCCCGCTCGCCTTCAGTTTGCGATAGATGCTGCCGAGCTGGTTCGCGATCGTGCGGCTCGAGCGCTTGCGAAGCCGCGCGATCTGCGCGTTCGAGTGCCGGTCGATCAAGAGGTCGGCGATCGCTCGCTCGGACTTCGAGAGCTCCACGAGCAGGTTCGAATCGGGTCGCCGTACGCGGATCACCTCGAACGGCTCGTCGGCGAAGTCGAAGGCCGCGTGCTGGGCCCGCACGTTCGAGCAGTCGTGGATTTTGGCGTGCGCGGCGATGAAGAGCACCGTCGGGACCTGGGTTGCGGTGCACGCGAGTCCCATGCTCCGTGCGCACTGCGCCGCGGCGACGGCGACGGTCGACGGCGCCAAGCCGTCTTCGATGGCGATGACCTTCTGTTGTTTTCCCGACAAAATGCTCTCGAGCACCGTCACGTCGCGCCGGCCCGGCCGCTTGCGATCCGTCGGGACTCGTTCGGCGCCGGCGAGCACGAGATAAAAGTGAGCTTCGTCCGTGAACGAGGCGACGATGCGGTAGCGGCCGCCGACGAGCTCGTGCCAGAGCGTCGACATCAGGAGCTCCGCGTCCGAATGACCGGCCGCGAGCTTCGCGGCGGCGCAGAGCTCGCTCTCGCCGCTCGAATCCGGCTGCACGCTCCGCCGACGCCTCGGTGCGCGATGAACGCCCGTGAGGATCTCGAAGGCGGAGCCAGAGCACGCCCGATTCGGCCCTGCCACGGTCATGCACGACGTTTAAGCTTTTCGCGTCGTCCCGACCATTTCAGTCGATTGCGGACCTCCGGACACACCGGTGCCGGCGTAGATCGATCTTGAGTCTGGAACGGAGTCGGTGAGCGCGTCAGCGCGTCATGGTCGCGTGCTCCGCAACCAGTGCGACCTCGGAGTGCGGCGTCGCTCTCTGCGGCTTCCGACGCGAGGCCGCGCATCGAAGGGCGAAGGCGCCGCGAGCACGCTCATGAGTCGCGCGTCGCTGCGAGTCCGCGCCATGATCTGACGCCAGCCGCCGCCCCCGAGCTCCAGAAACCCGATGTAGCCCCCGGGCGGCATCTCGAACGGCTGCGTCGTTTGCCCGCAATGATCGTGTTTTCGACTCGCGACACTCGTCGGATCGAACCAGCTCGGATGGACGAAATTACTCACCGAGACTCCTCCGACCGCGTATCCGAGCTGGTCTGCTTCCACCGCGTCGCAGACGTCGTACGCGTACGCTCGACCGGCCTCCTCGTCGAACGCGAGCAGATTGATGGCCGGGTCCACCAGCATCTCGAGGAGCTCGTGTGAAAACGCGACCGTCCACAAGCCTCCGAAGGTTTCGACCGACTTCGCGAACACCTTGCCGAGCGGCTGACCTTGCTGTCCGAGATCGTGATACCCGAGCGCGCCCGCCTGATCCGCATCGTCGAAGAGGTAGAGTAAATACGCGTGGGGAGGTGCCGTGCTCGTGAGCGGCGCGAGTTCGATCGTGGCGTCGATCCCCCACGCGTCGGCGAAATCCTCCGAGACCTGGCGTTGGAACGCGGGCAGGGCCGCTCGCACCGCGCCGTCGGTGAGCACGGTGCTCTGATTCTTCACGATGACGGTGGTCTTGGTTCGCATGGGTAAGGACTTGGCCGAGACCCGCCCGAGGCCGCTGTCATAGGTAGAACGTTGGCGGCGACGCACATTCCCGAACGTCGACCGTAATCGGTTGAAATAGACGCCCCGCACCCCGGCGCGCTACCCGAAGTAAGTACCATGACGCACGAAACTCCCTGGGTAAGCGGGCTCTTGGCCGAGGTGGCCGACCGCGAGGGCAGCGCGCTCTATCGGCGGGCGCAGGCGCTGGCCGGGCAGCCGAGCGACGCGTGGGACCTGTTGCAAGAGGCCTTCGCGCGAGCGCTCGAGCACCGGCCGGACGTGGCTTCGGGCGAGAAACTCAAGGGCTGGCTCGCGGTCACGTTGCGAAACCTGTGTTTGGACCGCCGACGCACGGCGCAACGCCGCCTCCACATTGCGCTCGCCGACGACGTGCCGGGCTTCGAGTCGCACGACGACCCGGAACCCGCGCGCTGGCGCTGCGTCGACGAAGCCGACCTCGCGCGTTTCACCTCCGAGCTCGATCCGCGTCTGCGTGAAGTGTTCGAGCTGCACGCCCGGGAGGGCTTGCCGCTCACGACGATCGCCAAGCGTCTCGGAGTTCCGGCTGCCACGGTCGGGACGCGGCTACACCGCGCGCGCCGTCACCTGCGGGCGAAGCTCCTCGCCGGCGAGCCCGCTCCGCTCACATGAGCCGCGCGTCTCGGGCGCGCTCGAGCACGACCGCGGCGCGCGAGCGCCGGGCCTCGACGTCGTGCAGCGTGACGAGCACCCCCGCGAGCGCGTCCCTCACGGGCTCGGCCAAGGCCTGTTGCGTGGGATCGAGCAGGCGCTGAGCGATGTGGGCGATCTGGTCGGCGTCGGATGGCTCCGCGGGTCGCGCGAGGATCGCCGCGAGGAACGGCAGTAGGCCCGTCCAACGAAACACGTTGAGGGGCGAAGCGTCCCAGAGCGCGAGCGCGCGCTGCACGTGCCGTTCGCATTCTGCCGGCTCGCCGTCTTCGATGGCGACCCAGGCCAAATTGGCGAGGGCGGTGCCCTGATATTCCAACATGCCGTGCTCGGTGGCGAGCGCGTGCGCCGACGCGGCGAGCCGTCTTACCCGTTCGCGGTCGCGACGCTTGCGGTGCAGGATGCAGAGAAAGACGAGCGCGCGGACACGGATGGTGACGCTCGTCGCTTTCTCCGACACCGCGAGGATCGCCTCGAAGCCTTGCTCGGCCTCGTCGAGCCGGTCGGCGAAGAGCAGGATCATCGAGCGCACGAAGCGCGACATCGCGGCATTCGGTCGATCGCCGAGCGTGTCGTACGCGGCGAGCGCCCGCTCGGCGTGGCCGAGCTCGGTCGGGCCGGTCACGTAGCGGTGGTGCTGCATCAAGCCCACGGCGAGGCTCAGATCGAGGCTCGCCCGCTGCCGCTCGGTGCCGAATTCTGCGATCGGTCGCGCGAGGCGAGCGGCGATCGCGAGGAGCGGCCCCGTTTCTTGACGCCAGTAGTGGCGCCAGAGCGTGTCGAGCTCGACCTGAATCCACTCGGGATAATACACGGGGTCGGCGTGGTCCGCGGCTTCGAGCTCCTCGGCCGCGCGCGCGAGGTAACGCCCGGCGCGTTCGCGATCGCGCTGCTCGGCACCCGCGAGCTTGCGGTAAATGCGCGCCGACACGACGTGCTCGCCGCGCGCGAAGAGGAGCGCGCGTTCGAACGCACTCGCGGCCTTGCCGTACTGGCGTAACGAGATCGCCACGTCGCCGAGCTCTTCGTTCAAGCCGAGCAGTTCGGCGCCGTGCCTGCGCTCGCTCGAGGGCAGCTTCATGAGCGCTCGGACCGCCGCTTCCAAACTCTCGAGCGCGTCCGCGCGGCGGTAAGCGCGGAGCTCTCCATGCGCCGCCTCCGCGAAGTGCACGGAGGCCTTGCGGTTCGAGCCGCACGCGCCGAGGTGTACGGCGAGGATGCTCGCCGCGGCTCGCGGCCGCCCGCCTGGATTGCGCAGCCACGCCGCGGCGCGCCGGTGCACGCGCTTGGCCTCGTCGGGCGCGAGACGCAACGCGAGGAGCTGACTCAAGGTCGGGTGGCTGAACCGAAAATGGTCGGCGCCCTCCACCTCGAGCACCTGCCCCGCGCTCAACTGCCGAACGGTGGCGAGCACCTCGTCGTCGCTCACGCCGGCGACACGCGCGAGGGTCGGCACGTCGAAGGAAGGCGTGAGGAGCGCCGCCACCGTCGCGAGCCGCAGCGCCACGGGCGAGAGCTCGCGGATGCGCCACTCGAACAGCGCGCGCACGGTGTCGATGCGCGCGGCGTCGTCGCTTCGCTCGTCCTCCTCGGGAGGCCAGACGGCGTGCCAGCCTTGATGCCGGTTGCGACGCAGAATGCCGGCGTCGATCAGTGCGTGCAGGTAGAGCCCGACGATGAATGGATTGCCCTGCGAAACGTGATGAGCGCGCTCGACCAGGCGCGGTGACGGGTATTCGAGCGCGAGCATGGAGCGCACGGCGAGGTCGATTTCGGCCTCGTTGAGCGGCGACAGCGGGACTTGCTCGAACAGACCCGTGAACGTTGAGTCCTCGTTCGCGTCCGCGCCGCCGTCCGTGCAGAGGAGCAACAGGTGCTTGCCGTTGGCCTCGTCGAGCGCGAGTCGGCGCACGAATTCCCGCGTGAGCTCGTCCGCGTGCTGCAGGTCCTCGACGATCATGAGCGCCCCCGCGTCCGCCGCCGTCGCGGCGAGCGCGGCCGCGAGGTTCGCGACGATGTCCTGGCGAGCGCCGGCGGCGCGCTCGGCCGACGCCTCGCCGCTCGCGAGCAGGGCGACGGCTTCTTCGACGCCGGTCAGCCTCGAGCCCGCCGCGGCGCCGCCCGACTCGAGCTCGCGCTCGCGGAGCTTGGCGAGCAGGTCGCTCAACGCGTCGAGCCCCGAACGGGGTCGAGCTTCGCGCTTCGGAGTGCACTCGATGCGAAAGACGGCGAGCTGCTGGCGGAGGGCGAGCTCGGCGACCTCGAGCACGAGGCGTGTCTTGCCCATGCCCGCGCCCGCGCGGAGGAGCACGCGCGCGCCGGCGCCGCTTCGAAGCGCCGTGAGCCGCGACCGCAAGAGCGCGAGCGGTTCGGCGCGACCGACGAGCGGCGGCCGAAACAGGTAGCCGCTGCTCGCGGGTGACTCGGACGGCTGCTCCGACGCGCGGCTCGGCTCGAGCACCTCGAGCACGTCACGCGCAAACCCCGGGCGATCCGCCGGCGAACGACTGAGAAGCCGCAGCACCAAGGCGTCCCAGGCGGCGGGGACGGGAGCGCCGAGTCGCGACGGGGCAACGAGCTCGGCGTGCAGATGAGCGAGCTTGGTCGCTTCGATCGACGCCCGCAGAAACGGTTGTCGCCCCGTCATGCATTCGTAAAGGATGCACCCGAGCGCGTAGAGGTCGGCGCGGGCGTCGGGCAGCGCGCCGCGCAAGCGCTCGGGCGCCATGTACGCCACGCTCCCGAGCGAACGCGGCACGAGCCCCACCCGTTCGCGACCGGCGTCGAAAGCGGCGGCGATGCCGAAGTCGACCAAGACGGGCCGAGAGCCGCCGCGCAAGAAGACGTTCTCGGGCTTCACGTCGCAATGGACGACGCCCCGCGCATGAACGTATTCGAGCGCACGCAGCACCTCCCGACACACGTTCAAGAGGTCCGGCAGCGCGAGCGACGGCGCCGCGGCGGCGGGAGCAGGAAGATGTCGTGCGGCGCCGTCGACGGCTTCGGTCCGAAACGCGGCAGCTGCAGTGGCGCCGTGTGCCGGAGTCGCCTCGGCCGCCTCCGAGGCCGTCCCGCGGAGCGCGTCGCGGAGGGTGAACCCCTCCAAGAGATCCATCGCGTACCAGGGCTGCCCCCCGAGGACGCCGTGATCTCGAAAAGTGACTATGCCGGGATGACGTAGCTCGCTTAGAGTCGCGACCTCGCCTTCAAAGGATTCGAGATGCCCTCGATCGCGAGAGAGCAGGGTTTTGATCGCGACGCGTTCCCCTGTCACGGCGTGCACGGCCTCGAAAACTCGACCCATGCCCCCCTGCCCGATGGGTCCGACGATCTCGTAATCGACGAGCCGCGTGCCCGGTCCAATGCCGCCGCTGCCGTCGGTCGAATGCGCCGCCTCTGCCATTTTCGTCGAATGTCCGGACACCAACTGTAATCGACCTGAGACCCGATCGGAACGAGAGTCCGGCCGCGCCGCCGGACCCGGCGGCAAGCCAGCGTGAAAGGATTGAGTGACTCATGGCCACGCGAAAGACACGTACGGCAGCGAAACCGAGGACCAAGGCAGCGGAGCCGGCACCGAAGGGACAAGCCCCGCTTTCCGACGACACGAGCGATTTGGTCAAGTACGTGCTCGTCGAGCTCGACGTTCCGACGAAGCATCACGCCGAATTCCAAGAGAAAATGCGGCAGCTCGTCGAAGTGATGTTCGACTTCAAACGCTGGGAACTAGTCTTCGCCAGCTACCCGTTGACCGGAACCGTCAATCGCTTCGTGCACATCTGGCGCATTCCCGATGAGTCGACGATCTTGCAGGTCATGCGCAAGGGTGCGGTGCGGCTCACGCAAGCGGTCAAGCGGAATCCGACGACGTTGTCCGAGGAGTTTCAGGTTTGCTACGAGGCGGTGCAGAGTCTGATCAACGAGACGAAGCACACGCTCATGACTTCGCTCGAGTACGACCCGGCGAGCGTCGGTTATCAAACTCAAACGATCTTGATCGACGCCGAAGGCGACCTCTCCATCATCAACCACAAGAAGCTCCGAGGCGAACTTCCGCCGGCGCCTCAGTCGAGTAGCGCGTGGAGGTCACCCGATACGGTCGGCATCGACCACGACATCGCCGAACAACTGGAACTGCTCCGCTTGCACCGGTTCAGCCCGGTTCGCAGCATCGACGACGTTCAGGGCAAGTCGCTGCCCCATGCCAAGTCGCCCGCCAACCGACTCGACCGGAAAGGCTTGACGGAGATTCAGAAACACCTGAACCGGGGGGCCGTGACCGCTCAGGTCGGGCGTGGCACGAACCAGACGCTCCTATTCAATTTGGCCGCTCTCAAAGCCCGCTCGGTGTTTCAGGAGCTCAGCGCTCCGACGCCCGCTAGTGCCGAAGTCACCGGCAAGACCGTGAAAGTGGCTCTACCCCCCAACGTCGACCAGCTCATGATCGCGACACCGTGGGGGTCCGTCTATGCGCTCGACGGCGACGCCTTGAACCAGATTGCCGAGAGTATTCCGACAAAGCGACATGACGGCACGGAAAGAATCGTCAAACCGATCATCGATGACCGGCTCCCGATCGCGTCGATCCAGGCCGAGCGCAACGAAATCGTCGGTGACGGCTGCGACTGCTACGTCATCAACCTGCAGAGTTTCGTATCCAACAACGTGCCGGGCACGTTTTCGCCACGAGAAAAGCGACGCGCGGCGGCACGCCCCCGCAAAGGCGCCGGGCGAGCTCCGAGAAAATGAGCGCGCGTCGCTCGCGTTCGGCGCGGAAACCATGACCGCCAAGCGACACACCCAAGGCACCCACCGGATCGTCGCGCCCGAGGAGACGCGGGCCCGACTTCGACCCCTGCTCTTGCCGCTCGGCATCACCCGCGTCGCCAACATCACGGGCCTCGATTGCATCGGCGTGCCGGTCGTCGCCGTGTATCGACCGAATTCGCGCTCGCTCTCCGTCGCGCAGGGCAAGGGTTTCACGCCGGTGGCCGCGGAGGTATCGGGGGTGATGGAGGCGCTCGAAATGCACCACGCCGAAAACGTGGAACGCCCGCTCTTGCACGGCAGTCATGCTCAACTCGGGTACGCTCATCGGCTCGTCGACCCCGAGTGCTTGCCGGCGAGCTCGGCGAGTCGGTGGCACGCGGATCTGAAGCTCTTGTGGATCGAGGGCGTCGACCTCCTGTCGCAAGAGGCGTGCTGGGTGCCGTACGAGCTCGTGCATACGGACTTCACGTTGCCGTTGCCCGCGGGCTCCGGCTGCTTCCCGATGAGCTCGAACGGGCTCGCTTCCGGCAATCACTTGTGGGAAGCCGTCTCCCACGGCATCTGCGAGGTGGTGGAGCGCGACGCCGCCACGCTGATGAGCCTCATGCCGGAAGCGGAGCGCGAGGCGCGACGGCTCGACCCGGCGAGCGTCGATGACGCCACGTGCCGCGAGCTGCTCGCTCGGTTCGAGGCGGCGGGCATCCGCTCGGTGCTGTTCGACATGACCACCGACGTGGGCATTCCCGCGTTTCGCGCGGTCATCATGGACGCCGAGCTCGAGCCGGAGCGGCCGCTCGCGCCGAGCACGGGCACGGGGTGCCACCCCACGCGCGCCGTCGCGCTCGCGCGCGCTCTCACCGAAGCGGCTCAATCCAGACTGACCGTGATCGCCGGCTCGAGGGACGATCTCCCGCGCGCCCGTTATGCGGACGCGACGGATTTGAAGGCCCTCGACGAACGGCGCGAACGTCTGCTCCGCGGCGAGGCACGGCGCGCGTTTCGAGACGTCTCGGAGTTCGAGGCGGACGACGTCGAGGCGGACGTACTCTGGCTCAGCGAGCGACTCGCGAGCGTGGGCATCGCGCGGATCATCGTGGTGGATCTCACGAAACCGGAGTTCGGCGTTCCCGTCGCGCGAGTGCTCGTGCCCGGGCTCGAAGCGGGACGGCACCTTCCCGGCTGGCTTCCCGGCCCGCGAGCGAGCGCCCTCCTCGCAAGGCAGGCCGCGTGAAAGCCGGCATTCACGTCTTCGCGGGGCCCTCACTGCCGCGCGCGGCACGCGCCGGCTACGAGAAGTTCGCGTTCCACGGACCGGCGGCGCAGGGCGACGTGTACCGCCTCACGGCGTCGCGACCGCGTGCCATCGCCATCGTCGACGGCTACTTCGAGCGCACCGCCGCCGTGTGGCACAACGAGATCCTATGGGCGCTCGCGCAGGGCATTCACGTTTTCGGAGCGGCGAGCATGGGCGCGCTCCGGGCGGCGGAGCTCGCGCCGTTCGGCATGCTGGGCGTCGGCCGGATTTTCGAAGCGTTCGCGAACGGCAGCCTCACCGATGACGACGAAGTGACGATCGTCCACGCCGACGAAACCTGGGACTTTCGAGCGGGATCGGAGGCGATGGTGAACATTCGGGCCACGCTCCGCGCCGCGCTCGACGCGGGGGTCGTCGCCGCTCACGAGCACGACGCTCTGGTTGCCGCGGCGAAGCGCACCTTTTACCCTGATAGGAGTTATCCAGCGCTGCTTGCCGCAGCGGAGCGCGAGCTCTCGCCGTCGAGCGCCGCGCGCGTTGCTTCGTGGCTCGGCGCACGCGAGAACCACGTCGATCAGAAGCGAAGTGACGGCCTCGAGCTCTTGGCGTCGCTCGCGCGCGAGCGAGGTCGACTCGCCGAACCGCTCTGCGTTCCCTGGACGTTTCGGCACACGGACGCTTGGGAGCAAGTCCGCGCGACGTTCGCGCGCGAGCGGCGGCCGAAGAAGGCACGAGGCGCGCGAGTGGACGCACGCGCGCCACGCGTGGCACTATCGAGTCAGCGTGGCGCGCATCCGCGAAACGATCTCGCACAAGACGTATCCACTCGAAGGCTCGACGACTTTCGGACGTGATCCGCGCTGCAGCGTCGCGCTCGCCGACGGGCGCGTGTCGGGACATCACGCGCGCATCGACTGGCGCGGGGACGGCTGGACCGTGCGCGACCTCGCGAGCCTGAACGGGACCTGGGTCAACGGCCGGCGCATCGCGAACGGCGGCTCGCAGGAAGTGCGCGCCGGCGACGAGCTCGCGTTCGGCGACCGCGGCTCGACCTGGGTGCTCGAGGACGCGAGCGCGCCGGTTCCCATGTGCCTGCCGCTCGAAGGCGGAGAGCCGCGGTTGCTCGCGGACGGCGGCATCGCGCTCCCGGACGTGGAACACCCCGAAGTGAGCGTCTTTCTCGGCACCGACGGCAGCTGGACGCTCGAGGCGGGCGAGCGTGTTCGGGTCGTGAGCACGGGTGAAGTCATCGAGGCGGGCGGACGGACGTGGCGCTTCTCGTGTCCGAGCGAGTGGGCGCAAACGGTGAAGAGCAAATCGCTACGCCTGGTGCGCGAGAGCACCCTTCACTTCGAAGTGTCGCGCGACGAAGAATACGTGAGCTTGAGCGCCGAGTTCGAGGGTGAGCTCGTCGTGATCGGGCGTCACGCGGCGTTCTACCTCTTGCTCACGCTCGCGCGCCTGCGCAACGCGGATTCACGCACGCTCGAACGCTCCGAGGCCGGGTGGGTGCACCGTGACGACGTCGCGCGCATGCTGAACTGCGGGGAACAACAGCTGAACGTGTGGGTCTATCGGATTCGGGGCAGCTTCTCGAACAAGGACTTCATCGATTACGCTTCGATCATCGAACGGCGTGACGGCACCGGACAGCTCCGCATCGGCGTGCCCAAGAACGTGATCAACGACGGCGGCACGAGCCACCCCGCATGACCCTCCCGACCCCGCCACGCGCGCCGCGAGCCGGAGGCAGCGGCCGCTTTTCATGCTCGGCCTGCTGAATCTCGCCAAATCCTTCGGCGCGCGCACGTTGTTCGAGGGCGTGTCGCTGAAGCTCTTGCCGGGCGCGCGCTACGGGCTCGTCGGGGCGAACGGCTCGGGCAAGACGACGTTGCTCAAGATCCTCGCGGGCGACGAACCCGCGAGCGACGGCTCGGTGACGCTGCCGAAGAACGCGCGCATGGGCGTCTTGCGCCAAGACCGCTTTCTCGACGACGCGCAGCCGATCGTCGAGGTCGCGACGGCCGGAGACGAGATCGTGACGAGCGCGCGGCGCGAGCAGGCGCTGCTTTCCAAGGACGCGAGCGTGAACGCGGAACGCCTGCTCGAGCTCGAAGATCGCATCGCCGCCCACGACGGGTACACGCTCGAGGCGCGGGCGAGCGCCATTCTGGAAGGCTTGGGCATTCCCGTCGCCAAACATCGGGAGCCGCTCGCGACGCTCTCCGGCGGGTTCAAGCTGCGGGTGCTCTTGGCGCAGGTGCTGATCGGCGGTCCCGACGTGGTCCTGCTCGACGAACCGACGAACCACCTCGACATTCTGTCGATCCGCTGGCTCGAACAATTCCTCGCGGCCTACCGCGGCACGGCGCTCGTCATTTCGCACGACGAGCACTTCCTCAATCAAATCGCCACCCACGTTCTCGACGTCGATTACGGTACCGTGACGCTCTACACCGGCAATTACGCGGCCTTCGCACGCGAGAAGGCCGAGGTGCGGCAGCGCAAAGAAGCGGAGGTCGCGCGCGCCGAGGCGACCATCGCCGAAAAGCGCGCTTGGGTGGAACGCTTCGGGGCCAAAGCGACGAAGGCGCGCCAGGCGCAGAGCAGGCTGAAGCAAATCGAGCGCATCGAGGTGGCGGAGCTCGCGCAGACGACGCGGCAGACGCCGTCGTTTCGCTTCGAAGCCGAGCGGCCGAGCGGGCGCGACGTGCTCGCGTTGAAAGAGATCTCGAAGGCGTACGGCGAACACAAGGTGCTCGAACGCGTGTCGCTGACGGTGCGGCGCGGGGAGCGCGTGGCGGTCATCGGACGGAACGGACTCGGCAAATCGACGTTGCTCAAGGTGGCCACGGGGGCGCTCGCGGCCGACGCGGGCAGCGTCACCTGGGGTTACGAGGCGCGCGTCGGCTACTTCGCGCAGGATCACCACGAGGTGCTCGAAGATCCGGCCGCCACGCCGCTCGAAGTGATCGACGCCGCGCTGCCGCTCGAGGGACCGAGCGTCGTCCGCGGGCACCTCGGTCGCATGCTGTTTTCGGGCGACGACGTGCACAAGCCGATCGCGACGCTCTCGGGCGGCGAGGCCGCGCGACTCGTCTTCTGCCGCATCATGGTGGAGCGCCCGAACGTGCTCGTGCTCGACGAGCCGACGAACCACCTCGATCTGGAATCCATTCACGCGCTCGTCACGGCGCTCGCGGCGTTCGAGGGCACGCTGCTGCTCGTTTCGCACGACCGCGCGTTCGTCTCCGCCCTCGCGACGCGCGTCCTCGAGGTGCGCGAAGACGGCTTTCGTGATTTCCCCGGCAGTTACGCGGATTATCTCGCTCGCGCGGGCGACGATCACCTCGACGCGGACGCGGTCGTGCTGCGCGCCAAGCAGGAGCGCGCGGCCGCGACGACGAGCGGCCCTGCCCCGTCGTGGGAAGAGAGCAAGCGCCGCTCGAACCGCCAGAAGCAGCTGCCGCTCTTGCGTGACCGCGCGCTCGCCGCGATCGAGGCGGCGGAGACGCGCAAGGCCGAAATCCAAGCGGCCTTCTGCGAGCCCGGCTTCTTCGAACGGACGTCGAAGGAAGCCGTCACCGCGCTCGAAGCCGAGGAACGCGCGCTCGGGCCGCGCATCGAAGCGCTCTTGGCCGAGTGGGAAGCGCTCGAGACGGAAATCGAAGCGAGCCGGTCGGAACCCTAGCCGTTCGCGCGACGCAGCAAGTCGAGCGCGGTGCCCAAAAACTCGCGCAGCTCCTCGAGCTCGTGTCCCGGCGCTTTGCCGAGCGAGACGAGCGCCACGCCGACCGCGCGCCCTGCCGCTTCGAGAGGCAGCGCCACCACGGTGCGGCCGCCGTTCTCGAACAACGGGTGCGTCGGCAGGAGCGCCAGGACGACGGGCTCGCTCGCCGTGATTTGCGTGCCGGAACCGAAGCCGAAAAGCAGCCGAGCGCCGCCCGTCGCATTGCCCGGTTCCTCGAAGCCGGCGACCGCGCACGCGTCGATGCCGAGGTCGGGCAGCCGCTCCGCGGCCACGCGGGAAAGCTCCGCGGGCCCGGCGAACAGCACGGCTCGGAGCGCGCTCTGGAGCGTGCGTTCGAGCTCGCGCGCCGACTGAGCTCGATGCCTGCTCGCCTCCTCGCTCCAGACGCTCGTGAGCACGCGCGCCTCGTGCAGCGCGTCTTCGAGACGCTCGCGTGCGTCCGCGGCCGCGGCGACGCACGGGAGACTCTGGCGCCTGAGCGCGCTCAAGACGTCTTGCACGACGCTGCCGTCGACGGCCGCTCGTTCGAGCTTTTGCAGCACTTGTTCGAGCGCGCGGTACAACGTAGAAGTGCGAGCCGAGCGCAACTCGACGAGGAGCGCGTCGAGCAGGCGCGTTTCCCAGCCCGAACCGGCCGCGCCGAGCCGTCCGGCCGCCGCGCGCGCCATCTCCGCCAGGATGGCTTGGCGCCGCTGCATGAAGGAGCTTTCGACGCCTCCTCCGGGCGACAGCGCGACGCTGCTCGCCAGGCCGAGCCCCGCGCTCGGACAACCACACGAAGCCCGCAACGCGAGCTTCGTCGGCAGAAAGCCGGAGCCGAACGGGCGCTTCTGCGCCAGCGCGAAAACACCCTCGACCCCGCGCCGGCCGAGGAGCTCCGTCGGCTGGCTCGTGGTCGTGAGCGCCGGGCGCGCGAAGCGCGCGGACTCGACGTCGTCGAAGCCGACCACGGCGATTTCGTCCGGCACCTCGATTTGCCGGCGAGCGAGCTCCCGGAGCGCGCCGAGCGCCATGTAGTCGTTGGCGGCCACGATCGCGTCGATCGCGCCTCTTGCGAGCCGGCGCTCGTCGAGCAGAATCGAGACCGCGCTCGCGCCGCTCGCCTTCAAGAAGTCACCTGGAGCCACGAGGCCGGGCTCGAACTCGAGTCCGGCTTCGGCGAGCGCGCTCCGGTACGCCTCGAACCGGGTCTTCGCTTCTTCGCTCGCCGTCGGGCCGCAGATGAACGCGATGTGCCGGCGCTCGTGCTTCTGCGCGAGGTGAAGCACGAGCTCGCGCACGCCGCCCGCATTGTCCACCTCGAGCGCGACCGTGCCCGCGACGTCGACCCCGACGCAGCAGAGCGGCAAACCCGCGAACCGCTCGAGCCACGTCCCGAGCTCGGCGCGCCCGACGGCGCTTCCGATGACGCTCGTGACGGCGACCACGCCGCTCACCGTTTCAGCGTTGACCACGTCGAAGGCGACGTTGCGCGCGGCTCGCTCGGCCGCGGGATCGCGCACGCGACCGCCGGCGACGCAGAGCACCGTCACGCCGAGGTCCCGCGCCGCCGACAGCGCGCCGCGGATCACGGCGACTTGATACTCGTCGTCGAGCCGGTCGACCAAGAGTGCGATGGGGAGGCGCGAGCTCGACGGCACCGACGTCTTTCTACGGCGCCCCGCACTCGGACGCCAGTCGGGCTTCCGCTTACATCGGCGCCATTTCTCGGCTCGAACGCCGTGGCTACGGTGCGTCGAGCCGGGAGCGCACGCACGCGAGCAAGGCCGGCGGCGTGAAGGGCTTTTGGAGGAAGTTGACACCTTCGCAGAGCTCGAAGCCTTGGACTCTCGCGTTGCCCGGATAGCCGCTCATGAGGATCACCTTCAAGCTTGGTCGCAAGCCGATCAGTCGATGAGCGAGCTCGAGCCCGGAGACGCCGCCCGGCATGACCACGTCCGTGAGGAGCAGATCGAAGTCGGTCGAAGCCGCCCAGCGCTCGAGCGCTTCCACGGCGGTGGTCGCGACGCTGACGCGGTAGCCGCGCCCTTCGAGCAGGCGCCGCACGAGCTTCTGCACGTGCTGTTCGTCTTCGACGAGCAGGATGTGCTCGTGGCCGCCGTGCGACGCACGCGGGTGCTCGTTCGGCACCGGCGGCCGCTCGCTGGCTTCGTCGCGGAATTCCGGGAGCAACACCGAAACACTCGTGCCCCGGCCGACGGTGCTCGCGATGCGCAGCGCACCGCCGTGCTGTTTGACGATGCCGAACACCGTTGCGAGGCCGAGCCCCGTGCCCTTGCCGTCCGCCTTGGTGGTGAAGAACGGTTCGAGCACGTGGTCCAAGCTCTCGGCCGGAATGCCGCAGCCGGTGTCGGTGACCCGCACCGAGACGTGCGCACCCGGGGCGGCGTCGGGAAATCGGACCCGGTCCGATTCGCTCACCGACGCGCGCGCGGTTTCGATGCGGAGCGAGCCGCCCGTGGGCATGGCGTCGCGAGCGTTCAAGACCAAGTTCATGAGAACTTGATCGATCATGCTCGGATCGGCGCGCGTGAGGAGCGGGCTCGGCTCGAGGTCGAGCTTCAGCTGGATGTCGGCGCCGAGCACCCGATCGAGCAGCTTGGCGAGACTGCTCGCGACCTCGTTGAGATCGAGCCGCCGCCGCTGCAGGACCTGACGCCGGCTGAAGGTGAGGAGCTGCCGGATGAGCGCGCTCGCGCGCTCCGTCGCCTGCGTGATGCCCTCGAGCGCGTCCGCCCGGTCGGCGGGCGAGACGGAAGCGCCGTCGAGCAGCGAGGCATTGCCGTGAATGACCGTCAGGAGGTTGTTCAAATCGTGCGCGATTCCCCCCGCAAGCTGGCCGACCGCTTCCATCTTTTGCGAGTGACCGAGCTGCTCCTCGAGCTCCTTTCGGGCGGTGATGTCCACGATCGACACGTAGACTCGAGACAGCGTTTCTTCGCAGCCCGGAGCCACGAGCGCCTTCAACAAGACGTAATTCTTCTTGCCGCCGAAGCTCTGATTGCTGGCCTCGCTCTCGAACACCGTCCGGCCTTCCGCGAGAGCGATGAGCTCCTGCGTCAGCACCTTGAGGGAGTCCGGCGTGAGAATACGAGCGAGCCCCGTGAGGAGCGAAGCCTTGTCCGTCGCCTCGTACAGGCGGAGCGCGGCCTGATTCACGTCGAGCACGCGCACCTTCGAGAGACACACGCGCACTTCGTCGGGGCGGCTTTCGAGGTAGGTTCGAATGTCGCTCACGCCCGAGCGCCTGAGTTCGTCGACGTAATGCTTGAAGTCCGACAGATCCTCTTCCCAAAGTACGCTCGGCGAATGCTCGAACAGACTGCGGAAGCGCGCTTCGGCGGCGCGCAAATCCTCCGCGGCGCGCCGCCCTTCGGTGATGTCGCGAACCATGGCGAGGGCGCCCCCGTACCTGCCCGACGCGTCGTGAATGGGGCTCGTCGCGAGCGACGCCCAGAGCTCGGAGCCGTCCTTGCGGCGAAACTTGAACTCGTGCTCTTCGGAAACGCCGCCTTGCCGACGCGCCAAGTTCGTCTCGGCCGCAGCGCGCCAGTCGTCGTCCATGAATTCGAACAGGGTGCGACCGTGCATCTGCTCGGCCGTGTAACCGAGCAGTTCGGTGAGCTTGCGGTTGACGAAGGACGTCTTGGCCTCGACGTCGATGGTCCAGATGCCCTCGGCGGCCGTCTCGACGATGCGCCGGTAGAGTTCCTCGCTTTCGTGCAAGGCCTTCTCGGCGAGGTCACGCGGTTCGACCTCTCCTTCAGACTCGGACGTGCTCAATCGAGCTCTCGCATGCCCCTGCGCGAAGCGAGCGTCAAGGCGCGGCGCGCACCGCTCGGCGACGGCCGTCCATCGGCGTCGCGCCCGGGCCACATGCGGCAGAATGACGCCGCCTCGGGTCACGCGCGTCACATGAGCGAACGCGCGAGCCATGACTCCTTACTCGATCTCGAGATCGATCTTCGCGAGGTGCATCGCGTTCGCGGGCAAAGCGAAGGACGCCGTGTTGGTGGCAAGCTCGAGGGTGTCGTCGCCGCTCACTCGGTCCAGGTCTTCGGGGCCGTCGTTGAGGTCGAACGCGACGCCGTCTTGCAATTCGTCACGGCGTGACGTCGACCGTGAATTCTTGCCGCAGGAGGACGCGCTCGCCGTCGAGCAACTCGAAAACCCAGGAGCCGGCCACGAGCTCCCACGGGTTATCGAAAGACCAACCGTCGTAACGAAGAATGCCGGCGTTCATCGGACTCGGCCATTCGTCGACGGTCAACGTGAGCCCGGTGCCGGGGTTCGTGAGCGGCGGATGCGTCACGCGGGTTCGAAGCTGCACCATCGCCAATCTCGGCCGCCCGTCGACGATCACCTCGATGCCGAACCCCGTGCCGAGCTTCGCGTGCACGGTGGGGCCTTCGGAGACGAACGTCGGGTCGAGCTTGGCTGGAGTGACGTGCACCCAGCCGAGACCGGTTTGCGGCGCCGGCATTTCGCCGCTGACCTCGGTCAACGTCACTCCGGCGCGTATCAACCTCACGGACACCGGAGTTGCGGGCGACGCCGGGGCAGCCGACGCCGGTGCGGTGACGCTCGCCGCGGCGGACGGCGGGGGCGACGCGGAGCCCGGCGGCGGGGCGACGGGCGGTGGTGCGACGGGCGGCGCCGACGCGCAGCCGAGCGTGAAGAGCGTCCCGAGCACGGCGGCAGGGCAACGGAGCATGCAGCACCATCGTGGCAGAGACCGGACGTTCCCCGCAACCGTGGGCCGGCTGCAGGGAACGATCCCGGAGCGACGCGAGCGCGCTTCGATCGCGCTCAATACACCTTGAGGCAGCACAAGGTGCCCGCCGTGGTGTTGCCCGCGCACCCGCCGTAATACTGATTCGGCGAGTTCGTGCCGTAACCGCAGTTCGTCCAGTTGCACTGGTTGCCCTCGACGTCGGTGCCGGACGCCGAGCAGACGCGCATCGGCGAGCTGCATTCGGTGCCGGTCGTCGTCGAGACCGAGCAGGCGTTCGAGCCGGAGCCGGAATAGCGGAGGTCGTTGTCGGTCCAGTAGTCGTGCGTCGGAATCGCGCTTCCGCGCTGGGCGTTCCACTCCGCGGCGGTGCAGGGTCGCGACGTGTCGTCACAGAGCGTGGAACGCTGGTTCCACGGGACGTTTCCGGAACAACCGATGATGTTGTTGTTCGGATTGCTGCCGAAATGCTCGAAGGGGTTGCCCAAGAGGTTGCTCAAATCGGAGCAGCCGGGACCTTGCTCGGTGGTCGTTTCGTAGGGATAAAACGGCGACTCGTGCAGGTCCTCGACCCAGAGGATCGTCGACGTGCTCGGCGTGTTGACCCAGCCGCGGGTGAGCACGGTGCGCAGGCCGCGCTCGTAGCCGGCGCCGAACACCGCGCGCGGCGCCGCGACCGCGCCGGGCGGGTCGATTCCGACGGCTTCGATCGGGTCCACGCCGAAGTCCTCGGGTTGAACCGAGGAGGTGCTCAGGATCGTATTGCTGCTGGTCTTGAAATAGAGTGAGAGTGCGTTGGACTGATCGTCGTATTCGAGCGACGGATCGGATTGCACGGCGAAGGGCGTGAGGAACACCGAGTTCCAGCTCGAGCCCCAGTTGGTCCCGTCGAAGTAGATCCAATAGACGCCCGCGGTTCCGCTCGCGACGCCCGTCACGGCCACGACGAACTTGTTGATGGGGCTCGCGTTCGCGCCGCGATCGTAGGCGATCGCCGGAATTCCGTCGGACGTGACGCCCGTGGGCAGCGCCGGCCCGTCCTTGATCGTGCTCCAAGTGTGGCTCGCGTACGGCGTCGCGCGCGTGCGCACGTGGATCTTCCGGTCGCTGTTCATGAAGACCATCGCGATCAGGCTGCCGTTCGAAGCGACGGCGGGGCGCCCGTAATTACCGCTGTAAGTCGGGCTCGTTTCCGACGAGGTCTTCGCTTCGGTCCAGGTCGAATCCCACGCCGGTTGGGGGTTCGAGCTCGTTTGGTGGCCCGGCACGGCGTAGATCTTGTTGTCGGTGCCTTTGCCCGCGACGATGAACTTGAAATCGGTCGGCGGGTTCGAGAAGCGGAAGGGGTTTTCGAAAACGCAGGTCGGCGACGACGAGAAGGCACGCGTGCCCACTTCCGTCCAGAGCGAGTTGAACGTCGGGTGCACCACCCAATCGACGTAATACGTGCTGTCCGTATCGTCGCGCACGATGCCGAGGAAGGAGCTCGGGTGATTCGAGCACAGCGACGGGTCCGTCGAGATGGTGAGGTTCCTCGTCGAGTTCCCGCTCTTCGTCTGGAGCGGCCAGGCCGCAAAGTCGCCCTTCCATTCCTGGGTGGACAACGCGGACGCTTGTCGTGCCGTCGGCTCCGCCGGCCCCGAGCTCGAGCTGCATCCTCCGAGGGCCATCCCCAACGCGGCCAAGCCGGCGACCGCTCCCACTCCCAAAACATCATCCCGTTTCATCAGTGTCTCCTGCGTCACCCGTGAAATCGGGCGGGCGCGGGGGCCACTCCGCAACTCGCGTGCCAGGACGTGCGCGAGGCGGCGACGCGCGATCCGAGCCGAGATCGCGGGCTTTCGCGCATGCCGAGCGCACTCACGCGTGAGCGCAAGTTGCGCCGCGGACTCATCCTGCGCCGGCCGCCCGGCGCAACCTGCGCCAAACGCGAGTCGCGAATTCTCGAAGCGCGCGCGGCAATTTTCTCGCTGCGATTTGCGTAGGCTCCGAGGCGCGTTGTTCGGCTATCCTGCCGTCTGGTGGGAAGGATTTCTTCATGAGGCAGAAGACACTTCTCGGGACGTTCGTCACGCTCGGATTCCTGTTCGGCTCGGTCTTCGTGACGGTGGTCGTCACGGCGCTGGCGGCACAACTCGAGCCCACGCTCGCGCTCGGCCTGGGCATCGGCTTCACGTGCCTGTGGTCGCTCCTGATGTGGCTGCTTTCGCCCGTCATCATGGACCTGATCCAGCGCTGGCTTTACAAGGCGCGGAACATCACGCTCGACGAGCTCGGGGCGCAGCGCCCGGCGCTCGCGCATTTCATCGCCGGCGTCTGCGCCAAGCATCGCATCCCGGTGCCGCGCCTGAAGCTCATCGACGACGGCACGCCGCAGGCCTACTGCTACGGCAGCCACGCGGGCAACGCGCGCCTGGTCGTAACCGGCGGCATCCTCCACTACCTCGACGACGAGGAGGCGAAGGCCGTCTACGCGCACGAGCTCGGGCACATCGTGCATCGCGACTTCATCGTGATGACGCTCGCGGCCACGTTGCTGCAGATCTTGTGGAACGTGTACATCGTGTCGAAGAACGTGCGCGGCAAGCAGAACTCGCGGCCGCTCTTCCCCGTCGCGCTCGCGGCGCTCGCCTTCTACTGGGTGGGCACGTACATGCTGCTCTTCCTGTCGCGCTCGCGCGAGTACTACGCGGACGCGTTTTCGGCGGAAGAAACCGGCAATGCGAACGCCCTCTCGATGGCGCTCGTCAAGATTGCCTACGGCCTCACGCGCGAGACGCCGACGCCGCTCTCGGTGAAGCTCATGGGCGGCACGCGCGCCCTCGGCATCAGCGACCCCAAGGCGGGGCGCGCAGCGGGCGTCGCGTTCCAGATCACGGGGACGAGCGCGGCGATGGCGCAGGCGCAGGCGCAGCAGGCGTACGGCGCGTACGGCGCGGCCGGGATGCCGATGGCCGTGCCCTCCGTGCTCGACGGCGTGCGTCGCATCGAAAAGGTGCTGCTCTTCGATCTCTACAATCCGTGGGCCGCCGTGCTCGAGCTCGGCTCGACGCACCCGCTCACCGGCAAGCGCATCCGCGCGCTCTCCGAACAATCCATCGCCGCGGGCCGCGCGCCGCTCATGAGCCTCGACCGCGTCGACGCCCAGGGCCACGCGCTCGACATGACGCGCATGTACAGCGCGTTCTTCATGGAGCTCGCGATCAATTTCATGCCCTACATCCTGGGTGCGATGGCGACCATGGTCGTCACCGGCATGGCGCTCCTCGGCGCGTCGAACCTCGCGGTGCCGGCGCTCGGGCTCGTCGTCGCCGCCATCGGCTTCGGCATGCTCATCAAGGGCTTCTACCGTTTCGGACCGCTCGGGGAGCCGGCGCCGGCCTCGACGCTCGAGCTCATGAGCGACCCGTACGCCTCGCCGCTCCGCGGCCGGCCGGTGCGGCTCGGCGGCACCATCGTGGGTCGCGCCGACGCCGGCAATCGCATCGGGGAAGACTTCGTGCTCGAAGATCAAGGCGGCGGCCTGATGCCGATCAACTACGAATCGGTCTTCGGCTTCCTCGGCAATTGGTACTTCGCGTCGCGCAAGCTCAATAACCTCTTGCGCCAACCGGTCGAAGTCGTCGGCTGGTTCCGCCGCGGCATCACGCACCAAGTGGATCTCGATCGGATGCAATCCGGCGCCGGGCCCACCGCCTCGTACACCGGCTTCTGGGGCCGCGCCGGCGGCGTGTTCGTCATGCTGCTCGGACTCGCGGGGTCGGTACTGCTCTGGCTTTCGCACTGACGCACTCGGCGGAGCGCGGCACTTCGATAAGAGCTACGCCGTCATCCCAGGCACCCACGGTGACTTGATCCGAGTGGTCGTGTAACGTGCTCGGCATGGGGTCTTCACTCCTCAGCAGGGCGCTTTTGGCTTTGCTCGCGCTCTTCGCGGTGCTTGCAACGCCGAATCGCGCGCAAGCGGCGGACCCGCCGGCGGAAGAAGCGACTTCGTCGACCTACGATCTCCAGTCCAAGCGCGACAAACTGAACGGGGAGATCGACGCGGTCGACCGCATGTTGGCCGCATTGCGCTTGATGACTCCGGACGGCGACAACAAGCCGCCGCCAGCGCCGAGGGCGCGCGCCGTGCGTGAGCTCAGCATGGCGAAGGGTGATTCGCTGGACGCCTTTCGCGACGCCGTCGGTCAACAGCTCGACGGTAGGGCGAGCAGTGACTTGCAGACGACGCTGTACGCCGCTCCCTACGACCCCGCGATGGCTCAGATGATGAACCTCGCGGTCACCTCGACCGAGGCCGCGGGCATCGTTCAGGCGTTGAAGGCGAAGCTGCAGCCGCCGATGCCCGCCACGCCCCAGGCTTGTCAGCAGTCACCAAAGCCGAGCGACGGTGAGAAGGAGCTCGCCGTACTCGTAGGCAACTGCGCCACGGAGGTCGAGTCGATCATCCAAAAATCCGCGTTGCCCGAAGAGCGGCGCAAGGCGGTCGAGGATGCCACGAAGTCGTTGACCGAGCTCAAGAACACACTGACGACCCAGTTCAAGACGGTAAACGACCAATTTCAGCGCGCGCAGGAGAAAGAGCAGAAGAAGTTCGACATCAGTCAGACGGCCGTCACCTACATCGTGCCGATCGTCGGCTTCTTCCTCGTGATCATTCTGATCGTACCGAGGTGGTACCCGGCTGAAACGCAGAAGTCGATCTTTCAGAATGCGCTGCTCCTCGAGTTATTGAGCGTCTATCTGCTCATCTCGACCATCCTGCTCCTTGGTCTGTCCGGGAGGATCGAAGGCAACACGCTCGGCACCCTGCTGGGCGGGATCTCCGGCTACGTGCTCGGCAAGACGATGCAGTCGGCGAAGCCGACCTGAAGTGAGATCACGAAGCTGCCTTGCTCGACCTCTTCGTCGGCGCCGACCGAGGGACGTGAGGACGCGCGTCGTGAACGTTTAGCCGCCGTGGTGCCCGTGGGCTCGGTTTCGACAAGCGAAGCGGCTCTTCTTGAGGACGATGGTCTCGAAGAGCTCGTAGTTCGGATTCGGCGTCTTGTCGGCCCCGGGCGCGTGATAGTAATTGATGGTAATCGACGTATCTCGCGAGTGGTCGCCCGGGTCGTAGTCGAACACCGCGATTCCGTAGCCGGTGCCGGTGTCGCGCATGGCGGACCAAATCGCGTCTTCGCGCGCGTCGGCCCCGGCACGAACGAACGTGCCCGCGGTCGTTCCGGGTGCGGGGCGGTTCGGCTTGGTGAAAACCTTCGCCTGCGGCAAGCCGTTCGCCGAGTCGACGCCGTAAACGTCGAGCGGAGCGCTCGTGCCCCCACCACCCAAGATCAAGTGAATCGTGCCCGAACTCGTGTCGAACGCGCCGCTCGCGGGCATACTCGTGACGACCGGATTCGGCTGCAACGTGTCGACGGTCGCGCCGGTCGCGGCGTCGGTTCCCACGTCGTGATTGCAGCCGCGCACCGGCCAGCTGCGCTCGTAATCGTGGTCGTGGCCGCAAAGCACCAGATCGACGCCGTAGCGATCGAAGAGCGGTAGCCATTCTTCGCGCAGGCCGCGGTCGGACCCGTTACCCGGCTGGGACGAGCTCAAAGCGTCCTGGTGCATCTGCACGACGATCCAGTCGACGTCCTCGTCCTCGGACGCCTCGCGCAACGTCTTCTCGAGCCAGCGTGTCTGCACGCCGTTGCTGTAACCGCGCACGTAAAAGGACGTCCCCGGCTGAATCGCGGCGTTGCCCGTGCTTGCGGCGGGGACGAGCGCCGACGGACCGGCCACGAACGCCGCTCCGTCCTGATAGATGACGTCGTCGGCGGACAGCGAGATGAACACGACCGAACCGACCCTAAAGCTGTACCAGCGTCCTTGAAACGAGGTCCCGTTGCGCGGCAGCGTGTACCGCGTGAGGTACGAGGTGAGCCCTTGCGCGCCGTTCTCGAATTCGATCTCGTGGTTGCCGGGGCACGGCATCCACGGGCGATTCGCCGCGGACGCTTGGTTGTTGTTCCCGAAGTCGGCCCACACCGCGGGCTGCGCCGTCGGGTTCAAGTTCGCGTAGCAGAGGTCGCCGTTCAAGAGGTGAAAGAGCGGCTGAAAACGCTCGACCGCTTCCACGGCGTATTGGCTCTGTGGATCGGAGAGCACCCAGCTCGTGACGGGCGTCGCGAGATCGCCGTAGCTCGTCCAGCGAAACGGCGCGCGACCGCGCGGCGCCGTCCGAAACGACGACGCGAACGGCGACGCCGCGTTCGTGTCGTTGTCGGCCGTGACTCGGTAATGCACCGTCGCGTCGGAGGGCAAGCCGTCGAGACGCGCGTGATAAGTGAACACGGTCTCGCCGTTGAGCCCGTCGGTGTACGTGCGCTCCTCCGCCGGCACGACGAGAAAATGCGAAGGGCTGATGCCGTAAAGGACGCGAGGCTTCACGGCTCGCGCGAGCGACGCCCAAGAAACGACGACCGAGCGTGACGGATCGTCGCCCCAGGTGAGATGAATTTGTTCGGGCGTACCGTCGGGGGCCGCGGCCTTGGCCGTACCCGCTTTGGTCACTTCCGTCGCCGCCGCTGCGAAGCCGGCAACGCCGGTCAAAAAGCCGCGCCGCGAGATCCCGTCCGCCGCGGATTCTTCCAGTTTCGTTCCCGAACCGTCCGATCGTCGCGTGTTGGTCATGGTGGGTGCGCCCGATTTCGCAAGAGACATGCCCATGCGTTCGCGCGCGCGCCGCTGCTTTTTTACGCTGCTCAGCCGCTCCGCGCGCCCGAGGCGCGCCGCGCGCGCTTCGAATTCCGTAAACCGCCTCCGAAAATCGAACAGCCGGACCTTCGCAGCCGTGCCACGCCGTCGCACGGAGATACCCGTCGTCGAAGTGGCACGCCGCCACTCGTCACGGCGCGAGCGCGGCGAACGCGATTTCCGTCCCGGACGCAGTGAGCGTGCCCTTGCCGAAGTCGATCGTGCCGTTCACGGACCCGAGCAAGGAAATATTGCCGAGCTGATCGACCCCGACCGAGGTCGCACCCTGGGACGAGGCATCGCCATAGACCTTGGACCAGAAGAGATCTCCCGCAGCGGAGTATTTGGCGATGCAAATGTCGTCGCCGCTCGTGCTGTGCTCGCCGCCCGCGTGCGATGGATCGAAGTCGACGTTGCCGTTGCAGGTGCCGGCGACAGTCACGTACCCGGCGGGATCGACGGCCACGGCCGCGCCCGAAGACGAACCGTTCGTCCCGCCGACTTGAACTTGCCAATCGACGCCGCCCGCGGACTCGAGTCGCGCGAGCAAGAGCGCCTTGTAGCTTCCCGTACCGGGGACGCTGCCCGTCGCGTAAACGCTCCCGTCCTTCGAGGCCGCAAGATGGAAGGGACCGCCGCCGTCGAAATTGATCGTGCGATCGGCGGCGAACGTACCGTCGCTCTCGACGCTGACCTTGAGCACGAAGGCACCCACATCGACGTTGTTCTTACCGGCGTCTCCGAAGTCGATCGCGGCCGTGCTCGTGCCCGACACCCACAGCGTCGAGCCCGACGCGTCGAGCACGATGTCGTCGACCGTCGCGATGTACTGCTGCGACCACGCGCCGGACAAGCTGTGTTCGAGCTTGCCGTCGGGGGAAAAACTCAGGAGCGTGAAGTACGACGCGTAGGTCGACCCCGAGACGTCGCCGAACGACTTCGGAGCCGGGTAGGCCGTGCTTCCAGCGTGGGTCACGTCGAGCGGATCGTCGGTGAGCGCCCACATGTAGATACCGCCGTCCGGCCGCTCCGCGAGACGAAACGCCGAGCCGAGCTCCTCGAAGTCGCCGTAAGCGAGCTGCGGCGAAATCTGATCGGCCCAGATCGCTTGTCCGTTCGCGTCGAAGTGCGCGAGGAAGCCATAGCCAGCACCGATACTCGCCGATTCGAGCACGGTGCTACCGATCTCGAACGTCTCCGAAGGGTCGGTGGTGAAAAACCCGGCGATGCTGAGCTCATTTTGGTGTCCCGACGCGGCGTGCACCAGAAGGTCTTGCGGGATCTGCCAGCCGAGACCCGTGATGCCGTCCGCCCACGACGCCGCAGTCCCGGCCGCATCGAGCTTGGCGTAGAAGATGTCGCCCTGTTCGCCGCCGGTTGGCAAGTCGATGCCGCCAAAGTTGAACGACGGGAAATACTCGCCGATGACGTAGCGATCGCCCTGCGGACCGACGCGAATCAACGTGCGCGAGGCGTCGCTCACCTGGTCGCCGATCAGCACCGCTTGCTCCGTGGTGCCGGTGCACGTCTTGATGCCGTCGCAGTTCTCGTCGATCGCGTCGTTCGCACCGCCACAGAGCTCGACCGACGCGGGGCCGCCCTGATTGCACGTGCTCGGGTCGACGGAACCTTTGCCGGCGGCGCCGTTCCCCGCCGTACCGGCGCCCGCCGTGCCGCCGTTCGCGCTGCTGCCTGCGCCGCCGCCCGTGCCGCCGTGGCCGCCGGCACCGCCCGCGGAGCGTCCGGCATTGCTCGAGCCGCCCTTGCCGCCGCTGCCGCCGGTGCCATCGCGACCCGCGCCGCCCTCTCCGCCCGTTCCGGACGCGCCGGCTTCGCCCGCATTGCCGCCACCCGCAGCGCCGGCCTCGCCCGCGCCGGAACCCGCCGCACCGCCCGGCATGCTGCCGCCGGCGCTCTCCGTGCCGGCGCGACCCCCGGCGCTCGTTCCCGCTTTGCCCGCCATGCCGCCGTTCCCCGCCGACTCCCCTCGGCCACCGGCACCCGCCGCCGGACTTTCACCCGACGCGAGCGGACCCTTGCGAAAATCGCTGCAGCCGTACGCCACGCCGACCGCCGCGACCGCCGCGAGCGGGCGCGTCAGAAGCGACCGGTGCATGCGACCCCCCAATTTCGTGCCGCACGCGCGGAGCCAGGTTGAGGCGCGTCGATGACGAGCAGCACGCCGGACGCCGCGCCGAGCAGCGCTCCGCCGACGAGCCCGACGATGCCGAGCGTTTCGAGCGTGCGCCCCGTCGACAAGCGTCCGGCGCAGCGCGCCGGCTGGTTCGGGTCGCTCGCACCAGGACAACTCGCATCGTCGTTGTAGGCCGACACCTCGCCCTGGCGCGCGATGAGCGCAATCGCGCCGCCCGCGGCGACCACACCGCCACCGCCGAGCAGCCACCACTTCGTGCTGCCGAAACGCGAGCCCGACGCAGGCGCTTCGTCGCGCGGCGGAGCCACCGCGACGGGCGCGGGCGGCGGCGGCGGCGCTTGCGGCGGCGCTTCGACGCGCCGGAGCGCCACCGTCTCGCGCGACGTTTGCGACGCCACGATCACGACCTGACGCGTGACGCTGTAGTAGCCTTCGTGCCGCACCTCGATCGCGTACGTGCCCGCGGCGAGCCGCAGCGGCGCGCCCACGTTCCCGCGGGGCCCGCCGTCGATCACGAGTTCCGCGTCCGGAACGTCCACGGCGAGCTCGAGCGTGCCCAGGTGGGCTCGCACGGTTTCGAGCGATGTCTGGAGCGCCCCTCGATGCGCTGAGATCCACGGGTCGCTCGAGCTCGCCGTCGCCTCCAACAGATGTTGCTCGGCGTCCTCCCAGCGCCCGAGCGCCTGCTCGGCGAGGCCCACTTGCGCTACACCGCGCGGCGTTCGGTGCGCGGCCACGGCGCGCTCGAACAGACCGAGCGCGGCCGCGTCGTCGCCCTTCTTGCGCGCGTCGAGGCCCGCGCGAATCAGCGCGTCCGCGTCCAGCGCACTTGCCCCAGCGCCGGCTTTGACATCCTCGGCGTGCCCGACGCGGCACGGCAAGAGGAGCGCTCCGCAAAGGAGCGCAGTGACACACGACTTGGTCATTCGATGATCGGCGCGTTGTTGGCAGTGGTGGGTGATTTGGTGGGCACGGCGGCGGCCGTGGGTCGCACGTTCGGGGTCGCGACTGACCCGCCGGCGCTTCGCTCGCTGGCGCGCGTCGGTTTCGACGGCTTCACGGGCGCAATCGTCGAACCGCTCGGCGGCACGACGCCCGAAACGCGCGTGGCCGCGTCGGCCGGACCGCTCGGTGGCTCGCTCGCCGGAACGCCCGGTGTCGCTCCGGCCGACACGACCGGATTCGCGCTGCCCGAGGGCGCGCTCGCAGCGCTCGGGCTCGCCGTGCTCCCTGCATTCTTGATCTGCGAAGCCGCAACGGCACGCGGCGGCACCAGGAGCTCGGGCGCATTCGCAGGGCCGGGCGCTCCCGACGTGCCGAGCCGCCAGGCGGCCACCGCGATGCCGACGAGCGATCCCATGCCGAGCAGCGCCGGCCAATGCTTGCTCCGGCGCCTGCCGCCGGAGAGCGTCGCCGAGGTCGCCTCGATACTCGGCGCTTCTTGCGCGCCGGGGAACTCGACTGTCGCTACCGCGAGCGGCGCACCGTCGGCAGTCAGCGTCACTCCGGGACGCGCATGGCCCCCGAACGTGGCCCGCAAAGCCCCTCGAACCTCGGGCGACGCGAACGGCAAGAGCGCCTGCCCCAACTCACGCAGCGTAGCGAAACGAGCGTCGGGATTCAACGCCATGGCTCGCTCCACCGCTGCGCCGAACCCGCTCGGCAGATCCGGTCGCACCTCGCGCAAGCGCTCGTGCGTACCGGCAGAGATCGCGTTCAGCAGCGGGAACAAATCGCTCTGATTGAACGGGAGGGCCCCCGTCGCGCACTGATAGAGCATCACGCCGAGCGAATACTGGTCGCTTCGCGCGTCGACATGCTTCGCGCCACGCACCTGTTCGGGCGACATGTAACTCGGCGTCCCGAGCAAGGCGGCGCTGCCCGTGAGCCCCGGCTGACCGTCGCCGTCGCTCAGTTTCGAAATCCCGAAATCGAGCAGCTTCGGCACCACGAGGCCCTGCTTCGAGCGCGCGAGAAACACGTTCTGCGGCTTGATGTCGCGATGCACGATCCCGAGCTCGTGCGCGTCGCCGAGCGCCGAAATGATCGGCAAGACGAGCTCGACGATGCGCGCGACCGCGAGCGGCGCTTCACGCAGCAGCAACTGGTGGAGATCCTCGCCGTCGAGGTACTCCATGATCAAGAACGGCACGTCGTCCACGATGCCGATGTCGGACACGTCCACCACGTGGGGATGGTCGAGGCGCGCCGCCGCCTGCGCCTCGCGCAAGAAGCGCGCGCGCGCGTCGTCCCGAGTTCCCGCCGCGCCCCATAGCGTCTTCAGCGCGACGCGTTTTCCGAGATCGACGTGCACCGCCTCGTACACCGCGCCCATCCCGCCGCGGCCGAGCAGCCGCCGAATACGGTAGCGCCCGAACTCTGATTCTGGGGCCAGGTCCATGCGAAGCGAAGGTCAGCCCGAGCCGCCGCCGGCGCGCGTGTCTCGGAGCTTCCGACTACGCCAGGCATTCCGCGCCCGCGTCAATGTTCAATTGTTTTTCCGTCCCCCCCGCCGACCGAGCGAGCTCGCCCCGCGACGTCCCGCCGGTTACCCGCATGCGTCTAGAGCGTGTCGGCTCGAGCTCGAGCCTACCCGCCGTTCATCTTGACGACCAGGCGGTTCTCCACGGCGATCGCTCCGCCTTCGAAGGCGTCTTCGGTGGCTTCGCGTTTGTCGCGGAGGCTCCCGACGGAGCCGTTCAGCGTCGCTTTTCCGCCCGCGACCACGACCTGTACGGCGTTGGCATCGACGAACGGACTCGACATGAGCTCGCCTTTGATTTGCTTGTCGATGTTCGCGTCCGAGTCCGCCGGCTTCGCGGGCGCGTAATGGAGGTTCGCGATGTAGGGCTCGTACGGAGCGAGGTAGCCGTCGTAAACGTAGGCGACGTCGGGGCGGTCGAGCTTGAGTTGGTCGTCGACGCGCTCGACGCCGAGCACGCCCGCGGCCAATTCCGTGGCCTCGGCGCGATCGAACGACGTCCGCACGGTGCCCGTCAGCGACACGGTTCCGCCTTTCGCGGCGACGCCGATGGCGAGCGCGGTGAGCGCCGGGCTCGAGCGCAGCACGCTCTGGACGTGGTCCTCGAGGACGTGGTTCGCGACCGCGGCCGGCGGCACGACCGTGAGTTGGTCGTCCACGTCGTTGACCCCGAGGGTGGCGCGAGCGAGCGTCTCCGCGCTCGACTTGCCCTCGAGGCTGTCCACGGTGCCGCGAAGGGTCGCCTTCCCCGCCGCCACGCTCACATCGAGCTTGGCGCCGGCGAGCCACGAGTCCGCTTGAGCGGCATCGCGGATGGCCGTTGCGATTTGAGCATCGGGAACGTTCGCGGGCTTGTTTTTGCGAACGTCCTTTTCCTTCGCGCCCCACTCGACCGTCACGGCGCCGTCGTCCACCGCCTTCGCGCCGCCGAGCCAGGCGAGCCGCGCCGCGAGTCTGCGCTCCGCCGCGCTTCGGACGACGCCGCTCAACGTCACCTTCCCGTCTTTGACGGTCACGCCGAGCAAGCCGTCGTCGAGGAGACGGTCCCAGTGGAAGCGATTGGTCACGCTCTTCTGGAGATCCGCGTCCGAGCGGTTCGCGACCGGTTCGAGCGCCAGGTCGTTCTTCACGGCGCGAACGCCGCGAATCCCTTCCGTCACGCGCTCGGCGACGTCGCGGTCGGACCACGATTTGACCTTGCCGGTGAGCGTGACCGTCCCGGTCTTGGCCGCGACGTGGACGCCGAGCGCATGCGTCGCTGCGTTCAGCGACAACCCGTTGTTCACGTCCTTCTGCAAGTCCGAGTCCGCTCGCGCAACGAGGTCGAGCGTGAGACCGTCCTTCACCTCCCGAACTCCCTTGACCCGCTCGGCGTCGAGCGTCGCTCGTCGTGCGCTCGACAAATCGCTCACGCTCCCGCCGAGCTCGACCTTGCCGCCGGACGCTTTCACGCTGATTTTCTTCGCGTCCACGCCGGGGTCACGGGTCAAGCCGAGCTTGACCGCGTCGTCGAGCTCGGAATCGGGCAGAGCGGCCGGCGACGACGCCGAGCTCGCACTCGGCTTGGCTGCCGGCGCCGAATCCTTCGGCTCCGCGACCTTTTTGTCACAGCCTCCCACGGTGAAGGAGACCGCTGCGAGACCGATCAGCCAATGGCGCACCTGGCATGAGTCCATGAGAACACTCCCTGCTGTCTTACGGCGAGCTCGAGCGCGTCTCGCGAACGCCGCTTCGCCGCTAAAGCAGCCTGCCTGCCGCCGGCATTCCCGAGAGTCGCTCGAAGACTGCGACTTCGGGATAGTTTGTGTTCAAACTAATTCCAGGTCTGCACCGAGCGCACGATTCTTCAATCGGCGAGGCGGACGTCCACACGCCGGTCCGCGGCCCAGGAGCGTTCGTCGGTTCCTTTCGCGTCGAGCTCGCCGCGCGAGGTGGTCGCGACCTGTTGGCCGCCGAGCCCGCGTCCGACGAGAAACGCTTTCACTCCGTCCGCGCGACTCCCGGCGAGCACCATGTTGTACTCCTCGCCGCCGCGCGGGTCGGTGTGACCGACGAGGTGCATCTCGCGATGAGCGAGCGGCCCCGTCGTGAAGCAGCGCACGAGCTTGTCGAGCGTCTGGTAATCGGACGATCGCACGCGCGCCGAGTCGAACGCGAAATAGGCGTCGGCGTCGGCAATCCCGCACGCGCTCCGGATTTCGGGTGCGATGCTCACGACGGACTTCGTCGGCGAATCGGCGACGCGCGGCGCGGGCGTCTCCGCTTGGGGCGCGCGCGCGGGAGCGGGCTCGGAGCCGGCGCAAGCGCTCGCACTGAAGATGGTGACGGCCAGCAAGACGGATGACGTTTTCATGGGCTCATACCTCCGGTCGCCGCAACCGTACCGGGTGTCGCTCGCCGCGCAAGGACCAAACAACCGATTGATACTCAAACTATTTGCGGATACCCGCCCGAAACCACGCGACTCGGACACGCCGGATCCGGCACCGTTGAAGTTGCAACGAAATGATACCGGCGCCGGGGCCGGCAGCGCCCGAGCCGCCCGGGGGTTGCCGCCTCATTCGGCAGCGGCGCCGCCCGCCAGTGCCGGGTCGTAGTCGTAGACCTTGATCCAGTCGATGTCCGCGCTCGCGGGGGCGGACGTCGAGGTGAGCGGGCCCGCCCAGTCGGCCGACGTCGACGCCCAAATCGTGAGCAAAATGGTCTCGGGGAGCTTCAGGCGGTCGATGTTCGCCGTCCACGTCCGCAAGAGAACGCCGTCGGCGTAGTAGTTCACGCCGCTCGGCGTCCACTCGATGTCATAGAGGTGAAAGTCGTTCTCGGCGTCGAAGCCGAGATCGACGATCTGAGGATCTTGGGTCGGCGTGACGGACGCCGTGCAGTTCGGATCGGGCGTGCCGAGAAACACCTGGGCGTTGAGTTGCGACGTGTTGCTCGACTTGCCCAAGTGCTCGATGTCGATCTCGTTCCAATCGCAGTTCGGGTACGGCGTATAAAAGAGCACGAGACCCGAGACGACTCCCGAGCCGGTCGCGAAGCGCATCCGCGCCGACACCTTGCCGTAGGTGAGCGTCTTCGCGGACCGCATCTCGACTCCGAGGTACGGTTTGGTCGCGCCGCTCGGCGCGGCCGTCAGCGAGATCGTGAGCACGCCGTTCGCGACGGCGGCGTTCGAGGTCGAAAACTGGGCGTCGTTGCCGTCGAACGTGAAGGTCTGCAGTTGCCACGCCGACGCGTCGAGCACGTCGAAGTCGTCCTGCCACGAAAGGACGAAGGGGCCGCCGCCGAGTCCTCCTTGGCTCGTGTCTCCCGCCTGCGCGCTCGTTCCCGCGCCCGAGACGCCGGGCTCGCCGCTCGTGCCCGCGACTTGCCCGCCGGCACCGGCAAGCGAGCCGAGCCCTCCTCCGGCCCCGCCCGGTTCGCCGCGAGCTCCGCCGACCGCCCCGGCCGAGCCCGTCGCACCCGCCGCCCCGCCGCCACCTCCCGCGCCCGGTGAGCTCGCACCCGAGCCGCCGCCGTTCGGCACGGCGGACGTTCCCGCCGCGGCGCCGCTCGGCGCGTTGCCCGCCTGCGCGCCGTCGAGATGCCGCGGCGGCGCGGAGCTCGAGCACGCGCCGAGCCAAAGTAACGAGCTCCAAACGGCCGCGACCTGATGCTGCGTGAATGCCATCGATTCCGGCCACGAGCATAAAAAGTCATAGGCGAAACACTTCGCGTTTCTTGACCTATCGGGGGGCGCCGCCCGGCGCGTTCGACGGCGCGGCGCCGATGAGCCAGGCTAATCGGCGATGTGCGCGGCGCTGTTCCAGCCGTTTCCGATGTTGCCGGGGCGCGCGGCGCAGGTCTGGAGACATCAGCCCGCGTATCAGCGCCCGCGACACTTTCACGAAGAGCCGGAGCTGAACGCCGTCCTCGCGGGCTCGGCTCGCTTGGGTATCGGCGATCGAACGCTCGAGCTCGGACCGGGTGAGCTCGTCGTGTTCGAGCCCGGACAAGACCATGTCTTGCTCGAGGCGAGCCCCGATCTCGAGCTCGTCGTGGCCGCGTTGCGCCCCGCGCTGGCCGAGCGAGCGCGCGGCGAGAGTCCCTCCATTCACGCACGGAAACTCCTGCTCGCCCCGCGCGAGCTCACGGCCGTCCGGGAGCGTTCGCTCGCTCTCGGCGACGTGCACGACAAGACCGCGGTGGAGCGAGCGGTCGTCGAGCTCTTCGTTCTTCTCACGACGCGCGGGGCGACGACGCACGCGAGCACTCGCCGCGCCGTGGGGCTCGTGCGCGCCGCGCCCGTGGTGTCCGCGTCCGAAGTCGCCCGGCGTTTGCGCAGGGCCCCCGCCGCGTTGAGCCGCGCTTTTCACCGCGACCTCGGCTTGACGCTCGTCGAGTACCGCGCGCGCGTCCGACTCATGCGCTTCATCGCGTTGGTCGACGACGGCGCCGCCCTCGGCACGGCCGCCTTGGACGCCGACTTCGGAAGCTACGCGCAGTGTCACCGCACGTTCCAGCGCGCGCTCGGCTGCTCGCCGCGCGACTACTTCGGCGGAGTCCGCTGCTCCATCGACGCCTTGACCTCTGCCGCCGAGTACGACACCGGAGTCCACTCGGATCGATCGTGAATTCGCCGGAGAGGAGAGCGTGAGCTCCTCAGTCGTTGCGCCTTGTTTTAGAATGCGCGGGTGACGCGAGCGAGCCCCGTCGCCGAGCCGAGCGAGCCTGCCTCCGCGTACGGACTCTTCGGCCGCACGCGCGAGCTCTGCGATCTCGAGCAGGCGCTCGCCGACGTGGAGCGCGGCAGGGGGCGGCTCGTGCTCTTGGCGGGCGAGCCCGGGATCGGCAAGACGACGTTGGCCGACGCGGCGAGCGCGCTCGCGCAACGACGAGGGTTCACCGTCCATTGGGGACGCTGCTGGGAGTCCGGCGGCGCGCCGGCGTATTGGCCGTGGCTCGGGGTGCTGGCGGCCATGGCGCGCGCACTCGACGACGCGTCGCTCGCGGGGGCGCTCGGCGACGGTGCGGCGGTGGTCGCGGAGATCCTGCCCGAGCTCCGCGCGCGCTTGCCGCCGAACTCGACGGGCGCGCCGCCTCCGCCCGAGGAGGCGCGTTTTCGCGTGTTCCGCGCGATCGTCGCGTTGGCCGAGCAGGCTTCACACGGCGAAGCGCACGGGCTCGTGATCGTGCTCGACGACCTGCACGCGGCCGATCGCTCGTCGCTCTTACTCTTGCACTTTTTGGCGCGCGAGCTCAGGCGGCTGAAGGTGCTCGTGATCGCGACTTACAGGGACGTGGAAGCGCGCGTGGATGCGGAGACGGGCGAGCTCATTCAGCGCATCGTCCGCGAAGGGACGAGCCTCGCGCTGCCGCGACTCGCGAGCACCGACGCGACCGAGCTCGTGAGGGCGCGCGGTGGCCCGGTGGCGGAGCCGGTGCGCGCCCGGATCGTCGAGCGCGCGCAGGGGAACCCGCTCTTTTTGGCGGAGATGCTGCACCTCTTGGTGGAGCAGGGTCCGGAGTCGATCGAGGCAGGCGTGGTGCCGCACGGCGTGCGCGACGTGATCGGGCAACGGCTCGCCCGCGTGAGCGCCGAGACGCGCGCGCTGCTCGAGCTCGCCGCGGTCGCGGGTGACGAGCTCGAGCCGAGTCTTTTGGCGGCCGCCGCCGCGGAGAGCAACGCCGTCGTGCTCGGCGCGCTCGCCGAAGCCAGGCGTGCGGGCGTCGTCGGCGCGCGCGGTGAGCGGCAGCGCTTCGCGCACGCGCTGTTCCGCGAGGTCCTGTATCGCGAGCTCGCGCCGGCGCGGCGCCGCGAGCTTCACGGGCGCGTCGCTCACGCGCTCGAGGTCCACGGCGTGACGGCCGAAGCCGTCCCGCGCGCGAAGCTCGCGCACCACGCGCTCGAGGGTCCGCCGGAGCTCGCGGAACACGGCGTCGAACACGCGCTCCGAGCGGCACAGCAGGCGCAGGAGCTGCTCGCCTACGACGACGCGGTCGAGATGCTCGAGCGCGCGCTCGCGACGCCGAACGTCGTCGAAGGCCCCGCGGTCGCGCGAGCGAAGCTGCTCCTCGCGCTCGCCGAAGCCTGCATTCGGCGCGGCGACGCGACGAGCGGCAAGCGCTGCTGCCGAGAGGCCGCCGCCATCGCGCGCGCCGCCGGCGATTCGGAGCTCGGGGCCCGCGCCGCGCTCGCCTACGGTCGCGTGTTCGTCTTCGGCGCCGTGGACCCGGTGTTGGTCGGGATGCTCGAGTCGTCGCTCGAGGCCCTTCCGACGGGCGACAGCGCGCTGCGTGCCCGCCTGCTCGGCCGACTCGCGGGCGCGCTGCAACCGAGCCTCAAAATGGAGGAGCCGATTGCCTTCGCGCGCGAAGCCATCGCGACCGCGCGCCGCCTCGGCGACAGAAAGACGCTGCTCGAGGTCCTGAACGACGCGATTTCGGCCATGATGGACTGCGCGCCGCCGGCCGAAGCGCTCGCGCTCACGCTCGAGGCCGAGGAGTTGTCGCGCGAGTTCGGCGATCGCGAGCGGCTCCTGCGCATGCACGGGCGCCTGTTCTTCCTGCACCTGAGCTTCGCCGAGCTCGAGCTCGCGGACGAGCGCATCGAAGCTTACGAGACGCTCGCGTCGGAGCTTCTCGCGCCGTGGCTCGGCTACCGGTGTCTTTTCTTTCGGGCGGTGCGGGCGACCATGCAAGGGCGCTTCGCCGAAGCGGAGCGCCTTCTCGCTGAAGCGCGGCAAGCGGGCCAAGCCGTGCGCGACGCGTCGGCGGAGGTGCTCTACTTTCGGAGTCGCGAGGGCCTCCTCCGCGCCCGCGAGCGGCTCGACGAGCTCATCGCCCCGGACTCGATGGCCCAGCGCGAGCGCCCGGAAGTCCGCTACGCCGGCGTGTGGCTCAGGTTCCACGCCGGACTCGCCTACGCGCGGCGCGAGGAACTCGAGCGAGTTCGGGACCAGCTGCGACACTTGCCGGCCGAATACCCGCGGAATTTCTTCTCGTTCTTTTTCCTCACGGAAATGGCGGCCGTCGCCGGCACGGACGAAGAGGCCGAAGCCCTCTACCGACTCGTCGAGGCGTGCCCAGACGAATACCTCACGCTCGGCTGGTCGTACGCGGCTTGGGAAGGGCCGCGCTCGCGCTTTCTGGCGCTGCTGCTCGGCCGGCTCCGCCGCTACGAAGCCGCGTCCGCCGCGTTCGAAGACGCCGTCGCGCGGCTCACGAAACTCGGGGCCCTGCCGCTTCTCGCTCGCACCGAATACGAGTACGCGCGGATGCTGCTCGAGCGCGGCGCGCCGGCGGATCTTGCGCGCGCGCGCGAGCTTCTGTGCTCGGCGCGGGCGCGCGCGGAGCCGCTCGACATGGCGGGCCTCGTCGCGCACGTCGACCGGCGTCTCGCGACGCTCGCGGCGACACCGAAGCCGCACACGGAGGCGCCCAAGCCCGCGGCCCGTGCCTCGCTCGGCTTGCTGCTCGAGGGCGAGTACTTCCGTCTGTCGCACGGCGACGTCGTCTTGCGCATGAAAGACACCCTCGGCTTACGCTACCTCGCGCGCCTGCTCGAGGTTCCCGGTCGCGAGCTTCACGTCCTCGATCTGGTGCGCGAAGGCAAGACCGCGAGCGATGCCGGCGAGCTCGGCGACGCGGGCGATGCGGGCGAGCACCTCGACGAAGCGGCGCGCGCGAGCTACCGGCGCCGCCTCGAGGATCTGAGGGACACACTGGCCGAGGCCGAATCCTTCGGCGACACGGCGCGCGCGAACAAGGCGCGTGAAGAGCTCGAGTTTCTCGGACGAGAACTCGGGCGTGCGGTCGGGCTCGGCGGCAGCGCGCGGCGCGCCGGGGTGGCGGCGGAGCGCGCGCGCAGCGCCGTGCAACGCCGGATCCGGCACGCCATCGAGCGCATCGCGGCGCAAAACGCGCCCCTGGCAGATTTTCTGGAACGCTCGGTAAGAACTGGAAATTACTGCGTTTTTATCCCCGTTCCGGACTGAGTTCCGGGCGTAGGGAACGGTCGTTCCCTGCGAGGTCACGCCTCCCGAGTGGAGGCCACGATGACCATCAAAACCCCGGTTCTCGCTACCGCTCTTCTGACACTGACACTCGCGCTCCTCGGCGCCGCTCACGGGTCGCCCCGACTCGCGCCCGTCGCCTCGACGGTCGCCACGTACGTCGATACCGCGCGCGTGGCGGCGCACATCGACTCGTGTGTGCAGCGCGTCACCCCGGTACAGACGGCGTGCATCGACCCCACCCTCGTGGCCGCCGCGGGGACCCGGTGAGCAGCAGCGAGCTCCGCGAGCTCTACGAGCAGAAGACGCGCGCGCTCCGCCGTCATCCCTCGCTCGCGCAAGGTCGCTATCGCGTGAGCATCAAGCTGCTCGACACGTACGCGTGCGAGGCCCGCCGCGCCAATCGCATCCTGCGCGTGGACCTGCCGGTCGAAGAGGGCGGCAGCGACACCGGGCCGACGCCGGGCGATCTGATGCGAGCGAGCCTCGGCACGTGCATGGCGATGGGCTATCGCGGCTGGGCCGCGCGCCTCGGCGTCGAGATCGCGGACGTCGAAGTCGAAGTGACGTGCGAAGTCGATGCGCGCGGCCAGCTCGACATCGACGACCAGGTGCCCATCGGCTGGCAACGGCTGATTTTCGACGTGCGCATCAAGACCGACGCGCCCGCGAGCGACGTGCGCCGCGTCGTGACCCACGCCGACCGCTTGAGCCCGATGCTCGCGAACCTCTCGCCCGCCGTCGAGCGGGTCCACTCCCTCACCATCGAACCCCGAACCCACTGACTCATTCCGTCATCAACGAGGAACACCCCATGAAACCGTCCAAGCTCGTCACCACCCTGCTCTTCACTCTCCTCGCGCTCCTCGGCTTCGCCGGGACCGCCGCGGCCGAACCCTCCGCGCGGGACGCGACGCGGCGCGACATCCAGAACACGCTCGGCTTCCTGCCGCAGTTCTTCCAGCAAATGCCGGACGCCATGCTGCCCGGCGTCTGGGAAGAGATGAAGGGACTGCAGATGAACCCCGCGACCGCGCTCGACGGCCGCACGAAGGAGCTCATCGGACTCGCCGTCGCCGCCCAGATCCCGTGCCGCTATTGCATCGTCGGCCACACCGAGTTCGCCAAACTCGACGGTGCGACCGAGCAAGAGCTCGGCGAGGCCGTGGCCATGGCCGCCATCACGCGCCACTGGAGCACGTTCTTGAACGGCACCCAGACGGACGAAGCCAAATTCCGGGGTGAGATCCAGAAGCTCGTCGCGAACGCCAAGCAGGCGGCGGCGGTGAAGGGCGCGGCGCCCGCGCCGATCAACGTGGTCGACGGCGCGACCGCGCTCGCTCAAGTGAGCGCGCTCTTCGGCTTTGCACCGGAGTTTCTCGCGAAGTTTCCCGACTCGGCTCGCGCGGGGGCGTGGAAGCAGATGCGCGACGTGCAGCTGAATCCGAAGTCGGCGCTGAGCGGCAAGGCCAAGGAGCTCATCGGGCTCGCGGTCGCCTCGCAGATCCCGTGCCGTTACTGCATCATCGCGCACACCGAGTTCGCGCGGCTCGACGGCGCGAGCGACCTCGAAATTCGCGAAGCGATTGCGATGGCTTCCCTCACGCGCAGCATGAGCACGCTGTTGAACGGCATGCAGGTCGACGAGACGCGCTTCCGCCACGACCTCGAGCGCGTCGTGAAGAACGCCAAAGCGGCCGCCAAGCAAGAGCCGGTCGCGACGCGCTGACGCTCACGAGCGACCGAACACGACGAGCCGGAGCGGTCCCGAGCCGCTCCGGCTCACGCATTTAATCCGCGCGGCGCTCGCCCGGAGACGAGCGGCCGCTTCGAAGCCTTACTTCGCCTGTTCGGAGACGATCGGGCAGTTGACGGTCGCCGCCACGGCGCCGTCGCCCGCCGCCGCGATCGCCGTGGTCGCGTCGCTCACGTCGTCGAAGTGAGCGTCGGGATACGGCGTCACGTCCCAGAGCGGCGAGTAGTCGGAGCCGCTCGGAAGCGAGCCCGTCACGTTGTGCGTCTGCACGCTGCCCGGTTCCGTCTCGAAACCCGACGCGGGACCCTTGCTGTCGTCGTTGAAGGTGACCCAGATGGGAGACGTGGGAACCTGGCCGTTTTCGGCTTTCAACCCGCCGGCCTTCTCGCCGAAGGTGAAGTAGTGGACGACCTCCCCGCCGTACCAGCCGCGGCTGAGTCCCGTCCCCGAGGTGTCGCCGGTGTCACGCAGCGTCGCCGTGGACCCGTCCGGAACGATGGGACAATTGACGAGCATGTCGGTCGTCTGCATCGCGTAACCCGACGCGGTAACGGCGTCGGCGCTCGTCAGCGTGTTCGCGACGTAGCTGTCCGGCACGGTGACGGCCACCACTTGCCAGAAGTCGTTGTAGCCCGCATCACCGGGGATGACGCCGACGATATTGAGCTGCTCGGGCACCGGCACGCCGCCCTTCATCGGGACGTAGATGGGAGCCGGCGTCGTCGTCTGGACGTCGAAGTTGTAATACTTCACGATCTCGCCGTCGGGCCCGAGGCCCTGCGTGATGAACGGCCCCTGATCGAAGTCGACGGCTTCGTTCGCGCCCGGAAGCGACGGGGAATCGCTCCTCTTCTGCAGGTGTCCGGCGCTGTCACTGAAGCGATCCACCATCGCTTGGGGCGCCGTATCGGGGTCCGTGCCGGAACCGCCCGACGCCGGGTTCGTGGTGTCGTCGCTCGAGCACGCGCTCGTCAGGCAAACGAAGAGCCCACAGCCGAAAAGCCACACGCGATCCATGCAAGACCTCCAAGACAAAAAGGCGCCGCCGGCCGCGGCACGGCGGCGTCGAACCGAGTCAACGTGCGCCGGGTATGCCGCGTCGCCGAGGTGGTTACCGGCGGCGGTCGATTTTTCGAAAGCCCTGCCCACGACAGCCGAAGCGCGCCCGGCGCGTCCAAAACCGCCTCACGCGCCGTCGCGCTGAACCCCGTCGAGGAAGTCGAGCACGCGCTCCATTTTCTGGCGCGTGATCAGGTGCCCCGTGTTCGGAACGACGGCCAGCTGTCCGAGCTTCAACGACCGGAACGCGATGACCCCTTCTTCGAGCGAGCAGAAGTCGTCGCGATCCCCGGTGACGACGAGGGAAGGCGCCGTCACGCGCCGCATGTCCTCGAACGTGTAGCCGGGCGGCGTGGTCGTGCGCTCGAACGCGAGCTCGAGGTAGGTCTTCCAGTGGTCCCTGCCCTGACCCTCGTCCTGATCGACTTTGAGCAGCTCGAAAGTGCGCTTCATCATGTCGCTTCGCTGAAAAAAGCGCTCGGCCGCGGCCACGTCGGTGCGTGTCGCGGTCGGGCTCCCGCCGAGCATCGTGCGCATGATCACGGCCGATTTGGTGTCCGGGTTGAACAGGTCGTAACCGGCGTCGTTCACGAGCGCTCCGACGGCGCCCGGCCGCTTGATGGCCGCGATGGTCGCCGTGCCCGCTCCTTCGCTGAACCCCACGAGCGCGGGCCGAGCGAGGCTCATGGCCTCGATGAACGCGAGCACGTCCTCGGCGAGTAAATCGAACGTGATTGGACCCGCCGTGTGGCGCGTGCGGCCGCAGCCGCGGGTATCGAGCGCAAGGACTCTGAAGCGCCGCGCCAACGCCGCCACGTGCGACGCGTACGCGAACGGGTGCTCTCCCCAGAGCGGGTTCGCCGAAACGACGCCGCCGTGAAGCAGGAGGACGGGAGGCCCGCTCCCCTCCTCCACGTAGTGAATGTCGATGCCGTTGGCTTTGACGGATTGGTGTTGCATGCGGAGGACGCTAAGGGCCGTCACGTTCGCGTGCATGAGGAGTTCTCCCCATGGGCGTAACCTGGTGGCGCCCGCCGGCGTAAGCCGAGCGAAGCTCACCATGCGACCCGCTCCGACGGCAGCTTTGCTCGCCGTGATCACCTGCAGCTGCGAACGCGGCCTCGGCGTTTCGGACCTCCCGAGGCAAGCGTCCCCCGAGCCGCCCGTGGCCACCAACGCCGTGGTCACGGGCGCCGCGCCGAGCGAGCCGGAGCCCTCGAGCTCGGCGCTTCCGACGGCGGAAAACGAGCCGTTCGCCGTGGTCGAGCTCTTCACGTCCGAGGGTTGCTCGAGTTGCCCCCCGGCCGAGGCGCTGCTCGGCGAAATCACCCGTGGCGCCCAGGGTCGAGCGGGGCGCGTGCTCACCCTCGAGCTCCACGTCGATTACTGGAACGACCTCGGCTGGGCCGATCCGTTCAGTCTAGCCGCGTTCTCCGAGCGCCAGCGCTCCTACGCGCGGAGCCTCGGTCTCTCCGAGATCTACACGCCCCAGATGGTCGTGAACGGCCGGAAGCAATTGGTCGGTTCGCGGCGCAGCGAGGCCGAGAGCGCGATCGCCGGCGAGCTCGAGCGACCTCCCGCCTTTCACGTCGCCGTCGCACCGCGCCACGGAAGCGGCCCGCGAGACGTTCTCGTCGAATTCACGGTGACGGGACCGGCGAGCGCCGACGCGGAGCTCACCGTCGCGCTCGTGCAGAATCACGCCGAAACGCGAGTGACCGCGGGCGAGAACGCGCACCAAACCCTCGAGCATCGGCACGTCGTGCGCGCGTTGCGCGACGTGTCCCTCGCGCAGGCGCGGCATGGGACGACCGTCGTCGAGTGGCCCGAGCCCGCGATACCGAGGGAAGCGCTCGTCGTCGCCCTCGTCACGGACACGCGGACGGGCGTGATTCTCGGAGCGACCTCGCACGAGCTCTCGAGTCTCGATTCGGAGCGCTGAAGTCCTCGCTCGCGCCGAACGGGCCCGCGGAACGCGTCCGCGCGCCCCCACGAGATCTCGTGGCTGCCCACGAAATCTCGTGGCCACGAAGGCTCTCGTGGCCCGCCAGAAGCGCGATAACGCCGCATTTTCGGTACTGAGTCCGCTGGCACGTCGGTTGCTCTACCCGGCGCTGCCATGCTGCGAATCACGCGCATCGAGGAGGCGCCCGGCGTCCTTCATCTGCGGTTGGAGGGGCGCCTCGTCGGCGCCTGGGTCGTGCTCTTCGACGAGGAGCTGTCGCGCAAGAACGGACACGCGCCGGCTCACGTCGTGCTCGATCTCGCCGGCGTCGACTTTGCGAGCGATGCCGGCTTGTCGAGCGTGCGGCAGGCCGTGAAGCGAGGCGCCCGCTTGATTGCTTGTTCGCCGCTGCTCGGCGCGTTGCTCGGAAAAGAGGTCCAGGATGACCGCTGAATCCGTTTCCGTGACGCACCTTGCCGAAGCGGCGTCGCGCGCCCCGCAACCGCGGCTGTCGGATCCGCTGAGCGACGCGATGGAGCGTTATGCTTGCGGCGACGACGCGGCGTTCGGGCCGATCTTCGGCGAGCTCGCGCCGCGACTCCGGGCGTTTTTGCAGCGCATGAGCGGGCGCCGCGACGTGGCCGACGACCTCACGCAGGAGGCGTTTTTACGCATTCATCGCGCGCGCGGCTCGTTCGCGCCCGGACGCGCCGTCTTGCCGTGGGCTTACGCCATCGCGCGCAACTGCTATCTCGATCACGTGCGCGCCAAATCGCGCGCCAAGCTCGCGAGCAACGACGACGCGATCCAGTCGCTCGCCGCGGGCCCGGACGCGAGCGCCGAGGAGGAAATGGTCGGCAAGCAGAGCGCCGCGCTCGTCGAGCGAACCCTGGCGGCGATGACGCCGGCTCGCCGCGAAGCCTTCGTCCTCTTGCGCTACGAAGGGCTCAGCGTCGAAGCCGCGGCGCAGGTGCTCGGCGTGTCGGAGAGCGCCGTCAAAGTGCGCGCCTTTCACGCCTACGAGCTCCTGCGGGCGGCCCTCAAGAGCGGCCGCTGAACGGTCGCGTTCAGACCTCGGTCAAGCGCGGTAGCAGCAAAGCGCCGAGCAACGCGGCGATCACGACGACGCCGCCGTGAGCGAGCGCGATGTGTGCCGCGCCGGTCACGGGACAACGGATTTGCGCGGCCACCGCCGCACCGAGACCGCACACGGTACCGATGAGCGCGCTCCGCACGACGGTGCTGCCGACGAGCGAGCCGCGCAATGCGAGCGCCGCGGCCAAGAGCGGCACCGCCGCCCAGCTGAGCGCGAGGTGACCGCACATGAAAATCGAGCGACCGCCGCCGTCGATGCCGTCGGTGTACGGCTCCGGCACGGCGAACGCCGTCACGACCACCACGAGCACTCCGAGTGCGAGCAGGACGAGGAGTGACCGGCGCTGGAGGCCCAAGCCGAACGACCCCGGTTTCACCGCGGCCACGAGCCCGGCGGCTCCGAGCACGAACGGCAGTCCACAGGTGAGCGCAATGTAGCTTGCCGAAAGTTTCCCCAGATCGAAGCGCACGCCGAACGCGCCGAGCTCCACGAGAGCCCAGAGCACGGCGATTCCGAGCGCAATCCAGCGCCGGCGCTGCAGATCGGCGCGGGTCGGAGACGCCTTCAGGGGCTCGCGCGCGCGAAGCGCGGCCGGCGGTTCGAGACCTGGCGGAGCCGCCAGGCGCACGTCCGGAATGTCACCGAAGTCCGGATTTTCCTGGGGTTCCGCGTTCATCCTGGGTCGTCCGCTCGTCATCGCGTTTCAAATCCTCCGCGACGCCGCGACGCCTCGGTGCCTTCGTTCGGTGAGCATCGGTTTCTCCAATGATTCGGGAGGGTCGATGCTCGGTACGCCGGACGACGCTCGCGGTTTTGTCGATTCGTCCGTCCGCTCACATTTAGCGGACGAGCGCGTTCCGCCGCCGATGGAAGAGCACAGTCCCGAGAGCGAACAGCGCGACCGGATAGCCGATCGACGCTCGGTAGATCTGGGCGAGGCTCAGCGCGCTCCGAAGCGGCCCGATGGAAAACGACGCGAGCCCGACGCCGAACATCAGCGACGCGATCATGGCGGAGGACACCTGCGCGGCGTGCTCCGGGAAGCGTCGCGAAGCGAGCGTCACCGTCAGTGGGAAGAGCGCGGAACAGCTCAGGCCCGCCCAGGCGAAGGCGGCAATCGCGCCGGTCGCTCCGACCACGGCTGGCAGAGCCACGAACGCCGCGCCCATCGCCGGCGGGAGCGCCAGCCAAAGCAGCTCCGCACGAACCCTCGTGACCAGGACCGCCATGAGCAGTCTTCCGACCACGAGCGCACCCCAAAACACCGACAGAGCGAGCCCCGCACTCGCCTCGGCAATGCCGCGCTCCTCGTGCAGAAAGAGAATGGCCCAGTTGCTGAAGGTACCTTCGGCGAAGGCGTAAATGACGGCCGCGAGCACGAAGCCCCAGAAGAGCAGTCGTCGCGTCGGAGCGGCGCCGCGAGGGCCGACTCCGCGAACCGCCTCCGGGGTCGGCTCGTGCGCCGCGAGGGCACCCGGCGCGAGCAGCGCGAGCAGCAGGCTTGCGCCGAGCAGGAGGAGCGGTAGTCGCGACCAAGTGCCCTGACGGATGAAGGTTCCGGCGAGCACGGGCCCGAGTGAAAAGCCCGCGCCCATGAGCGTGTGCAACGCGAGGAGCGAGCTGTCCGCGCGGTTCGGAAACAGCCGCGGCGGCAGCGTGTTGAGCGGCGCCGCGCTGAGACCGAACCCGATGCCCATCGCGGCCGTGCCGGCCAGGAGCACCGGAAACACGAACGCACCGGCGATGACCGAGCTCGAATAGAGGAGGAGCGCCGCCATCGCGCTCCACGAACACGCCGCTCGCAACGTGCGCGCGAGTCCGATCCTCCTCGCCAAGCGCGCTCCGACCAACGAGGCGAGCAGGGTAAAGAGCACCTGGGGCAAAAACAGGGTGCCGTACTGCGCGTCGGTGAGACCGTGCGCCTTGAAAAGCGCGCCGCTCGCCGGGAAGCTGACCACCGTGAGACCCTGGCCGAGCGCCGCCGCGTACACGACGACCACGCCGGCCCGGCGATGCTCCACGCTCCGGGCGTGCGGCTCCGTCGTGAGCCCGCGCGACGTCACGGCTCCACCAGCCTGAGCGCGTGTCCGTCGGGGTCTTCGACCAGTGCCGCGCGGCGGTAGCCGAGCGACGCGTCGGGAAACGTGGCAATCGCACTGGACCGCGCCTCGAGTCCGCGCGTCGCGAGAGCGGAGAGCGCGGCGTCGAGGCTCGGAACCGCCACCGTGATCTCCCAATGCCAAAGATCACAAGGCGTGGAGTCGGCCGCGGCGCGCCTGCCGCCCGCCGGAGCGAGGTAGCTCAGAAACTCCACGCCGGGACCGGCTTCGTCGCGGAGCCCCGTGATCGCGACCCGCGCGCCGGAGACGCCACTCAAGGCTTCCTGCTCCGCGCCGAAGTTGAAGCTCGTGCCCGCCACCGAAAACCCGAGCGTCTGGTACGCGGCGCGGCTCCGCACGGGGTCGGTCACCGCGATGGCGCTGTGATCCACGCCGAGGAAGAGCGCCGTGCCGGGCGCCTGCCACACGGGGTCGCCCTTGCCCGAGGGAAACCAGATGAGCTCGAGGTTGTGATTGTCGGCGTCGCGGAAATAGAGCGCGCGAATGCCGCCCGCGGCCGGATTCGAGAGCGGGATGGTCTGCGGCGCCGGCGACAGGCGGTGAAAGGAGTGCGCGTCGGCGAACACCCGAGCGTACGCGGCGTCCATGTCCCGCACGACGATGGCCATGTGCTGAAACCAGGCGTCGTTGCTGCGCGAGTCGGCCGGAATCGCGCGGCCCCGGCGCGTCGTGCACTCGGTGAGCTCGACCCGTTGAGAGCCGAGTGCCACCTCCGCGACACGCGCCCGCACTCCCGGCAAAGCGTAAAGCGCGGACAAGCCGTCCGTCGCGGGCTCACCGACCGCTTCGACCGCGAAGTCGAGCGTCCGGAGCGCGGCGAGCGTTCGGTCGAGATTCGAAACCGTGAAACCGACGCGCACGACCCGAGAGCTTCCCGACGTGGCGACCTCGCCGTGGTCCGGCGTGGACCGAGCGGGCGCGTCGTTCGCGCGCCGCTCGGCGCAGCCGCCGAGCGCGACCACGACGGCCGCCAAGGTCCCGAGGTTCGTCGATTTCGCTCGCATGTTCGTCGCCCTTCGCTCGATTCACTCGTTCATTCGGCGCTCTCCGCGCGGCGCTTCGCCATCGCTTCGAGGCAGCGCACGGCGAGCGCTGTCCAGCCCGTTTGGTGACTCGCGCCGACTCCCGCGCCCGTCTCGCCGTGAAAGTATTCGTGGAAGAGCACGAGTTCGCGAAAGTGCGGGCTCGCGCGATAACGCTCGTCCAGCCCGTGGCACGGACGCGCGCCGGCGGCATCGGCGAGGAAGATCGAGCCGAGGCGCTGACTGAGCTCGTCGGCGACTTGCTTCAAATCGAGGTAGCGACCGCTGCCCTTCGGGCACTCCACCCGCAGCGAATCACCGTAGTAATGGTGGTAGCGTTCGAGCGCCTCGATCACGAGATAGTTCAGCGGGAACCACACCGGGCCGCGCCAGTTCGAGTTGCCGCCGAAGAGCCCACTCTTCGACTCCGCCGGCTCGTAGTCGACGCGGTGGGTCGTGCCCTGGATGTCGACGACGTACGGCTCCTTCGCGTGCACGCGCGAGAGCGAGCGGATGCCGTAGGGCGAGAGGAACTCCTCCTCGTCGAGCATCCGCCGGAGGACGCGCACGAGGCGCTCCCGGTCGAGCACCGCGAGGAGCCGCCG
>DATJXW010000210.1:0-3762 GCA_035499895.1 Polyangiaceae bacterium | reverse complement strand
GAGGTCCAGCTCGATTCTCCGCGCTTCGACACGGCGCTCTCGGACGCCGCGTACGCGCTCGCCGACGAGCTCGTCGCGCTGGTCCACGACGTCGACACCGTGCGCGTCGAGGCGACGGTCGACGATCAGAAGCGGCTCATCGACCTCGATTTCTCAGCGGTGTTCGGCGATCAGAAGGCGTGGAGCAGTCGCGCTCTGGCCGAGCGCGGCAAGCACGAGGGCGCGCCGCCGGACGAGTTCTGGAAGCTCCCGGCCGACGCGCAGTCCGCCGGCTACACCGAGGGCAGCGATCCGGCGACGTACGAGCGGCTCGGCGCCGGCATCGGCGAGCTCGCCGACGCTTACCTCGAGCACGAGAAGGTCAGCAAGGCCACGCGCGAGCGTGTGACGCGCCTGCTTCAGACGTACTTTCGCTGGGACGGCGAGGACGTGCGCGCGACGGGCAGCGACCCCGAGCCTGCCGCGAAGGGCGCGAAGAGCGCCGGTAACTCCGATTGGCTGCTCGTTCGTGTCGATCACCCGCCGGCCACTCTCAAGGGTTCGCCCGCCGATCTCCTCGGGATCCTCGACGATCGCGAGCTCCGCGCCACGGTCGCGCGGGCGCTCAAGGTGTCGGAGAAGGACCTGCCGAGCGGACGCATGGTGCCGCTCCACGCGCCGGGCGTGCCCGCGGGCACCAAGGCGCTGGTGATCAAGCTGCCCACCGAGCTCGGGCCCCTTTTCGGTCACTCCATGGGCCTCGCAGCGAAGGACGCCGCTCCGTCGCCGCACGAGTTCGCGATCGCCGTCGTCCCGAGCGGAACCGAAGCTCTCGTCGCGACCGCGCAGAGCACGCCGGTGCTCGCCGCGCGCCTCGGTGAAGCGCTGTCGGGCAAGGCGCCCACCCTCGCCACCCGAACGGACCTGGCGCCGATGCGTGAGCTCGACGCGACCTCGGCCGGCTTCACCACGCTCCTCGGCATCGTGACGAGCGCCGCCGGGCGCAACGGTTCGAACCCGGGGCAGGTCGCAGCGAGCTTGCCGCACCGCGCGACGGCGCCGCTCATCGTCGATTTCTGGATCGATCCCCAAACGGGAAGGAAGGCGCGCTGGCATCTCGCGATCCCGGCGGGCGTTTTCGAGGATTTGCCGGGCCTCTTGCCCCTGTTCGCCGCCTCGTTCGCCGACCATTCGACGCCCTGATCCCCGGGATTTTGCCCCTGGCCCGGGGGGTCGTGTATGCGTCGAACCTACAGTGTGCGCCAAGGTACGACTCGTTGTTTTGGCAGCGGTTTTTGCGCTCGTCGGCGGTTGGGCGCGCCCAGCCGCGGCGTGGATCGAGCTCGATCCGAAGGGCCTGCTTTCGACCGTCGACATCGCCAAGGACGGCCACGCGACGGTGAGCCAGGAGCTCACGCTCGAGGTCCGGGGCGGTCCTCTGAAGCAACTCGAGCTCGGCACGGGCGACACCGACGCGGAGGTCTTGCCCGACGCGAGCGTGACGCGCGTCTCGAACGGCGTCTCGACGCCGCTCATCGTCGAGCGCCACCCTGACGGCTCGCTCGGGCTCGAGGTGGACGTGCCGAAGGGGCTTCGAGGCGGCACCTACCTCTTCAAGGTGCGCTACCGCACCGACCTCGTCGGTCGCGGACTCGTGCGGCGGCGGGGCGGCGCGCTCGAGATCGGCTGGGTGGGCCCGCGGCTCGACGCCGGACTCGACGGCGCGCGCGCGATCTTTCGACTGCCTCCGACCGACGTGGCGCCGCGATTGCCGCTGGTCGAAAACGACGATCCGGATCCGAGCTTCGGCGTGATGGTCGCCGCGGTACACCACACCCCGGAGAGTGATGAAATCGAGCTCGTGCGTTCGCACGTGGCGCGCGGCGAGCCGGTGCTCTGGCGGGTGGAGGCGAGCTCGGCCGCCGTGACGCTCGGCGCGGACCCGGAGGCACAGCCGAGCGTCAAACCGGCGCTCGTCCCCACGCTGCCGGCGCCCGCGCGGTCTCGGCGCTGGCCGCTCACGGCGGCGCTCTTTGCGCTGATTTTCGGGCTCGCCGCGGCCGTGAAGACGCGCGCGCTCCGGGCGGCCTGCCGTGAACGCCGGGCGCTCCCGCGCTCGTTCGTGCCGCTCGCGTCCTTCCTGCGCGTGCCGCTCGCGACGCTCTGTCTGGGCGCCGGTCTCGCCGCGGGCCGCGAGCTCGAGGAGCCGGCGCTCGCCGCCGTGGCCGTACTCTCCAGCATGCTGCTCGTGACCGAGCGCACGCCCCGGCTCGAACGCGCCCCGCGCGGCCCCGGGCGCTGGCTCTCGCTGCGCGATGAAGACGCCTTCAAAACGCGCCGCTCGCGGGCGCCGGGACGCGTTCTCGACGCGGGCACGCTGCCCGGCCTGCTCGTCCTGTTCGTCGTCCTCGGGGTGACCGTGGCGCTCGCGCTCGGTACGCTCGGGCGTTCGCCGTTCGAGGCGCTGCTCGTGGCGCTCGGAGGCGCCGCGTTCATGCCGATCTTCTTCACCGGACGGCCGAGCGAGCTCGTGCGCGACCGCGTCGATTGTTCGCGTGGCTTCATGCGCGACCTCTCGCGCGCGCTCCGACCGCGCACCAGCGCGAAAACCGTGGCGTGGGGCCGCGTCCCGGATGCCGGTTCGGAGCCGGACGAGCTCCGTGTCCTCGTGCAGCCGAAAGACGGCCTCGCCGGCCTCGTCGCGCTCGAGCTCGGGCTCGACGTCCAGCGCGGTCTCGGCGGCGTCATGGGCGTGCCCTTCGTGATCGTGCGCGCCAAGGAAGGTTCGGAGGCGCAACGCGCGCTCCCGCGCGGCGTGATCTGGGCGCGGGGTCGCAAAGCGGACGAGCGGGTCGCGATCCTGAGCCCGAAGCTCCCGACCGTGGGGCTCACCGTGGCGCTCGTCGAGCGGCTGCTCGCCACGCTCGCCGGTCAGCCGCCGAGCAAGCGTCGCATGTCGTCGGGCAGCTCGGCGTTCACGGCGAAGCTCGCCTCGGTGCGATCGCCCGCCCACGCGACGTAGCTCGCGTGGAGCGCGTGGCGCGCGCCGGCGCCCGGCCACTCGGCGCCGCCGTAGAGCGCGTCGCCCACGAGCGGCGCGCCGATGGCCGCGAGATGCGCGCGGATTTGATGACGGAAGGCGCGCGCGACCTCGAGCTCGAGCAGCGTGAAGCGCTCCGTCCGCTCGAGCACGCGGTAGCGCGTTTGCGCCGCTCGCGCGTAGTCACGCGTCGGATCGGGGACGACGCGCACCCGGCCGCGCCGCGTGGGGTCGGGGCCGAGCGGTTCGTCGACGCTGCCTTGGTCGGCGAGGCCGCTCGTCGCCGTGATCGCGAGGTAGCGCTTCGTCAGCCGTCCGGCGTGAAGGGCGCGGGTGAGGGTCGCGAACGCCGTCGTGGTTCGCGCGACCACCAGGAGCCCGGACGTTTCGGTGTCGAGCCGGTGCACGAGGCCCGGTTCGCGGGCGCGATGCCCGACGCCCGCGAGCTCCGGGTAACGAGCGAGCAGCGCGTTCACGAGCGTTCCGCGCTCCTCGACCCGCAGCGGCGCGGTCGGCTGCGAGGCGGGCTTGTGCACGACCAGGAGCGCGGCGCGTTCGAGCCGCACGTCGAGCGACAGCTCGGGCTCGGCGAGCGGTCGTTCGTCGGCGAGCGCGACCTCGACGCGCATGCCCGCGCTCGCCGGCGCGCCTGCTCGAGCCGGCCGTCCGTCGACCGTGATCGCGCCGGCGGCGAAGAGCGCCCGCGCCCCGTGCCGGCCGACGCCGCGCACGTGGCGTACGAC
>DATJXW010000209.1:0-7683 GCA_035499895.1 Polyangiaceae bacterium | reverse complement strand
GCGCCGAAAACGCTCTCGCCCCTGACGTGCCTCGACGCGGCGCCGCGCGCATGCGATCAAATCCTTGGTCGTTGAGCTTTCCCACCCGGCTCCATCATCCTGACGATCGGTGGCTCCATGAGGGTGGCGAGTGGCACCTGGGTTCCTTCTATTGGGATCCTTAGGGTTCACCAGATGAACCGGTGGCGGTGCATCAGATGAACCGGTGGGGTGCATCTCGTGAACCCGTTCATCTGGTGAACCGGTCCGCGTCGTGAACCGGTTTTCACGCTCGGGTAACGACATCAGTGGGGTGAGGTCGTACGAACTCGAGATGCCGGTGGCGCGCTTGACGCTGATGGCGCCGGCACGCTCAAGGCCGCGGATGGCAGCCAAGACCGAGTTCTTGCAGAGCCCAGTCCGCTCCTGGAACCACTCTTGGTCGTCGCGATCAGCAAGACCGAGAAATCTGCGCTTGCCTGATTTGTTGCTAGTCTTCATTCGCTCGCCACGTTCGAGCCATGCGCCCCGGACCGTTGGTAGCGGTCGCGCGGCGTTTCAATGTTCACCGTATGGCCTACGGCACCGAGGAGCTTCGTTCAAGTCTCCCCGCCCGGCGCGTTGAGCAAGGCGAGCGCGAGCTCGTCCGCCCGTCGCCGCGCTCGTCCCGCGAGCAAATCGTCGAGATCTGCGGCGCTCAGGCCGCCGAACGGAGTAAAGCCACTGAGTTCTCCACCATCCGATCGGTTTGCCCCGGTTTTGTTAGTTTTAGCCACAAGGGCCGGGGTAGACGTTCCAGCAGGATTTGTGCTGGATTCGCTATCACCTTCTCGACTTACAAGCCGGATGTCGCAGGTTCAAGCCCTGTCCCGCCCACTGGAGAAGATGCTGGATTCGTGCGGTCCCGCGCCGAGCGCGAGCGCCGTTCAATCGCGCTGACCGGTCGCGAGCGTGTAGGCGATCATGCGGCCGGCGGCGTCGGCCGAATCCTCGTCGCTGCCGCCGAAAAAGCCGCCGGCGACCCAACCGTGGGCTCGGCCGTCCACGCCGACGCTGGCCACGTCCACGGACACGTCGCCTTCACCGGCGCCGAAACCGAGGAACCAGCGTAATCCGCGTGACCCTCCGTCCCATTGCTCGATTGACACCGTCGCGTCGGGACGATCACCCTCCGTGACAATCGTCACCTTGATTCCATGGCTGGATAGCTCGTCGACCAGAGCAGACGTCAATGCCTCGAGCGCCTCGTCCGTCGCGGGACCTTGGACAACGGCAATGGTCAGCCGCTTCGGGACGTCGTAAGGCGAGTCGAGCTGCAGCTTTTCCCAAGACGCTCCCGAACAGCCGAGTAGCGCCAGGCACGTACATAGTCCGAAGAATACGCGACTCAGCCCCGCCGAGAATAGTGACATCACCCTGCCTATCTCTATCGCATGCGAGGTCCGCCGGCGTCAACCACAGACGCACGGAACGCCTGCTTATGGCGGCGCAGGGGATGATTGACGCGATTCTACGTCAGGTTTGACAAATACCGAACATGCACACGGACGGGTGCGCACACACGTGTCCGCACGTGCCGCAGTTCGCGTTGTCCTGATTCGAATCGACGCAGTAGCCGTCGCAGAGGACGGGCGCTTCGCCACCCGTGCACGCGGGGACGCCGCCGGCACCGGCGAGTCCCGCCTCACCGGCGCTGGTCGAGCTGCTCGCTCCCGAAGCTCCCGCGAGGCCGCCCGTTCCAGCAATGCCCATCGGACCCCGACCATCGTGCGACAAGCCCCCGCAGGCCGCGAACACGATGGGACCGACGGCGCACGGCACGATGAACCGACCGACGCCACGCATGATCCGACCCTACCACTTCACGGATCCCGCAGCGTGCCGTCCGCTCACTGATTGCTCATGGCGACCGTCGGACAGCCGCCGATGCGAGACGGCGCGACTGCGACGTCGTCGAACCAGACCTGGCGCGCGGGGCCGTGATAGGCGTCGAAGCCGAATTTGAAGTAGCTGAGTGCCTCGGTGGAGGCCGGGTAGTTCATCGCGTCGATCAGCTGGACGTTGTTGATGAAGAGCTGCTGTTCGCGACCGGTGCCGTCGTAAGAGATCTCGATGCATTCCCAGGTCGCCGCCGGCAACGTGTAGGGCATGGTGCCGCCGCTCGAGGTTCGGCCGAAGCCTTGCGGCCACTGGTCGCTGTCCGACGTGTTGAAGGCGATGCCGACGTCTTCGGCGAATTCGATCATGAGATCGTTCGGACTGCTGCCGATGGAACCGCCCGCGAACGCGTTGTGGTCGGTGCCGCCGATGGGCATGTCGCTGCGGATCCAAAAGCGGACCCAGAATTTTCCGGCGGTCGCCGGCACCGCGAGCATGCGGTAGGCGCTGCCGGACGAGCCGGACGCGCTCTGATTCTTCACGAGCAGCGACGAATTTCCCGAGTGGTGCTGCGTCGTGTCGACGGCGAAGTCGCGACTCCAGTCGCCGGGCGCCGCGTTGACCATGTAGATCGCACCCATGGGTAGTCCGTCCGTCTCGAAGTCCGAGCAGAACGTCGCCGCCGCGGGACAATCACTCGACGCGCCGCCGGCTCCCCCGCCGCCGACGTTCTGACCCCCGGAACCGGTGCCAGCCAGCGCGGTGCCCCCACCTGCCGCGCTTTGACCGCCCGCGCCGCTCGCGCTGACGCTACCGCCGATACCGGTGCCGCCCGCGCCCGTGCCCGCACTCGGCGCCGTCGTTCCGGCGCTGCCGCCGGTGTCGTTTGCCCCGCCCGAAGCGTTCGCGCGCCCCGCCATCGTGCCGCCGGTGCCACTCGTGCCGCCGGTGTTCATGACGCCGCCGCCGCTCGCAGTAGTTTTGCCCGCCACGCCGGTAGCGCCGCCGCCCGTGCTGCTTCCGGCCGAGCCGCCTTGCTCCGAACCCACGGAGCCCGGACTCGGTGGGCTGGCATTGGAGCAAGCTGCGCCCCCCGCTTCGAGAACCAAGGCCATTACTGCAAGATCCCAAAACTTCATCGATGGCGCCTTCGAGGTAGACACACAAACCTGAACCACCCGAAGACGGGGCGCAATCCGTCCTCGACGACCAGGTCGGGTGGCGCGCCTCGCGAGCTCGAGGGCCGAGCCGACCCCCAGCGGGCGCTCGTTCTTCCACGGGCGAGGACTCAATCGAGAGCTATGGGCAGCACGGTTGGCATCCTTACGCTGTGCGGACGCTCGCGAGAGCCGGCGGTTGGTTCGAGCCGAGCGCACCATTTTGGAGGGCATCGAATGGAAGCGACGCATTGGCTGCGACAGGCCGAGGTTCGAATGTACTGGACTTGCGTGCTCCTCACGACGTTGGCCGCCGGTTGCGGCGCGCCGGTGGAGGACGCCAATCAAGACGATGCGGATTCGATCAACGCAACCAGCGAGCTCGGACAAGCGCGACCGCTGGGCCTGCCGCCGCCTTGCCTCGTGTGCGCGCCGCGGACCCTGGCCTCGGGTTCACAGATGCTCGTTACCGGTCTCGCCGTCACGGGGAGCGCCGTGTTTTGGAGCGGAGGGGTCGGTTCCGCAGGCAGCGTGCAGACAGGGATCTACAGCGTCCCGCTCTACGGCGGCTCGCCGACGCTGTTTTCTGATGCCTCGCCTTCGATACCAAACTCGCTCGTCGCTGCGGGCGGTTCCGTCTACTGGAAGGACGGCGTCAATAGTGCGGGACCTTGGGTTATTTCGGAGGCGGGGGGCACGGCCACGGAGCTCGGCACAACCGGCTACCCCATCGAACGCCAGCAGACACAAGGCCTTGCCGTGCGCGTGACCCACGGCGCGCTTCTCTCTCTGCCGCTGCAGTTCAACACCGTCGTGTCGGGTGATCCCGACCTGTCGCATTTGTGGAAGTTCGCGAACTCGACTCTGCTCCCGAAGCAGACGACAACGACACTTCTCGACGCCAACGCGGGAGACTCACCAGAAAACTTTCTCTATTATCCGGACAACGTCACCCTCGACGGCGCGAATGCTTACTTCGTGTCCGACCGGGCTGAAACCAACCCGGTTTATCAAATGAGCCTCGGCGGCGGAACGCCGCAGTCGATCGGATGGGCGGTTTTGCAATCGCCCATCGCCGTCTACGGAAACAACGTTTACTTCTCAACCGGCACCGCCATCGCGACGGTTCCCGTGGGCGGCGGCAGCACGCAAGCGGCCTTCGTCACCGACAACGTGCCGGCGACGACGTTCGCGATCGATGGCAGCAACCTCTATTGGACGTGCACGACGTGCGGAACCGTGTGCAAGCACTCTTTCACCGGTGGTGAGACGACGGTCATCGCAAGCCATGAATCTGCCCCAAAGTTCCTCGCGGTCGATTCGTCGTACGTCTATTGGTCGACGAGCTCGGCCGGAGGGAACGCCGCCATCCGCGCCTTCACGAAGTGACGCTCCGCGAGCGCCGCAAGCAGCGCTCCGCATGCGCGTTGTGCTCCCCGGTGTCGCGACCATGGGAGGCGGGATGGCCTGAAATCGCGGTGCTCGGCGCCGGTCCCGGGTGGTACGCTCGCGCGGAGGTTCCGATGCCCCTCCTCAAAATCACGACCTCCGTCGACCCCTCACCCGAGCACGGGCGCTTGCTCGCGAACCTTTCGCGCCTGCTCGCCGAGCGGCTCGGTAAGCCGGAGTCGTACGTGATGACGGCCATCGAGCACCCCGCGCTCATGACGTTCGGCGGGACGACCGAGCCGACCTGCTACGTGGAAGTGAAGAACGTCGGGCGCTTCACGCCCGAGCTCACGCAGCGGCTTTCGGGCGAGCTTTGCGAGCGGTTGAGCGCGGCGCTCGGCGTTCAGCAAAAGCGCATCTACATCGAATTCGCGGACGCCCAGGGTTATCTCTGGGGCCACGACGGCGACACGTTCGGCTGAATTAGGGCGCGCGCGCCGAGCCGCGTCAGTGGGCGCTCGGCGCGGCCGTGCACGCCGTTTCGGTCGTTCCGGAGACGGTCATGTCGGTGAGCGCGTTCACCTGCGCGGCGCTCGTGAGCTTCGTCGTGCCCTCGTTGACGTAGAGTGCGCTGTTGTAACCGGGGAGGCCGTTGTCGCCGATGAAGCCGCTCCCCGTGTAAAGGTCGTTGTTCACGAAGGCGCTCGGATCGGCGCTCGTGCCGTTCTCGACGAAAGCGGGGAAGTACATCAGCGTGCTGCCGTCGCTGCCGTACCGTGTTTCCGCGCCCACGATGCAGTTGTTACTGACCGTGCCACCGCCGCTCCACGTGACGGCCGGGCACGGGGACGGATCGTCCGGACCGCAGTTGGCTTGCGAAACGAAGTTCGAGTCGAAGAGAGCGGCCGCGCCCGAAAAGCCGCCCGCGAGCCCGTTGTTTTCGACGTTCGACAGTGTCGTTCCGCTCACGCTGAGGCCACTGAATTTCCCCTGGAGCGACCCGATGGCGATGGTGTTGCCGCGGAGCAGCGTCTCACCGCCGGAGAGGCTCACGCCCGTGGACAAGGAGATGCACGTGTTGCACTGGCTCGGCCACCCTGGACCGCCGAGTGACGTGATGACGTTGTTTTCGATGCGAGCGCAGCTGCCGCCCTGGCAGCCGACGCCCGTCCCGCCGACGGCGGGGGCGCCGCTCGAGGCGACTGGCGCCCACGAGTTCGTCACGTTTGGATTCGCATAAACCACGCACCGACTCGGCGCGCTGCTGGCCTCGCAAAGCACGCCCGTGGCGGAGCCGGACACCGCCGACACCGTGTTGGCGATCTGGTGATTCGCCTCGATCACGGGGTGACAGGCGCCCACGGCGTGCACCGCCGCCGGCTGTCCGTTGCTGTGTGCGTTCACGCCGACGGTCTGGTTGTCGACGACCCAAGGCGCTGCGTCGTTGCACTCCGTGAGGCTGATTCCGCTCGCCGTGCGATCACCCGATTGGGTGTAAAAGTCGCCGCCGATGGCGTTCGCGCGAACGACGACGCCGGAGCTCGCGCCGGTGACGCGGATGCCCGCCTGATCGCTGAAGGTTTGGCTCTGACCGTAGGCGCAGACGTCGCTGCGTTCGACGCGCGAGCCGGGTGAGTCTTCGAGATCGACGGCGTACTCCCCGGCTTCATTGGCAAAGTGCCCGGCGAAAAACCCCGGACCACTCGTGCCGCAGGCCGTGGGGCAGCGCCCGGTTTGTCCGTCTTGCGCCACCGAGCAGTTGTCCTCGAGCAGGACGAGAGCGGCGTTCGCGTGGATGGCCGCCGTATCGAACGCGAGCCCGCCGTCCACGCGGCTCTCGACGACGGTGGCGGAGCCGTTCTCGACGTCGACGCCGTAGGCGCTGCCGGTCGACACCGCGGGCGTCCCGGCCGGATTGTAGGTTCCGCCGACAATCGTGAGGTGCGAGAGCCAGGCCCCGTGTGCGCCGTCGACCGTGACGCCCGACACGAGCGTGGCGTCGTACGGGCGATCGATGGTGAAGCCGTCGAGCTCGGTTTGTACCGCGATGTCGGCAGGGAAGACGACGCCGCGCGACGTGCCGGGCGCGAGGTGCGTCGTCGAATCGTCGCAGTGAGTCCAGCACGAGGACTCGTAATTCGCGAGCAGGCTGATCCCTTCGTACATGGTGAGATCGTGGTCGCTCGGGCCCGCGTAAGTCGTGGTGGCGCCGCACGCGGAGCCCGCCGCCACGCAGACGCGATGGGCCACGCTCCGATGGGCGTCCGCGAAGTCGAGCGCGGCTTGGACCGTGGCGAAGGGCGTCACGGCGTCGTTCCCGAGCGCTGCGGCGTCGTCGCCGTCCGGCGCCACGTGAATGCACGTCGGGCAATCTTCGTCGATGGTGCCGTCGCAGTCGTCGTCGATGCCGTTGCAGCCGTCGACCGTCGTCGCGGGAGCGTCCGGCACGCACACGCCGAGGACCCCGTTCGTGCAGGCGGCGATCGTCTTTTTGCAGGCGCCGAGCCCGCAGCTGATCTCTCCGAGGTTGTCGGGGACGCCGTCGCAGTCGTTGTCGGCGCCGTCGCAGGTTTCGCCCGTCGCGCCGCTGCAGAGACCCCAAATACCCGCGGTGCAGGCGCGCGTCCCGCCGTTGCAGCACGACGCCGACGACGACGCGCCCACCGCGTTGTCACCGTCGTCGCAATCGAGCGGTCGACCCGTGCACGCGCAATCCGGCCCCGTGAAGAAGCCGTCACCGTCGGCGTCCTCACAGCGGATTTGCGCTTGGCATTGGCCGCTCGTGCACTGCCACGCGCCGCAGCCGCGCGGACCGATCTTGGCGTCGCAGTCGGACGCCGCGACGCAATCCGTGTCGAGGCTCGCGTGATCCGAGTTCGACGCGCACGTCGCCCCGGTGCCGCCGTTCGCAACACCGCCGTTCGCAACACCACCGTTCGCAACACCGCCGTTCGCAGTGCCGCCGTTCGCAGTGCCGCCGTTCGCAGTGCCACCGTTGGCTGTGCTCCCCGCGCCGCCTGCGAGTCCGCCGTTACCGCTCACGCCACTGCTCGTGCCGGCGGTCGCGCCGGCGGAACCACCTGCCGGCGCAGGCCCCTGCCCGCCTGAATCGTCCGTCTGCCCGGCTTCGCCGCCCGCACCCGCGGGCTCGTTCGACACGTCCCCCCCCGTGGCACCCGTGCCGGCGCTGCCGCCCCGGCCACCGGCTCCGGCAGGTGCGTTACCACCACGACCGGCGTTCCCGCGTCCGCCGCGTCCGGAAGCGCCACCGGATCCTGGC
>DATJXW010000208.1:0-8669 GCA_035499895.1 Polyangiaceae bacterium | reverse complement strand
AGGCCGAGCTCGAGCAGATGGTGCGCCGTGAGCGAATTGGTCACGTTGAGCGAAAAATCGCCGTGCAAGGCGAGCTCGCGGCGCGCGGCTTCGTTCCGGTCGCGCAGCCTCGAAAAGTGCATCAGCGCGCCCCAGTGCCGGACGAGCACCGCGTCCGGCGCGAGCGCGGCCAGGCGGCGATCGAACGCTTCCTCGCCCGGCTTTTGGACGCGCACCGTGGCGAGCGTCACGCGGAGTCCGGCGGCTCGCGCGCGCTCGACGGCGCGCCCGAGGCCGACCAGTTCCATCCAATCGAGCTCGACCTCGTCACCGGCGCCGAAGCCGCTCGCGATCACGGCCTCGAGCTGCTCGGCCGTGCGACAGAGCGGGACGACCGCGGGCGCGCCGAGCGCGTCGCCGTTCGTCCGTGCGAGCTCGCGCTTCAAGGCGGGCACACAGGGTGCGGGCGGCAGCGCCGCGCGCGGGCGCTCGAACAGGCGTGGCTCGAGCGCCGCCACGAGCTCTCGCCGCAGCTCTTTGAGCTCCGAAACCGGCAGGTAGAGGCCCGGCGCGAGTCCGCCGACGTCGAGCGCCTCGAGCCGGAACGCGCTGCCGCCGAGCGCACCGAGCTTGTCCGTGACGAGCGCGCCGTCGAGGCCCGCGCCGCGGCTCGGTTCGAGCCGGCTCACGGACTCGGCGCGCGCGACGAGCGACCTCTCGAAATGGCGCGCGCTCGCCGTGACGCGGAGCGGCTCGCCGGCGCGGCCTTCGACGACGAGCTCGAGCGGGATCCGTCCGCTGACGGGCTCGGCGCTGCGTCGTTCCGCGTCGCGCGCGAGCTCCGGATCGCTCGTGAGGCGCAGCGCGTCGCCCGGGCGGACGCGCTCGAGGTCCGGGCCGGGCTGTCCGAAGCCGAGCTCGGCTGCACGAGCGCCCGTGAAACGCACGCTGAAAAGCGGTCCGCCCGGCGCGTTCTCGGGGTCGTGCTCGTCGTCGCTCCTGCCGACGAGCTCGAATTTCAAGCCGACGCCGGGGCGCAATCGCTCCCGAACGCTCGCGCCCGCCTCGAGCTCGACGACGACGCTGCGGCTCCGGACTTCGCGTACGCGACCGAGCGCGAGGCCTCGGTGCTTCGGCGTGAGGGCGACCACGAGCGTCTGATGATTGTCGCCGTGCAAGAAGCCGAGCGAGCCACCGCGCGAAAAGGTGAGCTCGGCGCGCTCGACGTCCCGTGCGAGCTCGACGCGGTCGTCGTCCGTCACGCCGCGGAGCAGCGCGTCGCGCCAGTGACGCCACGAATCGACGGCCGCGGCGACGTACGCCCGGCCCTTGTAGCGGCCTTCGATCTTCAAGCCGTGCACGCCCGCGGCCACGAGCTCCGGCAGCGCTTCGTGCGCGGCGAGATCCTCGGGGCTCAAGAGGTACCGCAAATCGCCGAGCTCGAGCCGCTCGCCGTCCACGATCGCCTGGTACGGCATGCGGCACGCTTGCGAGCATTGACCGCGATTGGCCGATCGCTCCGAGAAGGCCTCGCTCGTGAGGCATTGCCCGCTCCACGACATGCAGAGCGCGCCGTGCACGAAGACCTCGCTTTCGAGCGGACTCTCGCGCACGAACGCCGCGATCTCCCCCGTGTCGAGCTCGCGCGGCAAGACGACCCGCGAAACACCGAGCGTCGCGGCGAAGAGCGCGCCTTCCGAGCTCGAAATCGTCATCTGCGTGCTCGCGTGCAGACGCATCGCGGGGGCGAGCCGCCGCGCGACGAACGCGACGGCCGGATCCTGCACGATGAGCGCGTCGACGCCGCTCGTCACGACGCCGCGGAGGAGCGTCTCGAGCGCCTCGAGCTCGCGCTCGAAGACGAGCGTGTTCAGCGTGAGATAGACCTTCACGTGCGCGCGGTGCGCCCGCCGCACGAGCTCGGGCAGCCCCTCGAGCGTGAACGCCGTCGAACGAGCGCGCGCGTTGAAGCCTTCCGCGAGGCCGAAGAACACCGCGTCGGCGCCGCTCGCGAGCGCCGCCGCGAACGCCTCTTCCGTGCCCGCCGGCGCGAGAATTTCGGGGCAAGGGCGCGGCGCGGGCGGCATCGCGCGGCTACTAGCACCGATTCCGCGGCGGCGAGCGCTTGGCGAGACGGGGCCGCGCGTAGCATTCTCGGCGCATGAGGCTCGTGTTCGCGTCGACGAACCCACACAAGCTGCGCGAAATGCGCGAAATTCTGGGTCCGCTCGGGCTCGAGCTCGACGGACTCGAGGGGCTCGGCGCCGCCGTGCCCGAGCCGGCCGAAGTCGAAGCGACGCTCGAGGGCAACGCGCGGCTCAAAGCGACCGCGTACGCGCGCGCGCTCCGGCGGCCCTGCCTCGCGGACGACAGCGGTCTCGAAGTGGACGCGCTCGGCGGGGCCCCCGGCGTTCACTCCGCGCGCTACGCCGGCAGCGGCAGCACCCGCGAGGAACGCGACCGCAAAAACCGCGCGAAGCTCGTCGCCGAGCTCCAAGAGCGCGGCGACGTGAGCCGCCGAGCCCGGCTCGTGTGCGTCCTCTGCCTTGCCGACGAAACCGGGCGCGTCCTCTTCCACACGCGCGGCGCCGTCGAAGCCGTCGTCACCGACGAGCCGCGCGGCGAACACGGCTTCGGCTATGACAGCCTCCTCTTCTTGCCCGACGTGAACCGCACGCTCGCCGAGCTCTCGCCGGCCGAGCTCAACGCTCGCTCCCACCGCGGCGCGGCGGCGCGCGCACTCCACGCCTGGCTCCTCGAGCACCCCCTCGAGAAAGGCGCCTGAGCCATGTCCGAGCCCGCGCAACTCGTCGTCCGCGTGCCGGTGAGCGAAAGCGGCTACCGCGCCTTTCGGCAGGCCGCGCCGCCCGAACCGAGCGCGGAGCTCGGCTGGGACGCGTGGCTCGGCTCGCAACGCTATTACGGCCCGCCCATCACGTTCGAAAGGCTGCGAAACGAGCTTTGTCGCTACGAAGAGCCCAGCATCGACGCGTGCCTGCGGGCGTGGGCGCGCGCCGACGACTCGGGCCGCGCGCGCGACCGCTACGACGCGACGCGCGGCGAGTGGCGCTACCTGCTCGTCGATTTCAGCGAGAATTACGGCGATTACGCGCGCGTGCTGAACGTCCTCCAGCACCTCGCGCGGTTCAAGGACGGCTCCGAACCGGGCTACGCGCTCGTCTTCAACCACGTGTGGGAGCAGGGCGCGATCAGCGCGCTCGTCCGCATCGACGCGGGTCGCGCGCGCTTCGTCGAGCACGACACGGACGAAGCGCGAGCGTTCGCGCGTGACGCGGCCGACGCCGTCGAGCGAGCGACCGGCTTCTGGGGCTTTCTCGGGCGTTGAGCGAGCGCGCGGCTCGGCTCAGTTTTGCGTGAGCAAGAGGGAGTAGTCGCCGGTGGATGCGTACCCGTTCGAGGCGTCGAACACGACGAACGTGTAGGTGCCCGCCGTCGTCGCGGTGAAGGAGGCCGTGGCGGTGGTCGCACCCGATGCGTTCACGACGCTCGTGCCCGTCGGGCCGTAGACGGCGATGTACGGCGTGAAGGCGGTCGAGTTCAGGTCCGTCGCCACGAGCTGGAGCTTTTCCCCGGCCGTGGCGCTGAACGTGTAGGAGTCGAGATCACCGAGATCGATGGTGCCGTCGACGGGCGTCCCGATCGTCAAGGCGCCGCCTTCGTTCGAGCCGGGCGCGAGCGTGTAATACAGGTTGTAGGCGCCCGTCGACGCGTAGCCGTTGGACGCGTCGAAGAGAACCAGTGTGTACGTGCCCGAGACGGCGGCCGAGAAGCTCAACGCGGCGACGTCATTGCCGCCCACTTGGCCGACGACCTTACCCGTCGGATCGTAGACGACGTAGTAGGGATAAAACCCGGTCGCTCCGAGATCGGCCGCACGGAGCTGAACGCCCTCACCGGCGGTCAGATTGAAGGTGTACGAATCGAGATCACCTTCGTCGATGGTGCCGGCGATCGGATTGGTCGGATCGAGCGCTCCGCCTTCGTTCGAGCCGGGCGCGATGGTGTAGTAGACCGCGTACGGGCCGGTCGCGGTCGCGCCGTTCGAGTTGTCGAAAACGGTCAAGGTGTAGGTGCCGGACACGGCGGGCGCAAAGGCCAACTCGGCGACGTCGTTGCCGCCCGCCTGGCTCACCACGCTGCCGTTCGGGTCGTACACGATCATGTACGGATAGAGCGAAGTCTGGTTCGTATCGACCACGCGGAGCTCGACACCCGATCCGGCGGTGACGGTGAACGTGTACGAGTCGATCGCACCTTCGGCGAGCGTCCCGTCGACGGGATTGTTCGGATCGAGCACGCCTTCGCCGTCGGAGCCCGGCGCCTCGGCGTAGTAAATCTCGTACGCACCGGTCGAGGCGCTGCCGCCCGACGCATCGAACACCATCGCCGTGTACGTGCCGGAGAGGGCGGCGTTGAAGCTATAGCCGGCCACGTCGTAATTGTCGTTGTAGCCGACGAGCTTGCCCGTCGGATCGTACACGACGACTTCGGGAATGAACGAGGTCGCTCCGACGTCCGTCACGCGCACCTCGACGCCCGTCCCTGCCGAGACGTCGAAGGTGTACGCGTCGATGTCGCCTTCGTCGATCGTCCCGGCGATGGGCTCGTTCGGATCGAGCGCGCCGCCGTCGTTCGAGCCGGGCGCGACCGCGTAGTAGATCTTGTACGCACCGGTCGAGGCCGAGCCGCTCGACGCGTCGAACACCATCACCGTGTAGGTGCCCGACACCGCGGCGTTGAAACCGTAGGCCGCAACGTCGTAGTTGTCGTTGTAATTGACGAGCTTGCCCGTCGGGTCGTAGACGGCGAGCTCCGGGATAAACGAGGTCGCGCCGACATCGGTCACGCGCAACTGCACGGTCTCGCCGGCCGTCACCGTGAACGTGTACGAATCGATGTCGCCTTCGTCGATCACCCCATCAATGGGATTGTTCGGATCGAGCGTGCCGCCGTCGTTCGAGCCCGGCGCGAGCGCGTAGTAGATCTTGTACGCGCCGCTCGACGACGAGCCGTTCGACGCGTCGAACACCATCACCGTGTACCTGCCGGACGTCGCCGCATTGAAGCCGTACGCCGCAACGTCGTAATTGTCGTTGTAGTTGACGAGCTTGCCGGTCGGGTCGTAAACGACGAGCTCTGGAATGAACGACGTCGCGTTGACGTCGGTCACGCGTAATTGCACCGTCTGACCCGCTGTGACGTCGAACGTGTACGAGTCGATGTCCCCTTCGTCGATCACGCCGTCGATCGGATTGTTGGGATCGAGCGTGCCCCCGTCGTTCGAACCTGGCGCGAGCGCATAGTAGACCTTGTACGCGCCGGACGACGCCGAGCCGTTCGACGCGTCGAAGATCATCAAGGTGTACGTGCCGGAAGTCGCCGCACTGAAGCCGTAGGCCGCGACGTCGTAATTGTCGTTGTAGTTGACGAGCTTGCCGGTCGGATCATAAACGACGAGCTCGGGGATGAACGACGTCGCGTTCACGTCCACGACGCGGAGCTGCGCCGTTTGCCCCGCCGTCATCGTGAACGTGTACGTATCGATGTCGCCCTCGTCGATCACGCCGTCGATGGGATTGTTCGGATCGAGCGCGCCGCCTTCGTTCGAGCCCGGCGCCACCGCGTAGTAAATCTTGTAGTCACCGGTCGACGCCGAGCCGCTCGACGCGTCCCACACCATCACCGTGTACTTGCCCGAGACCGAGGGCGAGAAACCGTACGCCGCAACGTCGTAGTTGTCGTTGTAGTTGACGAGCTTCCCCGTCGGGTCGTAGACGGCGAGCTCCGGAATGAACGCCGTCGCCGCGACGTCGACCACGCGCAGCTGCACCGTCTGTCCCGCCGTCCCGTCGAACGTGAACGTATCGATGTCGCCTTCGTCGATCGTCCCCGAGATCGGATTGTTCGGATCGAGCGCGCCGCCCTCGTTCGAGCCGGGCGCCACCGCGTAATAGAGGATGTAGTCGCCCCCGACCTTGCCCGACGACGCGTCCGAAACCACGATCTGGAAACTGCCGGACGTCACCGCCGCATAACCGATCGACCCGACGTCCGCGCCGCTCCCCGACGCGACTTGCTTCTCGCTCGGATCGAGCAGCGCGACATTCGGATAAAACCCCGTGTGATTCGGATCGACCAACCGAATCTGCACCGTCTGCCCCGCCTGCAGTGGCACCGAATACGACGCGGTAGCGCTACCGACGAGCGTCCCGCGAATCCCCACGTCTCCGTAATGAATCACCGTGAAATCGTCCGACGCCGTCACCGTCTTCCCCCCGACCGTCACCGCGAGCGGCCCGCTCTCCGCCCCCCACGGCACCTGAATCACCATACTGCGCCCCGACGGATCCACCGACTCCACCGTGGCATCGACCCCGTCAATCGTCACCGTATCGTTCGTCAGCGTCGAATCGAACCCCGCCCCCTGAATCGTCACGTTATCGCCGCTCCCGCCCGTCGTCGGCGACACTCCCAAAATGTTGAAGTTCGGATCGACTTGGTCACGACTGATCTTCGTGACGTTGCCCACCTCGTCGTACGTGTACGTGACGACGGCGCCAGAGGCGTCCATCGCGCGGGAGAGGCGGCCGTTGGCGTCGTAGACGAAGTCGCGGGAGGGGGTGGCGGCGTAGGCGCGAGCCGAGACAAGACCGATCAAGAAGCAGGTGAGGAATACCAATTGAGATCGCTGGTCTCGCCGCCGCAGCCAATTCATCAACCCCAACGTCAGCCGTGCCCTGCACCATGACCAACCTATGTGCCTCTGAATTCTCATGGTCACGACCCCTCAGCAGGGCAATATGGTGCAGGCCCTTGGCTTACCGGGTCCGGCTGATCAAAGTATCCGATCGCAGTGTCAATGATCGCACCCAGCTCGGCGGCGAAGAACAGCCCCAGCTTGAAGAAGACCTTCCCAACGACATAATCGGCCGCGCCTCGAAGTAGCGCGGCTCGCGGCGTGCCGAATGGACGAAGAAGCCCATTCCGACCGCTCGCCAGGTATTTGGCATATCGCCATGCGTATTGGCCTGCCGTTAGTCTGGACAGCGATCCCGTGCTCGCTGCGCCCAAGTTCTCCTCCAAGGCGCGCTTAACACCGATGACAACTTGACCTGCCGGCGGAACGGCAAAGGGGTTAAGATGAAACTTACTTTCGTAATAATCGAGCTGGCTCTCCATGTTGGAGTAATTGCGCATGACATTATTCGAGAAGTTGTTGAGTACGTAAGTAACCGGGCCGTCCTTTTGACCAGTTGGATCGACTCGATCCGACGGCTGCCCGCCCACGTACCCATACAAATTCAAATCCCCACCCCCGAACCCAAGCGGATCCTCACTGATGAACCGACTCGTGACCGAGTCGTAATACCGTGCACGGTTGTAGTAGAGCGAATCCGTAATGCGCGTTCGCCCGGTGAACAAGAATGGATAATCCGCGGTCGCGGTTTGCGTGACGCTCGTTTCGCCATACGGCTCGTACGAGTATTGGCCGTCCACGAGGCCCTTGTCGTCGACCGTCGCGACGGTGCTGTTCGGGCGGGTCAAGAGCGGGTAGCGAGCACCGAGCTTCGAGTCGAGCATCGCTACCTGGTGGTCCATCGCGAGGCCGCTCAGCATGCGCTGGATGGTGCCGTCGCTCGTGCGGCGGAGGACGACATTGCCGCTAGCATCGTTGAGCAGCGTTTCGTCGCCGTCGGCGGTGCCGATGTGCGTGAGGTTGCCGGCGTAGTCGTAGCCGAGCTGGATGACGGCGCCGTTCGCTTGGGTGATTGACGTGAGCCGACCGCGCGCGTCCCAGCTGTAGGTTTCGCTGCCGCTGTCGTCAGTGGCGCCGAGGCGATTGCCGTCGGCGTCGTGCGTGAAGGTCTTGCTGCCCCAGGTTTGGATGCGATTCGCGAGATCGTAGGTGGCAGTGACTTCACTCGTGTTCAGCGCACCGAGCGCCGTGCCTTCGGCGTGAGTCGTGGCGATGCTTCCGTCGTGCACGTAGGCTTGGACGTCGATGTCCGAGCCGCCGAGCTCGTGCCGGACGCCGACGAGCGCGCCCACGTTGTCGTACGTGTAGTGCGTGGCGACGCCATTATCGCGTGTCTCCGTAGTCAGCCGCCCCGACGCGTCGTAGTCGAACCCGACGCCCGCGCCTTCGGTCTCGATGCGCGTGTATTGCCCGGTCTCGTTGTACGAGAAGACGGTGTCGGGCTGTCCGAGGATCGACTCGGTGGTGACGCGACCAAGGAGATCGTAGGCGTAGCCCAACGCACCGCTCGGGCCCTGCATGGCAGTGAGCGCATTGCGGACGTCGTAGCTGAAGGTGTATTCGCCCGCCGAGCTGTCCACGATATCGCTGACGTTGCCCTGCGCGTCGTAACCGTAGGCGACGGTGCTGTCGGCATAAGTGATTTGCGTGAGGCGATTGAGGACGTCGTAAGCAAAACTTTGGGTGAGGCCACGACGATCGACGTGGGTCGCGAGGTGACCGACCGCGTCGTAGGTGAACTGCTCGGCGGCTTGCACGGGGTCGGTGCGCGTGACGAGGCGGCCGGCCGTGTCGTAGGCGTAGGTCGTCGCGGCCCCACGCGGATCCGTGACCGAGGTCACGTTGCCGATCTCGTCGTAGGCGATTTTCGTGCTGTTGCCGGCGGGGTCGTCGCGTTCGATGACGTGGTTGG
>DATJXW010000207.1:0-20001 GCA_035499895.1 Polyangiaceae bacterium | reverse complement strand
CCCTCCGAGCTTTGGGTTTTGATTTGTCGGGGCGGCCAGATTCGAACTGGCGACCTCACGGACCCGAACCGTGCGCGCTACCAAACTGCGCTACGCCCCGAACAGGCGGCCCCCGGGGGTCAGGGGCGGGCGGAGGATGATGGCCAAGCCGCGCTCTGTCAAGCGCCGGACGCGCGCGCCATGTCGATCGGCTGCGCGCCCGGTTTCGGCGCTAGGGGCGTCGCTTCTTGAGCTCGGCGGTCAGCGCGGGGACGGCCTGGAAGAGGTCCGCGACGAGGCCGTAGTCGGCGATCTGGAAGATGGGCGCCTCGGCGTCCTTGTTGATGGCGACGATGACCTTCGAGCTCTTCATGCCGGCGATGTGCTGGATCGCCCCGGAGATGCCGACCGCGACGTAGAGCTCGGGCGCGACGATTTTGCCGGTCTGCCCGACCTGATAGTCGCCCGGCGCGTAGCCTGCGTCCACCGCGGCGCGGCTCGCACCGATGGCCGCACCGAGCGCCTGCGCGAGCGGCTCGAGCACTTGGAAGAATTGCTCCTTGAGCGCGCGGCCGCCCGAGACGACGACGCGGGCGTCGGTGAGCTCGGGGCGTTCGCTCTTGACCGCTTCGAGCGAAACGACTTCGACGCGCGCGGCCGCTGCGCCGGGCGTCGCCTTCGGGACGGCTTCGACCGGCGAGCTTCCACCCGCGGGCGCCGCCGGGTCGAATTCGCTCTGGCGCGCGGTCGCGACGTGGATCGGCGTCGTGAGCTCGACGGTGCCGAAGGCGTTCCCCGCGTACATCGGGCGTTTGTAGCGAAGCGTCGTGCCTTCGACGAGCACGTCGGCGCAGTCCCCCGCGTACGCGGCGTCGAGGCGTGCGGCGACGCGCGGCATGAGATCCTTGCCTTCACTCGTGGCGGTCGCGACGACGAGCGAAAAGGCCTTGCCCACCTCGGCGATCGTCGGCGCGTACTGCTCGGCCGTGTATTTCGCGAGGCTCGGATCCTCGCACACGAGCACCTTGGCGGCGCCGTACGCGGCAAGCTCGCTCGCCGCGGCTTTCGCCGAGCCGCCGAGCACGAGGATCGAGAAGGACCCGCCGACGGCGGGCAGCGCTTTCTTGGCGAAGCTGATGGCGGCGAGCGTCGCCTTCTTCACTTTGCCGTCTTCGGTGATTTCGGCAACGACGAGTGCGTGGGGCATGATCAGAGCACCTTCGAAACGTTCATGAGCTTGTCGACGAGCTCGGACACGTCTTTCACTTTGATGCCGGCCGAACGCGCGGCGGGTTTTTCGAACTTGAGCGCGCGCGTCGAGAGCGCCGCGCCGGGCGCGACGTCGGCGAGCGTCTTCGTATCGAGCGGCTTCTTCTTGGCCGCCATGATGGCGGGGAGGGGCGCGAAGCGGACGCCTTCGGCGTACTTGTGCGCGTGGTCGGTGTGGGCGGAGTAGACGCTGGTCGGCGACACGATGCGCAGATCGACCGTCACCACGGCCGGCAGCTTGACCCGCAGCGTGAGCACGCCGCCGTCGACCTCGCGGCCGACGAGCAGGGCTCCCGACTCTTCGCGAATCGTCGCGGCAAAGGTCGCTTGGGGCCAATCGAGGAGCTCGGCGAGGCGCTGGCCGACCTGATTGCTGTCGCCGTCGACGGCTTGCTTGCCGAGCACGACGACGTCGGGCTTTTCCGCCAAGACGACGCTCTTCAACGCGAGCGCCACGAGCCGGCCGTCGAGCGCGTCGTCGGTCGTGTCCACGCGAATCGCGCGATCGGCGCCGGTCGCGAGCGCTGCGCGCAGCGTTTGCTCGCACTCTTTCGGCCCGAGCGTCACCACGACGACCTCACCGAGGCGTTGCTTCGGCGCCTTGCCATTTTCCGTCAGGCGGAGCGCCGCTTCGAGCGCGTACTCGTCGAACGGGTTCGTCTTCCATTCGAGGCCCGCTGTGTCGACAGCGTTGCCGGAAGCGGCGATTTTGATCTTGTTCGCGTTGTCCGGGTCGGACACGCGCTTGAGTGGGACGAGTACTTTCACGCCCACATCTCACCAGCCGGCGGCCGAGCGAGCAACCGCCGCTTGCCGGCCGAAAGGCCGAAACCTCGCGGGCTCGCGGGCTTGGGCATGCGGCATGCGCATTCCTTGCTAAGACGGCCGAACGTCGTGACTCTCTCAGCTGATTTCCTCGTGCTCGGCAGCGGCATCGCCGGGCTTTCCTTCGCGCTCCGGGCGGCCCGCTACGGCGAGGTGCTCGTCGTCACCAAACGCGCCGGGGGGGAAGCCGCCACGGCCTACGCCCAGGGCGGCGTCGCGGCCGTGCTCTCGGCCGAGGACTCGTTCGAAAAGCATTTTGCGGACACCATGGCCGCGGGTGCGGGGCTCTGTCACGACATCGTCGTCGACCTCTGCGTGCGTGACGCCCCCGCGGCCGTGCGCTGGCTCGCCGACATCGGCGCGAGCTTTTCGCGCGCGGAGGACGGCGAGCTCGACCTCGGGCGCGAGGCGGCGCACAGCGAGCGGCGCATCGTGCACGCGGGCGACATCACCGGTCGCGAGATCGAGCGCGCGCTGCTCGCCGCCGTCAAAGCGTCGCCGAACGTGCGCTTGCTCGAGTGGCACCTCGGCATCGACCTCATCACGCTGAGCAAGTTCGGCGGGCCGGACCAGTGCGTCGGCGCTTACGTGCTCGACGAGCAGCGCGGCGTGGTCGAAACCATCGTGGCGCGGGCGACCGTGCTCGCGACGGGCGGCGCGGGCAAGGTGTACCTCTACACGTCGAACCCGGACGTCGCGACGGGCGACGGCATCGCGATGGCGTACCGCGCGGGCGCCGAGGTCGCGAACATGGAGTTTTTCCAGTTCCATCCGACCGTGCTCTACGAGCCGAAGGCGAAGAGCTTCCTCATGAGTGAAGCGCTGCGCGGTGAAGGCGCGACGTTGCGCTTGCCGACGGGCGAGGCGTTCATGAAAAAGCACCACCCGCTCGGCGATCTCGCGCCGCGCGACGTGATGGCGCGCGCCATCGACTTCGAGATGAAGCGGACGGGCTCCGAATCGGTGCTGCTCGACATCACCCACCAGTCGTCGGAGTTCTTGCGCGCGCGCTTCCCCGGTATTTACGCGGAATGCGCGCGGTTCGGCATCGACATCGCGACGCAGCCGATCCCGGTCGTGCCGGCCGCGCACTACCTGTGCGGCGGCGTCACCTCCGATCTCCACGGTCGGAGCACGTTGCCCGGGCTCTGGGTGCTCGGCGAGACGGCGTGCACCGGGCTTCACGGCGCGAATCGCCTGGCGTCGAATTCACTGCTCGAGGGTCTCGTGTTCGCGCGGCGCGCCGCCGAGAAGCTCGGCTCGCTCATCGAAGAGCTGCGTGACGGCCCGGTGCCGACGGTCCCGGAGTGGCAAATCGGTTCCGCGGTGCCGAGCGACGAGGCCGTCGTCGTGTCGCACAACTGGGACGAGCTCCGGCGGCTGATGTGGAACTACGTCGGCATCGTGCGGAGCGACGCGCGCTTGCGCCGCGCGGCGCGCCGGGTCGCCATGTTGCAGGAAGAGATCCAGGAGTATTACTGGAAGCATCTCGTGACCCGCGATCTGCTGGAGCTCCGGAACATCGCGACCGTCGCCGAGCTCGTGATCGGCTCTGCGGCGAGCCGACGCGAAAGCCGCGGCCTCCACTACACGATCGATCATCAGGAGACGCTCGCGGATTTTGCTCGCGACACCGTCGTGAAGCGCGGCGTGCCTCCGCACCTGCGTGGGCGGTAGGAGCGCCGTGCAGCGCGCGCGCCCCGATCTCACGCACTTCGGCGTCGTCGCGTGGGTGCTCGGCGTGACCTTCGTGCTCGGCGCCGTGGGCCAGCCGTTGCTCTTCCTGGCGTCGGGGGCCGTCAACGATCTGGTCGTTTTGGTGGGCGCGGAGGCCGTCGTTTATCTCGCGGGCTGCGCCTTGTTCTCGTTGCGCCGGCCCGGTAGGAGCTTCGAGGACCTGTTCGCGCTGCGCCGCGTGCCGGTCGGGCTCGTCGTCGTCGCGTTTTTGGTCGGCGTGTTCGCCCACGCTCCCGCCGACAAGCTCGGCGACCTCATCCTCAAGTTTTTTCCTTCGAAGGAATCGAGCGACGCGTTGGCGGCCCAGCTCGTCCCGCACGGTCCCGTGCACGCGGTCCTGCTCGCGTTGTTCATCGCGGGCGTCGGCCCTTTCGTCGAGGAGCTCTTTTTTCGGGGCGCCCTGTACACGGGCCTCCGCACGACGGCGGGCGCGGCGAGCTCGGTCGTGACGACCGGGCTCATGTTCACCCTCATCCACTTTCAACCGCGCGAGTGGCTGCCCATCTTTCTCTTGGCGACTTGCCTCGGCATCGTGCGGGCGTCGAGCGGCTCGCTCTGGCCGGGCGTCGCGTTGCACGCCGCCTTCAACGGGAGCTCGCTCGCGCTCGCCTGGCTCGGCCCGAGCGTCGAGGCGCGCTGGCTTTCGCCGAGCGTCGTTGCCGCGTCGAGCGCGGGCGCGCTCGTCCTGCTTGCGCTTTCGGTGCGGCTCGCGCAAAAAAGCGAGCTCGCGGAACGGGCGCGCGCCCTCGACGAGGCCGAGCCTTCTTCCGGAGCCACCCCGTGAAACCCAAGATCGCAGTGTGTTTGCCCGGCGGCGGTGCGGCCGGTGCCATGTTCCAGATCGGCGCGCTCGCGGCGCTCGAGGACGCCCTCGACGGTCTCGAAGTGTCGAGCTTCGACCTTTACGTCGGCAGCAGCGGTGGCGCGAGCGTCGCGGCGGCGCTCGCCGGCGGCCTGCCGATTCAGCGCATCTATCGCGCGTTCCTCGATCCGGCGGACGTGTACTTCGGGCTCGAGCGTAAGCACCTCTTGCGCATCGACTTCGGGGAATGGCGCCGCACGGTGCCCGCGGTGATCGCCGCGTTCAGCGAGGGCGCGGGGGCGTTCATGCGCGGCGGCGCGCCGCCGTCCGCCGCGCTCTGGGAGCAACTCGACCGGCTCGCCGACGCGCTGCCCGCCGGGCTCTTCTCGCTCGAAGGATACGAGCGCTTTCTCGAGGAGTTTTTCATCCGGCGCGGCGTCCCGAACAGCTTCTTCGCGATGCCGCGGCCGCTCCGCATTCTCGCGCACGATCTCGAATCCGCCGAGCTCCGGCTCTTCGGCTCGGGCGACGCCGCGGAGGTGCCCGTGACGCGCGCCTGCATCGCCTCGATGGCGATTCCCCCGTTCTTCTCCCCGGTGCGCATCGGCGACCGCCACTACTTGAACCCGGGAGGCGGGCAAATCGTGCACGCCGAAGTCGCCGTGAACGAAGGCGCGGACGTGCTCGTCGTGGTCAATCCGCTCGTGCCGCTCCGCGCCGAGGGCGGAGGACTGCGCGATCGCGGCCTCCTCACCATCATCAATCAAGCCATTCGCATCGGTTCGTGGCGCGCCCTCCGCGACCAGTGCCGCGCGGCCGAAGCGCAGGGCAAGGCCGTGCTCTCCATCGAGCCCGAACCGGCCGAGGGCCTGCTCTTTTTCGGCAACCCCGCGAGCTTCGACGTGCGGCGCCGCATTCTCGAATACGCGTACCGGCACGCCCGCGCGCTCATCGCTCACGCGGCCGAGACCGGGCACGCGGCGCTCACCCGCGCGGGTTGGACGCTCAGGCCCGCGCGCAGCGAACCGTCGCGCCCGATTCAGGTCGGCGGATGAAGCGCGCGGTGGCGCGCCCGGGCGTCTGGTTGCTCGCCGGCGCGCTCGCCGTCACGGCGTGCAAGCGACCCTACCGCGTGGGCGAGCACGTGCTCGTCGAGTGGGAAGAAGGCCGGCTTTACCCGGCGCACGTGCTCGAAGTGCACGGCGCGGCGCGCTACCGCGTGCACTTCGACGGCTACGACACGCACTGGGACGAGGACGTCGGGCTCGATCGGATCCACGGCCGCGTGCAAGGTCCGGTCGCACCGCCGCCCCCGCCCGCCAAGGTCACGCGCGCCGCGGGAGCACCCGAGGGCAGCGCGGGCGTGGCCGAGGGCATCAACCCGTTTCACGAGGGCGATCGCGTGCGCGTGACGTGGCGCGGCAGCGTCTACCCCGCGCTCGTGCTCAAACCCGTCGGGCGCGACCGCGTCCTCTTGCACTACGAAGGCATGGAGAACGCGTGGGACGAAGAGGTCGCGCTCGATCGCATCGTGAGCCGGCGGCGTTAGCGCGATGTGGCTCCGAGGTTGACTCTGCGGTCACTGAGTGGGCATGAGCTCGCCCGGCGACGGGAATTTGAAGCCGTCCGTCGTGTCTCCCGACTTCGACGCCGTCACGTGAACGCAGTAGCCGCCCGCTCGTAGCGCGGGAACCGCGGCGCCGGGGTCGCCCTGGCACTGCACCGTGGTGCCGTTCGCCAAGGTGACGCCGTTCACCTGAACGGTGCGGTCCTTGATGTTCCAGCAGATGAACGAAGGCAGGGCCGGCGGCGTGACGTCGTACATGGTCGTCTCGAAGCACGCCTCGTCTGCGGAAATGTTGTCCTCGCGGTACCCGTCGCTCTTCTTCGTAATCGCGTCGGGCATCGTGCAGAGCCCGACGCACGGGGTGGTGATGCAAAGCCCGTCCTCGCAGTCGACGCCGCTCGCGCAGGCCTTGTCGCAGCTGCCGCAATGCATCGGGTCGGTCATGAGGTCCGCGTTGCATCCGCCCGCGCTCGAGCCGCTCATGCCGCCGTTGCTCGTCCCGGCGACGCCGCCGGTCGCCCCGCCGTTGCCCGTTCCGGCAACCCCGCCGGCGTTCGTTCCGCCCCGCCCGGCCGCCCCGCTCGTCCCTGCCGAACCGCCCAGGCCGCCGGTCATGGTTTCCCCGCCCGTACCGCCGGACGTTTCCCCGGCGTCGCCGTCCGGCGAGCCCGCCGTGTCCCCGCCCGTACCGCCCGACGCGTTATTGCCGGCCGTGCCGCCCGTGCCGCCCGTGTCCGGCCCGGTGTCGGAGCCCGCGTCGCTGGTCGCGTCGGCGTCCCCGCCCTCGTTCAGGGTCCCGCCCGTGGTTCCCCCGGAGCCGAACAGGGTGCCCCCGGTTTCGAGCACAGTGTCGCCCCCCCGCCCACCTTTGTTCGAGGCGGCCGGCTCCGTACCCCCCGTGAAATCCGTGTTCACGAGGACGGAACAGCCGATCGCCGCCACCGCGACGGCCACGAGGGGGAGAACCCGCCCGGTCATCCAGCACATTCTACGCGATCGCGGGCCCTGGAGCATTGGGCCATTTCGGCCGCGTTCCGTGGGTGCTAGACCCCCCTAGCTCACGTACCATGTCGGGTGTGGCAAGCGAGCCGGCAGACGGGCCGAAACTCGTCGGACGCTACGCGTTGTTCGACGAGATCGCCTGTGGCGGTATGGCGGCCGTCCACGTAGGACGGCTCGTCGGCCCCGTCGGCTTCTCACGTACGGTTGCCATCAAGCGCCTGCACCCGCAGTTCGCCAAGGACCCCGAGTTCGTCACCATGTTTCTGGACGAGGCGCGACTCGCGGCGCGCGTCCGGCACCCGAACGTGGTTCCGACTTTGGACGTCGTCGCCTCGCAAGGCGAGCTCTTCCTCGTCATGGAGTACGTGCAAGGCGAGTCGTTCGCTCGCCTGTTGCACATCGCGAAGTCGAACGGCCAGCGCATCCCCCGTGACATCGTGTGCGCGATCCTCGCGTCCGTGCTGCACGGGCTCCACGCGGCGCACGAGGCCAAGAGCGAACGCGGCGAACCGCTCGGCATCGTTCATCGCGACGTTTCCCCGCAGAACATTCTCGTGGGTGTGGACGGGATCGCCCGCGTGCTCGACTTCGGGATCGCGAAGGCGGCGGGCCGAGCCCAGGTCACGCGCGAGGGGCAGGTGCGCGGCAAGATGGCGTACATCGCGCCGGAGCAGCTCCAGCACGGGGCGGCAAACCGGAAGGCTGACGTTTACGCCGCGGCCGTCGTGCTTTGGGAAGCGCTCACCAGCGAGCGGCTATTTTTGAGCGACAGCGAAGCCGCCACCATTGCGCGCGTGCTCACGGGCGAAGTGCCGCGGCCGAGTTCGCTCGTCTCGGACATTTCGTCCGAGCTCGACGAAGTCGTGATGCGCGGGCTCGCTCGCGACCCGACCGCGCGCTTCGATACCGCACGCGACATGGCGCGGGCGCTCGAAGCCTGCGCGCCGCCGACGACCGCGACGCGAATCGGCGAATGGGTCGAGACGACGGCGGGAACCGCGCTCGCCGTGCGCGCCCGCATCGTCTCCGAGGTCGAGCAAATCGAAGAGTTTCCTGCGGCCGAGGCGTCGTCGCGGCCGCCGCGCATCCTCGCCTCGAGCGAAGAGCCGACCGTCGCCGAGGTGCTCGGCGAGCGGCGCTCGGGCGTCGAACCGATGCGCGGCTTCGACGCGGCGGAGCACCGCGGCCGCCAGCGCCGCGTCGTCGTCGCTACGGCGCTGCTCGCGTTCCTGATCGGGGCGCTCGGGCTGCGCGCCCTCTTACCTCAACACGTCGCGCGGGACGACGCGCGCCGAGTCGCGGCTCACGAGCCGCCGACGTTGCCGAGTCCGACGGTCGCGGTCGTCGAGCCGAGCCCGGTGCTCTCGCTCGTGCCCGAAGTCATCCCGTCGGCACCGCCCTCGGCGTTGGCTCCGAAGCCGGACCCCTCGGCGCGCTCGAAGCCGACCGGGCCGGCGCACGGGCACGTGAGGTCGCAGGCGCAGCCGAAAATCGACTGCGACCCGCCGTTCACGGTAGATCAGGAGGGACACCACCACTACAAGATGGAATGCTTATAGGCCGAGAGGCAGCGTGCACCGAACCATCATCGCGATTGGCTTCGCCATGGCATGGCTCCTCTCCACGTTGGTCGCACGGGCCGACGACTCCGTCGTCGCCTGCGTCCAGGCCGCCGAGGACGCGCAGAGTCAGCGCTCGAGCCATCAGCTTCGAGCCGCGCGCCTGAAGTTCTTGCTCTGCGCGCAGGAGAGCTGCCCGGCGGTCGTGCGGAACGATTGCACCGGTTGGCTCGCCGACGTCGACAAGCTGATGCCGTCGATCGTCGTACAGGCCCGCGACACCAAAGGGGTCGAGCTCACGGACGTGCGCGTGATGGTCGATGGGGAAGTGCTCGCGGATCGACTCGACGGGTTGGCGATCCCCGTGGACCCGGGCGTGCACCTGTTCCAGTTCGAGCGAGCCGGGGTTCCGCCTTTACAGCAACAGATCCTGATTCGCGAGGGTGAGAAGGGACGAGCGATGCCGATCACGCTCGCTGCTCCCCCGCCGCCGGACGTACCGCCGCCCCCGTCGCATCGGCCGCCGCCGCTCACCTACGTTTTCGGCGGGCTCGCTGTCGGGGGACTCGCGGGGTTCACCTACTTCGGGTTGAAGGGCAAGGCGGACGCCGACGAAATCAGCGTGATGCCGTGCGCCGCGACGAAGACCTGCGATCGGGGTCGTGTCGACAATGCTCGGCGCGAGCTCAACGCGGCCGACATCTCGCTCGGGGTGGGGCTCTTGTCGCTCGGGGCCGCCGCCTATTTCTTTTTCAGCGATCGGGCGAGCGCGCCGGCGCCGGCGCCGTCGGGTCAGCTGCACACGACGTTCGTGCTCGCGCCGGGCAACGCGCGCGTGAGTTTGAGTACGTCCTTCTAACGCCGCGTCCCCGGCTCGCCCGGCAAGCGACCGGTGCTGCGCCACGCCGCCAGGAGCGCTCCGTGCTCGTGATCGTCGAAGAGGTGCGGGTCGGCGGTGTCCGCGCGCCATGCCGTCGAGAGCCAGCGATCGGCGACCGTCGCGTTCCCGAGACCGAGCTCGACGAGGCCGCGGTAGAGCGCGTAACGGGCGCGGTCCCGAGCGCCCCAGGCGGGGAGCTCGCGTTCGAGCGGGCGGAGCTCCGCGGCCGCCGCCGGCAGCCGGCCCTCCTCGAAGGCGGTGAGCCCCGGGCCGAGCGAACCGCCGCACGCCGACCCTCCGAGCGCCAAAATCCCGCAAAAGAGCCAACGGACGCGCATTGCCTCGGGGTCGGCCCGCGCCGAGCGGAGTTGCGTGCGGGCGGGGAGGCGATCCGTTGGCACGAGAAATTCGACCGAAACGGCGCCGGCGGCCCGGGCGACGTCGCCGAGTAGTGCTAGAGGGGGCGACCCCATGAGCCACGCCGACGGCATCCGCAACGTCGCCATCATCGCGCACGTCGATCACGGCAAGACCACGCTGGTCGACGCCATGCTGCGCCAGACGGGCACGTTCCGTCAGAACGAGCAGGTCGTCGAGCGCGTGATGGACTCGAACGACCTCGAACGCGAGCGTGGCATCACGATCCTCGCCAAGCACTGCAGCGTTCGCTTCCGCGACGTGACGATCAACATCATCGACACGCCCGGGCACGCCGATTTCGGCGGCGAGGTCGAACGCACGCTGAAGATGGCCGACGGGGCGCTCCTTCTGGTGGACGCCGCGGAAGGGCCGCTGCCGCAGACGCGCTTCGTGCTCGGCAAGGCGCTCGAGCTCGGGCTGCCCGTGATCGTCGTGGTCAACAAGATCGATCGCGCCGACGCGCGACCGGACGACGTGCTCACCGAGGTGTTCGACCTCTTCTGCGAGCTCGAAGCGAGCGACGCTCAAACCGATTTTCCGAGCCTTTACGCCATCGGCAAGGCCGGCGTGGCCAAGCACCGGCTCGAGGACGAAGCGAAGAGCCTCGAACCGCTGCTCGAGACGATCCTCACGCGCGTGCCCCCTCCGCGCGGCAACCCCGACGAGCCGCTGCAGCTCCTCGTGCACAACATCGAGCACGACGACTACGTCGGCCGCCTCGGCATCGGGCGCGTGTGGCGCGGTCGCATCGCGGTCGGTGAGACCGTGCAGCTCGTCGGGACGAGCGGCGCGGCGCCGGCGCGCGTGAGCGCGCTCTACGGTTACGAAGGGCCGCGCCGCGTGAAGATCGAGAGCGCGGAAGCGGGCGACATCGTCGCGGTGGCCGGCATGGAAGAGGTGCAAATCGGCGACACCTTGTGCGCGACCTCGCGCGTCGAAGCGCTCGAGCGCATCCACGTCGAAGAGCCGACGATCAAGATCCGCTTCGTCGTGAACACCTCGCCGTTCGCGGGCAAGGTGGGCAAGTGGGTCACCTCGCGCCACGTGCGCGATCGCCTGCAGCGCGAAGCTCGTAAAAATCTCGCGCTCCGCGTCGAGGACACGCCCGAGCCGGACACGTTCATGGTCTACGGGCGCGGCGAGCTCATGCTCGCCGTCCTGTCCGAGACGATGCGGCGCGAGGGCTACGAATTCGCGCTCGGCATGCCCGAGGTCGTCGTGAAGGAAGTGAACGGCGTGCTGTCGGAGCCGATCGAGCGCGTGAGCGTGGACGTCCCCGAGCAGTACGTCGGCGCCGTGACCACGCGACTCGGCGAGCGGCGCGGCAAGCTCGTGAAGATGGCGAACCTCGGCTTCGGCCGAGCGCGCATCGAGTTCGTCGTGCCCTCGCGCGGCCTCATCGGCTTCCGCTCCGCGTTCCTCACCGAGACGCGCGGCATGGGCCTCCTGAACTCGCTGTTCGAGGGCTGGGAGCCGTACGCGGGTCCGATGCTGCGGCGTCCGAACGGCGCGCTCGTGGCCGATCGCAAGGGCGTGACCACGCCGTATGCGCTCTTTCACCTGCAGCCGCGCGGCGTCCTCTTCATCGGGCCGGGCGTCGAAGTCTACGAGGGCATGATCGTCGGCGAGCACAACCGCCCGAACGATCTCGACGTGAACGTGACGCGCGAGAAGAAGCTCACGAACATTCGCGCCGCCGGCCGCGACGAGAACGTGATTCTCACGCCTCCGCGCGTGCTCACCATCGACTCGGCGCTCGAGTTCATCGACCGCGACGAGCTCGCCGAGATCACGCCCGACGCGGTTCGCGTGCGCAAGCAGGTGCTCGACTGCAATCGCCGCCCGCGCCGCGACGACGAAGCCTGAGCCGCGAGCCCGGACCCGCGTGCGGCGCCGCGTTTCGCCGCGGGGCCGACTTGCGCCGCGCGGGAAGCGGTCTTAATCAGGTTGCGGAGCTCTGATTGCATGCCCAAAACCGCTGATTTTGGCTCGCTCACCCGCGCGTGGCAGACGCTCTTGCGTCCGTTTTCCGCGCTGCTCTTGGCCGTTTTCGTGGCGTTGCCTCTCGCCGGCTGCGGCTACAACGACATCATCGATCGCGACGAGGAAGTGAAGGCCGCCTGGGCCGAGGTCCAAAATCAGTATCAACGCCGCTCCGATCTGGTGCCGAACCTCGTGAACGTGGTGAAGGGGAACGCCAACTTCGAGAAGAGCACGCTCGAGAGCGTGGTCGAGGCGCGGTCGAAGGTCGCCGGGGTGAAGGTCGACCAGTCGGTCATCGACGACCCGGCGAAGCTCAAGCAGTTCGAGGACGCACAGCAGAACCTGACCGGAGCGCTGTCGCGACTCATGGTCGTGGTCGAGCGCTACCCCGACCTCAAAGCGACGGAATCCTTCCGCGACCTCCAGGCGCAACTCGAAGGCACGGAGAATCGCATCACCGTCGCCCGCAAGCGCTACATCGACTCCGTCGCGGAATACAACAAGACGGTCGAGCGCTTTCCGAGCAGCATCGGCGCGAGCTTGCGTCACAAATCGCTCCGGCCGACGTTCTCCGTCGCGCCCGCGACCGAAAAGGTGCCCGAAGTGAAGTTCTGAGCGGAGGCGATTTCCGCGTAAAACGGCCATGAATCGCATGTCGCTCCGCGGCTCGTTCGGCGTGCTCCGTCCGATCGTCGCGCTCGGGCTCATGCTCTGCGCGCTCTTCGTCGCGGCCGACGCGCGGGCGCTCGCGGTGCCCGAGCTCCGGGCGCGGGTGAACGACTACGCGAAGCTCCTCTCGGACGCGGCGCGGCAAAATCTCGAGTCGCGCCTCGCCGCGCACGAAGCGAAGACGAAGCACCAATTCGCCGTGCTCACGATCCCGTCGCTTGAAGGGGATTCGCTCGAGGATTTTTCGATCCGCACCGTGGAAGCGTGGAAGCTCGGACACGCCAAGACCGACGACGGCTTGTTGCTGCTCGTCGCGGAGCGCGAGCACAAGGTCCGCATCGAGGTCGGCTACGGGCTCGAGGGCGACATCACGGACGCGCTTTCCTCCCGCATCATCCGCAACGTGATCGTCCCCGAGTTCCGGCGTAGGGACTTCGAGGCCGGCATCGAGCAAGGCGTGAAGGCGCTCTTGAGCGCCGACGGCGATCCGCAGCCGGACGCGCCGTCGGTCGAAAGTCGTCCGGCTCCGCCGGACTCGCCCTCCACTGTGCTCTTCTTCCTGCTGCCCATCGTGGCGCTCGTTTGGTGGATCCTGCGGCGGGGGCTCTCCGGCGGTCGCGGGGGCTACGGCGGCGGGTATTGGGGCGGCTACGGCGGCTATGGCGGAGGCTCGTGGGGCGGCGGAGGTTCGTGGGGCGGCGGTTCGGGCGGCGGCGGGGGCTTTTCGGGGGGCGGCGGCGGGTTCGGCGGCGGCGGCGCGTCGGGCTCGTGGTGACGGCGATGAGCCTTTTCGACGCGAACGCCAAGAAACGTATCGAAGCCGCGATCGCGGCGCTCGAGACGCGGACCGCGGCGGAGGTCGTCGTCGCGGTCGTGCCCAACAGCGGACGACCTTGGATGGCGCGCTCGCTCGTCGCGCTCGGGTGCGGCCTGGTTGCCGGGTGGCTCCTGCGCGTGGGCATGCCGCTCGCCGACCCGCGTGCGGCGCCGATCGTCGAGCTCGTCGTCATGCTCGGCGCGTTCGAGCTCTTCGGCTTGCATGCGCTCGAGCGGCTCCTGATCCCGCGCCGGCTCGCCGAGCAGGAGGTTCGAGCGCACGCCTTCGCGATTTTCGGGCGGCGCGGTCTCTATCGCACCCGCGGTCGCACGGGCGTGCTCATCCTGCTTTCGGAGCTCGAGCGGCGCGCCGTGATCCTCGGTGACGAAGGGATCCACGGGCGCATCGGCGACGGCGGTTGGCAGGAGCACATCGACCGTATCGTGAGCGGCATCCGTGAAGGGCGCGCCGCCGACGGCGTCGTCGACGTGCTCGGGCGGCTCGGCGAGGTGCTCGCCGAGATCGCTCCGCCGGTCGGGGTGAACGACGACGAGCTCCCGAACACCGTGCTCGACGAGACGTGAGCGGGCCCCCGGCTTGACCTCGGATCCGGGCACGGGGGATGCTCGGAGCTCGTGGCACTGCTCACTCCACTGTCGATCGAGGCCGCGCGCGAGCTCGGACGGAGTTACGGCGTGACCCTCGCCGAGCTCGAGCCGCTCGTCGCCGGCTCGGTGAACTCGAACTTTCGGGCTCGCACGAGCGACGGCCGCGTGTTCTTCGCGCGGCTCTACGAGGAGCAAGGCGTAGACGGCGCCCGGGCCGAGCTCGCGCTGCTCGCCGATCTGGCTCACGCAGGCGTGCCGGTGGTCGAGCCGCTCCGCCCGACGCACGAGCTGCCGCTCTTCGCGGGCAAGCCGTTCGCCTTGTTTCCGTGGGTGGACGGCGAAATTCGGTGTCTCGCGCGCGTGGACGCGGACGCGTGTCGTCGCGTGGGTCGAGCCCTCGCCGGGGTTCATCTCGCGAGCGCGGGGCGAGCGCCGCTCGGCGCCGGCCGCTTCGGCCCGTCCGACATGCGGGCCCGCCTCGACGAAGTCGAACGCTCGACCGCGCGCACCGATTTGCTGCCCGCCGTCGCGCGCGTGAAGACGCTGTACGATCGCTTCGTTCCCGCGCGCGACCGGACGCTGCCGTCCGGCATCGTCCACGGCGACTTGTTCCGCGACAACGTGCTCTTTCGAGGCTCGGACGTCGCGGCGTTGCTCGATTTCGAGAGCGCGTTCCACGGACCCTTCGTCTACGATCTGATGGTGACGATCGCGGCTTGGTGTTATCGGGACGGGTTCGACGTCGCCCACGCGCGCGCCATGGTCGAGGGTTATGCGACCCTGCGGCCGCTCGAGGCCGCGGAAGTGTCGGCCGTGCCGGTGGAAGGCGCGCTCGCCTGTCTCCGATTCGCCACCTCGCGCATCACGGACTTCGAGCTCCGCACGCCGCCCGGAGCACGCCCGGCGCGTGATTTCAGGCGGTTTCTCGCGCGGCTCGAGGCGATCGCCGGCGGCGCGCTCGCGCCGGCCTTCACGCCGAACGAGTGACGAAGGGGCGCGCCGTCGCTCGGCGGTGCCGGGCGACGACGGCGTGTTAAGCTCGCGCCCGCCATGACCCTTTCAGGCGGAGGCCGCCTCCCCAACGGACTCGACGCCGCCATGGAGCGGCTCAACACGAGCGTCGACGTGGACGGCGCGCTCTGGCGCGAGGACATTCAGGGCTCGGTCGCGCACGCACGCGGTCTCGCCCGCGCCGGCGTGATTTCGGAGGGCGACGCCAGCGCGATCACCGACGGGCTCGAACGCGTCGCGGGCGAAATCGAGCGCGGTGAGCTCGTGTTCCGGCGTGACCGCGAAGACGTGCACATGAACGTCGAGGCGCGCCTCGTCGAGCTCATCGGTCCCGTGGGCGGCAAGCTCCACACCGGCCGCTCCCGCAACGATCAGGTCGCCACCGATCTCAGACTCTATTGTCGCCGACTCGGTGAAGAGACGGTCGCCGCCCTCGATCGGCTCGCGGGCGTGCTCATCGCGCGCGCCGAGGCCGAGATCGACACGCTCATGCCCGCGTACACCCACCTGCAGCGCGCGCAGCCGAGCCGGCTCTCGCACCACCTCATGGCGTGGCAGGAGCTCGTGTGGCGCGACCGCGGGCGGATGACCGACGCGCTCGCGCGCGCGAACGAATGTCCGCTCGGTAGCGGCGCCGTGGCCGGCAGCGGGTTTCCGCTCGATCGCGCCGGGGTGGCGGCCGAGCTCGGCTTTGCGCGCCCGACGCGCAACTCGATCGACGCGACGGGCAGCCGCGATTTCCTGATCGAGCTCGCCTCCGCGCTCGCGCTCACCGGCGTTCACCTCTCGCGCATGGGCGAGGAGCTCGTGCTCTGGTCGTCGTCCGAGTTCGGCTTCGTCGCGTTGAGCGACGGCTTCTCGACGAGCTCGTCCATGATGCCGCAGAAGAAGAACCCGGACGTGGCCGAGCTCGTTCGCGGCCGCGCGGCGCGTGCCATGGGAGCGCTCGTGAGCCTGCTCGCGCTCGAGAAGAGCCTCGGTTTCGGCTACGGGCGCGATTTGCAGGAGGACAAGCGCCCCATCATGGACGCGTTCGATTGCGTGCTGCCGTGCCTCGACGCTCTCGCGGGCGCGCTCGCCACGTGTCGCTTCGACGCCGTTCGAATGCGGCGAGCGCTCGAGCGCGGCCACCTGTGCGCGACGGATCTCGCGGACCTGCTCGCGATGAAGGGCGTGCCGTTCCGCGAGGCGCACCACGTCGTGGGCGCGCTCGTGCGAGAAGCCGAGAGCCGCGGCATCGAGCTGTCCGCGCTGCCCGACGACGTGTTCGCGGCCGCGCACCCCGCGCTCGCGACGCCCGAACGCGCCGCGGCGCTCGACGCCGCGCTGGCCGTCGAGCGCCGGAGCGTGATCGGCGGCCCCGCGAAAAAGACGGTCGAAGCGGCCATCGCAGACGCGCGCGAGCGCTGGCGGACCGCCGCCGCACGCTAGCGTAGCGGCCGCGTCTCCAAAAGGTCTTGCCACGACGAGCCGCCGGCCGTCGTCGGCGACACCGGCTACGACTCCAACCGCTTCATCCAAGCGTGCGCGACGAGTCTCGTCCCCGTGGGGGGTCGCGGGTAAATCGCTCGGGCGAGCGCGGCGTTCGCCCGCGTTTTGGCAGCGTGGTCGAACGCGTATATTCTGCGCGCATGCTCGCACGCTTGGCTCTGACGGCCGGCACGGCATGCGTCCTCGTCGCCGCGTGCGGCGGCTCGTCGAACGAATTCACGACGCAGTCGCCGGGCAGCGGCGCCGCCGCGGGCCTGTCCGCGACCGGCGGGGCGGGCGCCGGAAGCGGCGGCAGCGCGACGAGCGGCGCGGGCGGCACGAACGCGAGCGGCACGGGCGGGATTGCCGCGAGCGACGCGCCCGTCACCGTCGCGCTCGATCTCTGCGACAAGATTTTCCTCTGCTGCTCCGCCGACGAACTCATGAATCTGTCGGTGCTCGGACAGAGCAAGAGCAGCTGCGAGCTCGCCGTGGCGGCCTACCTCGGTCTCCTGCTCGACAAGGCTACGCCCTCGATCGACGCCGGCCGGCTCGTTTACGACGGAACGGCGCTTTCGAAGTGTCTCGACGATTACGGGGGCGAATCCTGCGACATGCTGCGCGGCCTCGACGACTTCGACTGTCCCGGACTGCTCGTGCCCGAAGTCGCGCAGGGTGACGCCTGCGGACTCAGCGCCGAGTGCATCGACGGTTACTGCGACGGCAGCGACGACCCGAACAATCCCGTCGGCGAGTGCGTCCCGAAGAAGCAAAATGGAGCCGACTGCGCGGACAGCGCCGAGTGCGTCGGCGGCACCTGCGACGTGAATACCTGCACCGACACGGCGCAGGCGTCGCTCTGCAGCGACTGACGCGACTCTTTCAGTGAAGCCCGCCGTAGACGAAGACCGTCCTCGGCGGTGCGGCGTGTTCGCGCTCGAAGCCGCCCGCCGCCCAGGTCGAAAGCAACCCGGCCGCCACGGCCCCGGCGCTCACGAGCGCCGCCGTCGCCCAAGGCGGAAAGGCGCGCGGAGGCGGCGCCGGATCGAGCAGGGGGGTGAACCCCGAACAGGCCGCGTGTTCGCAGCTCGCGAGCTCGAGTCCGCCCGGTCGCGGCCGGGCGACGAACCAGTGCGCGCACGCGACCGCGTGCGGGACGACCACCGCGCCGCCGCTCGCGCCCGTATGCGCGAGATCTTCGCTGCTGCACGCGACGAGCGGACGCAGGCCGAGCGTGACTTCGGGCTCGGTTCCGAGCTCCGCCCAACCCGCGAACACGAGATCGCCGTCGCGGAGCACGCGCACCTGATGCACCCCGGGGGCGAGGCGCCGCTCGCTCCCGCCGCTCTCGCCGTCGATCTCGAGCTCGTCGCGCGGTCCGAGATCCTTCACGTGCACGCGCGCGCTCGGCTCCGCGGCGACGGCGCTCTCCGCGCTCGCCCCGAAGGCGGGCGCGCGCGGCCCCTCGAGCACGATCGCCGCGTGCGACAGCGCGGCCGCTTGCTCCGCCGCGTCGGCGTCCCCGGCGCGCGCGTCCGCCGCGATGCGGTGGTGCTCGGCGAGCAACCACGCGGCTTGGGGCAGCTCCGGATGATCCACGATGTCGCGCTCGATGGAGGCGAGCAACGTGAGCGCGCGCTCCTCGTCGAGCGAGGACGCGAGCGTGCGCGCTTCGTCGAGGCGGCCCTCGAGGTCGAGCACGAGCTCACTCCGATAAGCGGGGTAGGGCGTGACGGGTGTAGGCGCGGGTGCGACGAACTCGATGCGCTTTTGACGCGCGAAGTCCGCGAGCAGCGCGTGCTCGTGCCGGGTGGGCTCACCTGCGAGGAGGAGGAGCAGGGTCGCCGTTTGGGTCATCGAGGGCCCGTGGTAGGCTCGGAGGAGGTCACCGTGCAGCTCGACTTCGTCAATCGTGAGCTAACGATCAAGCTCGTTTACTACGGGCCTGCCTTGAGTGGGAAGACGACGAACCTGCAGGCCCTGCATCGCGTGGCCGCGCCGGGGTCGAGCGGCCGCCTGATGACGCTCGAGACGAAGGACGATCGCACGCTGTTTTTCGACCTCCTGCCGCTCTCCTTCCGTTCCCAGAGCGGCCTCGCCGTGCGGCTCAAGGTGTTCACGGTGCCGGGGCAGGTGATTCATGCCTCCACGCGCAGGCTCGTGCTGCAGGGCGCCGACGGCGTCGCCTTCATCGCCGATTCGCGCGTGAGCGAGACGCAGGCGAACACCGATTCGTTCATGGATCTGAAGGACAACCTGCGGGAGCACGGCTTGTCGTTGCGACAGATGCCGCTCGTGATCCAATTCAACAAGCGCGACCTGCCGGACATCCGCAGCGACGAGGAAATCGCGAAGCTCGGCGCGCAGGGTCGCGAGCCCGTCTACCTCGCGATCGCGATGCGCGGCGTCGGCGTCGTCGAGTCGTTCATCGGGCTCCTGCATCTCACGTGGAGCGCGCTCGACGCGGAGCACGACCTGAGCCGCAAGTTCGGTTTCGACTCCGTCGAGTTCATGAACGGCGTCGCGCAGAAGTTGGGCGAAAAGCGCACCACGGCCGAGCTTCTGGGCGCTTGCGTCGGCGGCGCGCTCGACGTGCTCCGGCCGGAGGCCGTGCCCTGATGACGAGCCCGGCCCCGCGCGATCGAGTGGACGAGCTCACCGTCGGCAGCGGCGCGCGGCTCGAGGAGCTCGTCGACCGTGAGAGCCTCGGACAGCTCGCGACGAGCTTCGCGGACCTGTCGGGCGTCGGCATCCGCGTGTTCGACGCGGAAGGCAAGCTGCTCGCCGACGCTTCGCAACCCGTCGAGCTCATCGCCTACCTCTCGACGCTCAAGCAGGCGCGCAGTGCGATCGAGAGCACGGTGAGCTCGGTGAAGAACCTCGATCCCGGGCCGGTCGGGCAAGCCAGCATCGACGGCGTGAGTGGCGGTCGCTACCGCGTGGTCGCGCTCGAGCACGACGGCCGCCGCGTCGGCCGGCTGGTGATCGGCCCGTACTTCCCGCCGTCCGTCCGTGACATCCCGTCGTCCCTGCTCGAGCTCGAACCGGCGCTCGATCTCGATCGCGCTCGGCAGCTCCTCACGGTCGCCCCGCGCGTGACCGACGACGCGATGGATCGCCTCGCGCGTCACGCTCGCGCCGCGCTCGACGTCGTGATGTTCAGCGGGCTACGGGCGCTGCTCACGGGCAGCATGCACCTCGCGGCCGTGCGCGAGAGCTACCGCGAGCTCCAATCGAAGCAGGACAAGCTCCAAGTCGCCTACGATCGACTGAAGGAGCTCGACCGGCTGAAGAGCAATTTCCTCGCGACCGTATCGCACGAGCTCCGCACGCCGCTCACCTCGATCATCGGCTACAGCGAAATGTTGCTCGAAGGCATCGCCGGCGAAATCGCGGGCGAACA
>DATJXW010000206.1:0-14967 GCA_035499895.1 Polyangiaceae bacterium | reverse complement strand
GAGCAGATGCACCTCTTCGACTTCGGGAAGCATCGGCTGCGGCCGTGGGCCGTGCCCGGTCTGCGGTGTCTTCTCCGACTTCGGCTCGGATGAGTGCGAGCGCTTCTCGCTCTTGTCGCCGAAGAGCAGCTGGTTGCGCTTGGCGAGCTGCTGCTCGAGATCCGCGATCTGCAGCTTGAGCTGCTCCGGGTCCCCACCGCGGAGCGCGTGTAGCTCCTTCTTCAGCTTCCCGATCAGACGGACGAGCTTCTTGTTGTCTTCTTGCAGCAGCAACGCCGCCTTGCGCAAGAGCTCGATGTCTTCGATCTGATCCAGGGTCACGTCATAGAGTACGTAACCCGGGATCAGAAAAGACGTCAGCGCGCCGACTTTTTTCCCGGCCAACGCGGCGTTAGATCGCTCAGCGTGAGCAGCGGCGGGCTCAGCTCCACGCGACCAACGGCTTCGCTGCCTTCGATGAAGAGCTGGAGCTCGCTCGGCGTCATCTGCAGCACGCCGTCTTTCGCTCGCTCGTACACCGCCGCGAAGCGTCCCTTGTCGAGCCGCTTCGCGAGCAAGCACAAGCCCGTGCCGTCGAAGAACAGCACCTTGGCGCGCTTGCGATCGCGGCTCACGAAAAGAAAGAAATGCCCGCTCAGCACCTCGCGCCCGAGTCCCACCACGAGCGCCGACAGCGTGTTGAAGCTCTTGCGCATGTCCACCGGCTCGCCGAATGCGTACACGGCGATCTGTCGACCGCTGCTGATCACTCGCCGACTCGACGCACGAGCTCGGCAATGGCCGCCACATCGAGCCCTTCGATGCGCAGCCCGCGCGGACCGTGCACGACGATCCCTGCTGCGGCGGCAGCCGCCGTCGTGACCGGCGTTGCAACAACCTCGACCCGACCGAAGCGCCCCGTCTTCCGAGCCCCAAGCCAGCGCGCGAGCGTGCGGAAATTGATCCCCACTTCCGAGGCCACCTCGACGATCGACGCCCCCTGCCGTCGCCTCGCGACGGTATACGACAGCAACTTTTCCAGCAAGCCCTTCGGGTAGGCGCGACCCCGGCCTCGCGGACCCAACTTCGAAAGCTCAACTCGCAACTCGTCTCGCATCTCCATGCGGAGAGTTTCTCAACTCACGCTCACCTCAACACGACGGGGTTGAGCGAGGTCTTACGTAGGGGACGGGCTCGGCGCCGGAGCAAACGCGAGCGTGCGTGGGCGGGTCCCTCGCGAGCGCCTCCGGGCGCGGTCGCCGTTCCGGCTGGATCGCGTATTGGGCGTTATGTCAACGCGCGTGACGACCAGATCCAGCGGCCCCAATCGCTACCTGAAACCAAGAAGACGGTTTCAAACCCTGAGCGCTCCACCGGTCGCCCTTAGAGGTCGTCTTTGATGAAGGTTCCGAGCGGCACCGTGACCCTCCAAGCACCGGTTGTGCCCACAAACTTGAGGCAAGCACCGTTGGTCACGGCAACTCCGCCGACGTCACGCGCAGCGATGACTCCAAGAATGACCAGGAGCACCCGAATTGGTCCGATATGCGTGACCAGAATCGAGTCCGTGGCTAAACATGCCTTCTCTTCGAGAAACTCCCGCAATCGTCGCTCGACCTCGAGATAGCTTTCGCCACCAGACGGCCGGAATTCATACATAGCGTGTCGACGTTCAGCCCACACCCCGGACTCGATCGCTGATGCAATCGGCAGCCCTTCTAGTGTTCCAAAGTATGCCTCTCGCAGTCTTGGGTCGCTCTCTACTGGAACATCAAGTTCTAGGCCAATCTGTTCAGCAGACTGACGTGCTCGTGCGAGATCACTCGAGAAAATACGCACCCGCGCGCCCTGGTCTAAGAGGAAGTCGGCGGCGGCGGCGGCCTGTGCCATCCCAAGCTCATCGAGGTTCGGGTCGAGTTGGCCGATAATTGCACCGGAAGCGTTCATTTCAGTGCGTCCGTGACGCACGACCCAAATGGTGGTCATTGCTGCGCGGCTCTGGATGCCATTGCCAGCGCAATACGGGCGTTCTCGACTAACTTCTCGAGGAAGTAGAGGGAGTGGCCGAGTGTCTCGCCCGCGACAAATAGCCCGTGGCGTTCAACAAGTACGCATGCGCCATACGGTGGTCTATGCATTGCGCGAAACCAGTTCAAGCTGAGCTCCGATGAAAGCACCCCGAGCAATTGGCTTGTTCCAAGAGTGCTGGTGTTCTTGATGACTAGTATTTCGGGGAACTTGTGGGCGGACTCCGTGAGGGCAGGTACAGAGTCGAACATCATGGCTGCGGCAATAACTTCTGCCGCATGGGCGTGAATGATCGATGTTGCCCAATCGAGTTGCGCATAGATAAGACAGTGAATGCCTATCTCGCGAGATGGAGAGAGGTTGGGTTGTGAGCGGTATGATTTCCCCTGTACGTCGCACTCGACGATATTGACGCGCCGCAGGCGCCCGCCGAAGTCACGGGAGGCGCCGCTTGGTGTGATAAAAATTCGGTTCTCTCGTTTCACCGAGACATTGCCACCCGTGCGCGCGTAGCCACGGCGGTATAGACTGTTCATCGCACGAGCAACCATGGAGTCAGCGGGGTCGGTGGGCGCGGTCATGCGATCTTCTCATCTGTGCCACTGCTCCACAGGCTTTCAAACTCTTGCGTGAAGAAGTTCAATTCGCGCTGCCGCGTCGAATCAAAGACTAGAGCCGGGCAGTCGAATCCTCTGGTGTTCCGACCGTAGTAGTGGACAAAGGCGAGCTGATTGTCACAAATAATGACATTGATCCCAGCGAAAAAGCTGACCGTCCTGACGGCCAGCTGGGTGCCCGCGAACTCTGCGCTCAGTCCGAGCGTTCGCGCAAACCGCCGCAAGTCCTCAATGTTGTGTTGCACCAAGCCAGAAAGGCTACCGCGTTGCCTGCCTTCCAGTTGCTCCCGTTCGCGAATTGCGGGGGAATTCGGCGCAAGAAAGAGTGCCCGTATGCGACCTTTGCGACTCAGGAGCAGGTCGCGATAGAACTCTACGTTCACGTCAGAGGTGAGTCGGTTGTTCGAGACTCCCACGACATCTACACTCTTGGCGCGCGAGAGTGCTTCGGTCAATAGATGTTGGTATTGCTTGTCTTGGCGATCTGGAAAAGCGCGAATGCCGTTCTCATTTGGGGGTGCCGCCGTTGGGCGATGACGGCTGTAGAGCCAGGTCCACGCGACGCTTGCAATGGGCGAAGCCACGGCGACGATCCACCACCAATTGTGTCGGAGATAGTCACCGTATCCCGCTGCATTTTGGCCCAAGGCCGCGGGGCTTACCGCCAACAGGGCCACGGCAACACCGAGGGCCGGAAGTACAACGTCCTTCAACGACGGCAGCTTCATCGCAACTCGCGGACACTGCCTTTGTCGTCCGCAACAATGATTAGTTTGGTCAGGTTGACAAAGAGCCCGTGAGCAATCATTCCACTGACTCGGTAGAGATGATCAGATAACCAGGATGGGTCGCGAATCTCAGCGATCTTCACATCAAGAATATGGTTGCCATTGTCCGTGACGTACGGTTGCCCCAGCTCCGTGGTTCGAAGTATGTGTCGTTCCACACGACATCCGGCGTCTCGAATGCTCTCCAAGATCCAGGGAGTAGTAACCGTGTGCGCGTATGGCGCAACTTCAATGGGTAGAGGAAACCGCCCTAGCGTGTTGCTAACCTTGGTCGAGTCGACGATCGTGATATGGTTCTTGGACATTGCCGCGACGATGCGCTCTCGGAGCATCGCTCCGCCACCGCCTTTGATCATGTTTAGGCGTTCGTCGACTTCGTCGGCCCCGTCAATTGTTAGGTCGACTCCATCGATTTCATTCGCGTCGATGACCCGCAATCCGAGACTCTTGGCGAGAGTTTCAGTAGCGGAAGACGTACATATGCACTTGAAGCTGGTGTAGTAGGATACTTCCGCCGCCAGCAGGCGAACGAATGCATGGGCTGTTGAGCCTGACCCTAGACCCAGTGTGATGTCTGGAGACAAGTACTTGAGCGAAGCGCGGGCGGCGTGAATCTTTGCGTCGGGGTCCATATCAGTATTCTCGTCGCGACCTAGCAACATGCTGGGCCACACAGGATGCAAGTGTACGAGAATGAATACTGAAAGGGGGCGCTGGCCGCAAGGCGCTAGCAAGTTTCGGACCATTGACCCGGGCATCTTGCGGCGCTATGGCGCTCGAACGGAGACGGAAAGGCCCCCCCCAAGGCGGAGGGGCTGGGCCGGTCGCGGCACCGAGGCGCAACAAGCCCCGCCGCCCTTGACGTTCGGCGCGGCTCCCCGGGAGCGGTGGTGCGAACCGAGCGCACCCATTTGCGGTCTCTCGTGTCTGCCGCGCGGCGTGGGGCTCGTTGGAGAGGACCTGGCATTGTCCAGCGTGCGTATCGCCCCCGCGCAACTAAAGCGAGGACGCGGAGTTAGCTCAACAAGCTGACCCCGCGTTTTTTCGTTCCATGGGCGACTCTTGGCCGCACGTACCCTGCGAGTGGTGTCCGCTACGGCAAGGGGATTGGGCCCAGGACCGTAGGTCGTCGTGCAGCAGTCTGGTTCCATGCGTTTAGGAGGCCAATCCCGATCATCCCGAGTCGCATGAGACCGCCGGTGCCGCTGAGAAACGGGAGAGCGTACGCGAGACCTACGATCAAGAGCCAACTCTGCACGATGCCGGTGAAAGTGGGCTGCAGCGCAGGCGCGGGCGGGGCACGCGCCGCTATCTCCGCCAGGATGGGAGGGATGTTTGCCAAAGCAATCGCGGAGTAGGTCAGAAACACCGCAAGCTCCTGATACCTCCGTCCACCGCTGCCTCCTGCGCCGTGCCGGACCGCCGCCCCGACAACGACGCCCACTAGTATCGCGACGATCGAGAACTCGTACCCCGTGATCTTGGCGATCACGATCCAAGTCACGGAGCACCCGATTGCCGCAAGCGCACCGTATTTGGCCGATTTCAGCCTCTGCGGCCATGACCCGCCCGATGTCGGTGCGCGGGTCGCTGCATCGCGGCAGTGCTCGCAAGCCACACGTCCGTTCACCCTCCAGTACTCGCGCTCGAGAACCCGCGCGCAACTTGCACAGCTCGTAGGCGGGGCCCGAGGTCTCTCCTGCGATGCAGGCGTTGCCGCAGTGTCCGCTGCAGTCAGCACGAGCGCCCGCGTCGGGCCCTTTGCCAGAAGATAACGATCGCCGTAAGCCGCACGAACGATTGTCTGGCCAAGGAGCATCCCGGCGAGCCCTGCAACCGCAACGCCGAGTAGGCCGGCGTTGGGATCCGCGACGCCATAGAGACCGATACAGAGGAAAGCGACGACCGTCGAGACGGCCGTCGAGACCGCAACTTGTGCCAGGCGGCGGCGCTCGACGGATCGGCCGGCAAGCGAAGGCGCGGAAGATGTTGCCGGTTGACCTTCCTCCGAAGGCGTTGCGCTCATTCCCTGGATCTTCCCGGCCTACCTCCACGGCGAAATGGTCAATTTTTCAGAAGCAACGAGGTCGATGTTCCCCGCGCGATCTCGCGGCCGCAAAAAAGCTGATCGATTTCCACCGTTCAGCTCTCCGCGCGAGCTCTTCTACATCAGCGAGTCTACTTGCGACGACGTTTTTGCGCCAAGAGGCGCTCGAAATCTCCCGCGAAGTCGTCCGCTTCGAGGGCCTCGGTGAAGCTTCGGAGGAGAGAGCAAATGCGTTCGAGATCTAAGTTCGGGTGCGTGTCGAGCAGAGCTTCGATATCGGCTACATCGCGCGGTCGCCGTGCGATGGCCTTCATCACGACGAGGTCCTCGGCGGTCGCGACGCGAAACGCCACTCCCCGTATCGTCCGCTCGACCGCCCTTTCGATGACCTCGCGCTCGAACGGCAGGCTCGCGAGGGACAAATCGATCGCGATGCCACTCGGCTGGTGCTCGAGCAAGAGAACGCGCGAGACTTTGGCAAAGTCGATGGTGTCCGCGGCGCGCTCGCCGATACCATGCTGATGGCCGAGCGTCAGGAGCCGAGGCAGCTCACCGTCTTCTGCCGCTGCGACGAGGTCTACGTCCTTGGTGACGCGTGGCCGCCCGAGGAGCGAGGCAGCGACGCCGCCTATCACGGCAGCCGGCACGTCCGCCTCGCGCAGCCAGGTGGTTACTGCCCCGATTGCCTGGAGCAGTGGGCCAGGAACGCGCGCGGCGGCCATCGGCCTTCAGCGGGCTGCGCCGGCCGAAAGTAGCCGCGCGCGCAAGCGTGCCCAACGCGCGCGGACGGTAGCGTCGTCGTCGAGCGCTTCGTCCCAACCGAAATCCTGGACGGAAAGCATTAGCTGCTCGACTTCGTCGAGCTTCTCTTCGATGGTTGAGGCCGACTGTTCGGCGCGTACTCTCTCCTCGACGAGCTCCCAACGGCGCCGAAACGCACGGGCTTGTTCCGAGGAAAAGCCACTCACAGCGGTTCTTGTAGCACGTGGCGCGCATTTCGCGAAGCGTCCATCCTCGCACGGCCGTCCGCGCGCGAGTCTGCTCGTCGGCGGCGGGGCCATTTTCGGGGCCACGGGACGACGACGGTCCGCTCCCAGGTGCAGTTCCACGCGCACGACTCGACGCGCGCGCTGCTGGATGCTGGGAACTTTGCCCAGCTCATGGCGGCGTGTGGAGAAGACCGCGTGCTTGTGGTATGGCAATCGGTATGGCGACCAAAAAAGTGACGGTGACCCTAGACGTGGATCAGCTGGCAGCCATCCGCGCCCTGGTCGAAGCGCGTTCGACAAGCAGTGTTTCGGCGTTCGTTCAGCACGCCGTCGCGGTATCGCTCAATGACGTCGCCGGTTGGGGTGCGCTCCTCGCCTCTGCTTTGGATCAGACGGGCGGTCCGCTCACGCGCGCTGAGCGGACCTGGGCCGACGATGTGCTCTTGAAGCCTCCCGGCAAGGGGCGGGGCAAGCGATCCCGAGCTCGAGCCGCATGAGCGGCGTGACGCTCGACGCCGGAGCGCTTATCGCGCTCGACCGCGACGATCGCAAGGTCCTCGTGTTACTGGCTCGCGCCAAGGAGCTGGGTGCGCGTGTGACCGTCCCAGCAACAGCATTGGCTCAAGCCATCCGGCGGCCAGCGGCGCAGGCGCGGCTGGCGCGGCTGATTCGTCAACCGACTACCGACCTTCGTTCGCTTGATGCCGTGGACGCGACCAGCGTCGGGATCTTGCTGGGCGCGAGCCGCACGAAAGACATCGCAGACGCGCACGTCGTGATTTGCGCGAAGCGCGCGCAACAGGCAATTGTGACGAGCGATCCGGGCGACCTCGCCCGCCTGGACCCGTCAGCTAGCCTTGTTCGGATCTGAGCGCGCGGAAACGTGCTCCGAGATCGCGAGCGCCAATGCGTCGGCCAGGCCACCCGAGTCCACGTCGTCGACCTGGTATCTCGCCAATGCCTGCACCGCAGGGCCAGCGTTTCCCATCGCGACCGGAGAGCCGACAATGCTCATGGCCGAGAGGTCGTTCAGGCCGTCTCCGACGAACATCACGTCCGAAAGTGAGCATCCGTGGATTTCGCACAGTTTGCGAATCGCGCTCCCCTTGTCGATGCCGGGCGGGGTTAGATTGACGAAGCACGTGTCGGGCATGTCGGGGCCGGTCGAAGGCCCCAGCTCGAACCCTTGATGCGGCTCACCCATTACCGCGTCAAGCTCGTGGGCGGGAATGATCCACTGCGCGCGGACGACGGGCCATGCGACCGCATCGAGAGAACGCGCTTCGAAGGGAATACCGAGGATCTCCGCATTGCGTCTGGCTTTCTCATTCGTACTCTCCACTGCGTAGCAATGATCCGAGTAAAGTTCGAGAATGCGACTAGCACGTTGTGACCTGTTCTTGATGTCAATGACCGTTTCGGGTCGGAGCGAGAGCGAGCGCGATTCGTTGGTCGAAAGGCGAACGAGGCTCGCGCCGTTTTGAAATGCGTGCCACCCGTTTGGTGCGAGCCGCTCTGCATAGGTTCGCGTGACGCCAAAGCCGGGGCGTCCCGTACAGAGCGCGAGGTGAATGCCGGCTTGTGATGCGCGGGCCGCAGAATGCGAGCGGTTCGTCGTCGAGCACATTGAGCGCGAGCAGTCTTCAGGTGCTGCATCTCGAGCCTGCGCGCGAGCGGTTCATCAAAGAGGGCCTCGAGTGCGAGGTCGACGGCGCGCGCGCACGATACGCCTGGTGTCGCATCTCCACGTGTTGGAGCGTGATGACGGCGACGATCGTTAGGCGTTTACGGGTTCTCCGGAGCGATGCTGCCGGCCGGGCGTGTCGCGACGGGTGCCCTGCATGCGACCCAAAGCCGGCTCCATCGCGAAATTGGACGGCACGTGGGAAAGGAGCGCACCGATGGCATGTCCATGCTCAGCGAGTGGAGCTAGTCATCCATCGGCACCGGCGGCATACCGCGCGTGGTCATCGCGAGGACGTGTGCGTCGTCGAAGCGGTAGAGAATCCAGACATTACGTCCGCTCACTCGTCTCACGAAGGCGCGCCCGACCCCAAAAGTCGTCTCGTCGTCCCCCGGTCCCGGCAGCTCATCCGCGTTCGTCAGCGCGGCGACGGTCGCGAACACGGCCCGGAACCCCGGCGAGCCGGGCGCGAGCCCGAGATCGATGACGCTGCGCCGAAAGGTCGTGCTTAGCTGGGCGACTCGTCGGGCCACGGCGACTCCCCCGTCGCGGCGTAGTGTTCGAGCTGCTCAACGGTGAGCTCGATGTAGTCGCCGGTGTCGAAGTCCTGCTCCGCCTGAAGGAGCTCGCGCTCCAAGTCGGGGTCCGCTGCCGCGACACGCCGGGCGGAAACGGCCGGTGCCGCCTCCGGTGACGGGAGAGCTTGCGCCTCGCTAGGCCTCGCCATGAGTCAACCATCGCACCACCTAGTGCGGAAGTCACGAAAGCGGCCGGCGGGCGTTCGGCTACGCCGCCCGCACCTCACCCGGCACCGAAATCCCCGTTGCCCACGCCGGGTATCGCCGCCGCGCAACCACACGTGGACAACGCCCTCCCGCTTCAAGCGAGGAGGGCGTTTCCGCGTCGGCGGTCACGGGCTCAGAGGTCGAGCTCGGGCTGCGGCTCGGGGCAGTGCGTATCGCGGCGTTGATGCCGTCCTTCGCGCGGCTCGGTCACGATCGGTCGTAGACTGCGCGCATGTTGCTCGACGTTCTCGAATGCCCGCGCTGTCGTGGGGCGCTGCGGGCGGGAGGTGATGGGCTCGTTTGCGCCGCCTGCGTGCAGACCTACCCCCGATTGGGAGGCATTCCGCTGCTCGTTGCCGAGCCGGCGACCTTGTTCGCTCACTTCAGCGCACTCACGCGCGAGTTCGACGCGGGCATGAACCGGGGCCTGCTCGAACTGCTGGCCCAGATCCGCTCTGGCGACCACCCGCCACTCACGCAGCAGAAGCTCGAGATCCTGCGCCGCCAACTCGAGCGACACTGGCGTCGCATCCTCGAGCTCGTTACCGACGCCGGGCTCGAGGCGGCGGTCTACGAGGTACCTGACAACGCCGCGAGCCCCGCCTCGAAGGCCGCGTTGCTCCAGTATTACCCGCAAATCCACCGCGACTGGGGCTGGAGCCCCGAGAACGACGAAGCAGCCGAGGCCCTGCGCGCCGTAAATGACGTCGTGGCGGAGCGCCCGCTCGGGAAGATGCTCGTGCTCGGTGCAGGCGCCTGCAGGCTGACCCAAGATCTCCACTGTCGTCACGGAGCGACGCTCACCGTCGCACTCGATCTGAACCCGCTGCCGTTCTTCGTGGCCCAGCGCTTGCTGCGAGGGGAATCGGTGTCGCTCTTCGAGTTTCCTGCGTGGCCGCTCGACTCGAAGCACCCGTACGTCGAGCGGCACCTCGTGAGCCCGTGGCCTGCCGATCCTCGCATCGAGTTGTTGTTCGCCGACGGGCTGAATCCGCCCGTGCGCGCGGGAACGTTCGACACGATTTTTACTCCGTGGTTCATCGATCACGTGCCGTCCGACATGCGCACGCTGTTCGCGCGGCTGTGGGAGCTCTTGCCGGTGGGCGGTCGGTGGGTGAATTTCGGCCCGCTCATTTATCGGGAGGAGCGCACGCCGCTCGAACACCGCTATTGCGTGGATGAGGTGCTCGAGCTCGTGCGCGAAGCGGGTTTCCGTATCGAGCGTTACAGCTTTCGACGCATGGGATACATGCAGTCGCCGGCGAGCACGCAGGGCCGGACCGAGACCGTGCTCACCTTCTCGGCCGAGCGCCTCGCCGGGTGATCCCGTCCAGCGTGCGTATCGCCCCCGCGCAACCCGATTTGAACCTCCGATCGCGCTCGACGTTACCCGCGCCGACTCCATTGCAGCGGCGGCCGCATGGATCCGCAGCGCCATCGGCATCGAGGCGTCCGTAGTGTGGCGCCTCAGCGCGCAGCGGCGAGGGTCGTGCGCAGCCGTGGCGCGGCACTTTCGACGAACGCCCTCACCTTGGCTGTGCGTGCGCTCGACGCCGGATAGAGAAGGTGTACGGGGAGCGGCGGGGGCTCGAAGGCGGTAAGCAGCCGAACGAGGCTTCCCGTCGCGAGCTGTTCGGTGACCTGGTAGGAAATCACGCACGCGATGCCGATGCCGGTTGCAGCGGAGCGAATGGCAGCGTCGGGGACGTTGACCGTGAGAAGCGGGTCGACTCTCACCCGCAGCGCCCGCGCGCCCGCCTTGCCGGAAAAGCTCCAGGAGTCGTGGGGGGTGACGCTCGTCGCGGCGATTAAGCGATGGCCCGTGAGGTCCTGAGGCGTTTTCGGGCGACCATGGCGCGCGAGATACGCAGGGCTCGCGACGAGGACACGGCGCACCCGGCCCACGTCGATGGCGATCAGGGCCGAGTCGGGGAGGTGGCCGATACGTACCGACACGTCCACGCCTTCCTCCACCAGGCTAACGACTCGGTCGAGCAGAAGTAGGCGCCCGCGGACGCTCCGGTGCGTCTCGAGAAAATCTTCGAGGATTGGCCGAATGAACAGCGACCCGAAGGCAACCGGCGCCGTCACGCTGAGCGTGCCGTGCGGCTCGACCGTCCCCTGGCTCGTCGCGCGTTCGGCGTCGTCGAGCTCGACGAGCACGCGGCGCGCGACCGCCAGGTAGCGCTCGCCGGCGTCGGTCAGCTTGAGTGAGCGTGTCGTCCGTTGGAGGAGCGCGGTGCCCACACGTTCCTCGAGGGCATCGATGGCGCGGGTGATCGAAGCGGATGAACGTCGGAGCGCGCGAGCCGCCGCTGAAAGGCTGCCTCGGTCGACGGCGATCGTGAAGGCGCGGAGGGCATCGAGGCGGTCCATGATTTTTGCATCCTACGCAAAGGTAGTGTGCAGACTACGACAGTTCTCTTCGCTGCGAGAAAGACGCAGATTCTGGCTCACCGGCGACGCGATCCCGTCGCAGGAAACCACGAGGAGAAGTCCATGAGCCGTATTCCCCCTATCGAACCTGCCACCGCCCCCGCCACGGTCGCGCCCCTGCTCGCCGGCGTGCAGCAGGGTCTCGGCATGACTCCGAACCTGTTCCGCGTGGCCGCGAACTCACCCGCCGCATTGGAGGCGCTCGTCGGCTTCTTCGGCGCCGTGAGCAAAGGCCGTCTCGACGCCCGGACGCGCGAGGCCATTGCGCTCACTGTCTCGGAAATCGACGCGTGCGACTATTGCCTCTCCGCCCACAGCGCGCTCGGCAAGAGGGCGGGCCTCGACGAGCAAGCTCTTGCCGACGCACGGCTCGGCAAATCCGACGACTCGCGTCGGATGCGCCTGCTCGGCCTGGCTCGTGCGATCGTCGACCACCGAGGTCGGGCCGGCACGGTCCTCGACGAGGTGCGGGAGGCCGGCATTTCCGACGCCGAGGTGATCGAGGTGGCGGCCAACGTCGCACTGACGATCTTCACGAACTATCTGAACGAGCTCGCGGCGACCGACCTCGACTTTCCGGTCGTTCGCCACCACCCGCGCTGAAGGGCCCGACCATGCGTGGGTTTTCGAGCCTGGCGTTCACTCCGGCCGTCAAGGCGGCTCAGGCGCGATGGGGCAGCCGCCGGACGTATGCGCGCCTCGAGCGCGGCGAGACGACCCCGGACACGCTCGGGGAGGACGAAGCGAGCTTTCTCGCCGAACGCGATAGCTTCTACATGGCGAGCGTCGGTTCATCCGGCTGGCCCTACATTCAGCATCGCGGCGGCGAGCGGGGGTTCGTGCACGTCCTCGACGAGCGGACGCTCGCCTTCGCCGATTACCGCGGCAATCGCCAATACATCACCGTCGGCAATGTCGAGGGCGACGACCGCGTTGCGCTCATCTTCGTCGACTACCCAGCACGCGCACGACTGAAGATCCTCGCCCGCGCGCGCATCATCGCACGGTCGGACGACCCTGACCTCTTCGCGCGCGTTGCAGGTGACACCGCCGCCGAGCGCGTGTTCGTCCTCCGCGTCGAAGGCATCGACTGGAATTGCCCGCAGCACATCACGCCGCGCTACACGGAGCACGAGGTTGACGAGCTCGTGCGCCCGCTGCTCGACGAGAACGAAGCTCTGAAGCGCGAGCTCGAGGCGCTGCGAAAGGAGAGTGAACGCCGCTCGTGATTCGCCAAATCGTCGCCGCGCGCGGAAGGTTCGAATCCCAAGGATACTCGAGCGAATCCTTGAAGATACAGGATTGTATCTTGAAAACGGGAGACGCCGGCCGTAGGCTGCGAAGCATGCGAGCCGTGATCAACGAGAGGTTCGGCGGTGCCGAAGTGCTCGCGGTGCGCGAAATTGCGGAGCCTCGTGCGGGCCACGGACAGCTGCGGGTGCGCGTCTCGGCGGCAGGCTTGAACCCGATGGATTGGATGTTCATCGCCGACGACGACTTGGGACGGCGGCTCAGAGACGCGCGCGCTCGGCAACCGGGGCTCGCGCTGACGTTGCCTTCCGTGTTCGGTCACGATTTTGCAGGCGTCGTCGACGAGGTGGGCGACGGTGTGGCGGGGTTCGCCGTTGGCGATCGGGTCTTTGGCGGAGCGCTCTCGCGGGCGGTTGCCGACTACGCGGTCGTCGTGCCCGGCGAGGTCCATCACACGCCGACCGGCCTCGGCGACGTGACTGCCGCGACGCTCGACGTTGCCGCACGCACGGCGGCAGCAGCGCTCGCCGCGATCGTGCCTCGCGTCGGCGACACGGTGTTGATCGGCGGCGCGGCCGGCGGCGTCGGGACCTTCGCCGTCCAACTCGCACGGCTCGCAGGGGCCAGAGTCATCGGTACGGCATCGGAGAAGTCGTTCGAATACCTTCGTGGTCTCGGTGCGGAGCCCGTGAAGTACGGCGAGGGTCTGGGCGACCGAGTCCGAACTCTCGCGTCGAACGGAGTCACGGCCGCGATGGATCTGTTCGGCACGGAGACCGCCGAACTCGCGCTCGAGCTGGGCGTTCCGCGGGCGCGCATTTCGATGATCGCCGGCCAGTTGCCGGGAGTGACGACGGTTGCGGGTTTTCAAGCGGTCGCGGGGACGCTCGAACACGTCGCCGCGTTGATCGTGGAGGGCAGGCTGAGGGTGCCGATTGCGGCGACGTATCCCATCGAGCAAATCCGTGAAGCGGTAACACGTCAGGCCAGCCGCCACGTTCAAGGCAAGATAGTCGTCACGCTCTGATGCCCGTAGAGGAGGCAGGTCTCGAGTGACGAAGCGACTCGGAGCGAAGTTGGAGCAAGCACTGCTCGATGCGGCGTGGGAGCAGTTGGTCGAGCAGGGTTACGCCGCTTTCACGATGGACGCCGTCGCCGCTCGCGCCCGGACCAGTCGCGCGGTGCTCTACCGGCGCTGGACGGGCAAGCACGCGCTCGTGCGCGCCGTCGTGGCCCACGTTGCTCGTCCCGATGACGTGGAGATACCGGACACGGGGTCACTGCGCCGCGACACGATTTCGATGATGAAGATCGCCAATCGGGGCAGGCTCGAACTCATCACGGCGCTGACCGTGCATCTTGGCGGCTACTATCAGGAGACCGGCACGAGCCCCGTCGATCTGCGCAAGACCGTCTTTCCGACGCGGCCGCACATTCCGCGCATGCTTCTCGACCGCGCGATCGCGCGAGGGGAGGTCGCTCCCGCCAGGGTGAGCGACCGCATCGCCTCCGTACCCTACGCGTTGCTGCAACAGGAGTTCTTCATGACGCTCAAACCGGTCTCGAACGCCACGATCGAGGAGATCGTCGACACGATCTTCCTTCCGTTGTGCGCGCGAACCCGGGTCAGAGGCCCGTGAATTGGATGTCGTCGAGGTACATCGTGCCGCTCCACGCGCCGTTCGGACCGAGTCCCAGTGCGAGGTGATCGTACTGAAAGCCGAAGTCCATTTGTTCGGTGAATTGGATCCAGGTGTTCGGCACCACCGAGGTGTTCAAGAGGATGATCGACTGAGCCGCTTCCGACGGATCCGCTCCCCAGGTGTAGGCCGAAAACGAGGCGAAGGTCGGGAAGGCCGGGCCGGAGAAGTAGACGTAACCCGTGAGGTTGTAGCCGCCGACGCTCGTGTAGTCCCCGGGCTGGCAGAACTGGACTCCGACCGAGGCGATGGAGGTGGTCGAGCCGTTGACGTTGACCGGAACCACGAGCGAATAGCTGCCCGACCCCGGATAGCCGCTCGGGCGATTGGTGGAGATGGCCGCGTTGAGCGCGCCGTTGTTCTGCGAGCCGACTTCGGGCGAGATGATCTCGGTCCAGCCTTCGGTCGTACTCGGGCCCGACTCGAAGCTCCAGCTGCCGCACGTGCTCCCGCACGCGGCCGGGAAGGTGTACCCGACGCACGCGCAGCTGCTGCTCTGACAGGACCGGTTGGCCGAGCACTTGTTGCCGCAGCTGCCGCAGTTGTTGTTGTCGCTCGTGGAGTCGACGCAGGTGCTGCAGCACTTGCCCGTCGAGCACTGAATGTCCTTGCTGCAACTCGTGGCGGTGTTGCTGATCTTGGCGACGCACTGGTTGTTGCTCG